>JBELMC010000018.1:0-36979 GCA_042096155.1 Dinoroseobacter sp.
GCCCAAAAGGTGGCGTCGGCCAAGGCGCACGCGCTCTGCTAGATGCTTTGCCGACGCTCCTTGATCGGTGATGTCCGCCATACAGCGCGAATGTCCACGTGACAGCACTATGCTCCAAGATGAGTTCCGCGCTTGTCTGAGTGTGTGTGCATATCGGCAACGCGGAGATTTGGTATTCTGCAGAAGTCGTCTCGGTCGTTTGAACGACGCACACACCCTATTGCATACCAACGCGCAAGATATGAGCGTCATTAAAGAATCTCTTGATCAGGCCATCACGGGGATCGCAGGTGGCGAATTTGGCGGTTTTATCGGCTACAAGCGTTCTTAATCAACTGCGCGGATGAGTTTGCGTTCCAACACGCGCAGCACCGTTTTCAGGTCATTTCCCCGCTTCAGGATTTGCCCATCCATACCGATTACACTGTATTGACCTTGTTTCTGCGCCAGTTTCGGGCGCTTTTCTATTCGGTATAAAGGCTGCTCCGCCGTACGACGAAAGACAGCAAATACAGCAACATCGCGCAATCCCGATATTCCGTAATCACGCCATTCGCCCGCCGCCACCATTTGACCATAAAGCCCAAGAATCAGATTGAGCTCTGGCCGCTGAAAGTGAACGGTTGACGGCTTAGCCTTTGGAAACATCACGGGTATCTGCGTTGTCATACAACAATCGTGACGCGCAATTCACCGCAACGCAAGTCGCGTGACACAACCTTAGGTTGAATTTGCCTTATTCGCGCCCAATTAAGACCCGGAAATTAGCTTAAAGCCTCCTTATCCCAGCCCCGATTGATCCACATAACGGTTGCATCAAGAGCAAACGCTCTGACCCCGGTGCCACAAAATAATTGCCCCCACCAGTTTGTGGCACCGGGATCTTTCTCAAAAAAAACAAAGCTGTCACTTCTCTACCGCCTCATGGTCTTCAGGCGTAGGCTGTGACCATCCGCGATCCATGCGACTTTGGAATGCGCTATGCGCGCCTTGCAAGGCCGCCTCGCGTTCGGCCATCAACTCTTTGACCCGCGCCACATAAGGTGCGTTTTCAACAGTCGGAATATTTGGGTCAAATAAAGTGGCAAGCTCAATCAACGCCGCCCGATCATCAGCTACAAAACTGCGTGTGAACAATTCGGCTTCATAGGCATGCATGCCCAGGCATTGCAAAGCAGAGCGCCCGGCGCGAACCGATGAATCGAAGGTGTCGCGGATGATTTCACGACAACCGGCCGCATAAAGTTCATAGACATGATCGCGATTCATAGCCCGCGCGACCGTTTTCACATGAGGGTAGGAGTGTGTACAATACCGGACCAACTCAGTAATTTGCTCGCGATTGTCGATCGCAACCACCAGCACTGCTGCATCCTCGATCCCTGCAGTGTGCAGCAAATCAGGCCGTGTTGCATCGCCGAAATACGCTTGGACCCCGAAAGTGCGTAACATATCCAACTGGCCGGAACTGTGATCTAGAACAACAGTCGTATGTCCCGCGTTCCGCAGCATCCGATTGATTACGCCACCAAATCGCCCGTGGCCCGCAATGATCACTTTGCCTTTTTCGTCAATATTGTCGGCTGCGCGCGCCTGGCCACGCGAATATCGCGGCGCAATCACACGATCGAACAGAATAAAAAGGCCGGGCGTCAATAACATAGACAATGCGACAATCAATAGAAGTTGGTCTGCAATCGCTTGCGGGATGACCGCGCTTGCGACCGTGAAGCTGAGCAGGACGAAGCCAAACTCACCCGCTTGCGCCATCCCCAACGCCATCAACCATCTGTCCGCGCCGTTTATCTTAAATATTACGCCCAGAGCAAAAAGGACCGCGGCTTTTGCCACCAGCAGCCCAATCGTTAGCGCGAGGATGTGGCCAAGGTTTGAACCCAGCAAGCCGAAGTCGATACTGGCGCCAACAGTTATAAAAAACAGGCCTAATAACAATCCTTTGAAAGGTTCGATATCGCTTTCAAGCTCATGACGATATTCGCTATTGGCCAAAACCACTCCGGCCAGGAATGTCCCCAAAGCCGGGGACAAGCCGACAATCGTCATCAAGGCGGCGATGCCGATCACAATCATCAACGCCGTTGCTGTAAACAATTCCCGCAACCGGGCAGCCGCAACAAAACGGAAAATCGGCCGGGTCAGCACAGTGCCACCCATAATGACGAATCCGATCGCGGCCAACGTAATCAGAGTTTTCTGCCAAGCGGCAAACTGCGCCATAAGATCATACGGTTCGTCATGTCCGCCACCATGCCCATCACTGGTGTGGTCGGCCGCGTGACTTAAACTCTCGGCAAGTTCGGGCATGGCCAGCAAAGGCACCAAGGCCAACATCGGAATGACCGCGATGTCTTGGGCCAAGAGCACCGAGAAGCTGCCTTGCCCACCATCCGACTTCATCAAACCCTTTTCCTGCAGTGTTTGCAAAACAATAGCAGTAGACGACAAGGACAGGACCAAGCCAATCGCCAGCGCGACTGTCCAGGATTGGCCCAGCGCCAAAGCAGCCGCAGTGACGACACCAGCGCTCAATGTGATTTGCAATCCTCCAAGCCCGACAAGCCGTGTGCGCATCTGCCACAGCATTTTCGGCTCCAGTTCGAGCCCCACCAGAAACAGCATCATGACGACGCCAAATTCGGCAAAATGCTGGACGCTGATCACGTCGACACCAAGCGTGCTGAGCAGCGGGCTAATTACAATTCCCGCAAGCAAATAGCCCAGGACAGATCCCAGCCCAAGCCGCGCAGCGATTGGCACAGCTATGACACCAGCGACCAGAAAGACGAAAGCGAGGATCAAAAAATCTTGCATATCAGTGCTCTCCAACAATCAGCGGTGACTCAAAGGTCAAAATGTCACCAGCCGCATCTACGGCATCAAAGTCTAGGCGGTCATCTTTTAAGGCTGCGAGCAAGCGCGTATAGCCCGCCACATGATCCGCAACGCCCGCGCTGTCGACCTGAAGGGCGCTATGCAGCACATATGGCGGTACAAATCGCATTTTGCAAAGGCGCGCGGTTTGTTCCAGCGGGGTCAGAAAAGTACGCAGCGGAAAATTCTGATGCCCGGATTTTGTGTAAGCATCGCTTGATCCTGATGCTGTTATTGCCAGCATGAACACCTTACCCGCGAGCCGATTTCCCCCTTTTCCATAAGCAAAGCCAGTTTCCAGAACCAGATCTTGCCACTCTTTGATGATCGACGGGGTCGAGTACCAAAACAACGGAAATTGGAACAAAATGACATCATGGTCTAGAAGCAGTTTCTGCTCGGCATCGACATCGATCGTCTGGCGTGGATAGCGCGCATAGAGATCTATAAAGGTGATTTCGGCGACGCTGCGCGCAGCCTGTGCCATTTTTGCGTTTACCCGCGAGTAGCGAGCCCCCGGATGGGCGTAATAGACCAAAACTTTTGCCATGGGGCGCTCCTATTTACCGAGATTTTAACAGCCATCGACTTGTCCAACAATGCCACGATCCGCCTTAAGGTTTTGTGCCGGGTGGCGCTGTTAGGTCAATGATCCGACCTTGGGCAGCGCGTGCATCTTCAAGGTCATGAGTCACCATCAAAACCGGCAAATTTCGACGTTTGGCGATACCGAAAACCAAACTGCGCACTTGACCTCGTCGCTTGGCATCAAGTCGCGCAAAGGGTTCGTCAAGCAGCAAGGCATTGGGTTGGGACAACAGCATTCGCATCAGCGCAACTCGCGTTTTCTGGCCTCCTGACAGTGTTGCCGGGTCGCGGGATGCAAACCCTTTAAGGCCAACTTCAACCAACGCTGCATCTATTCGCGCCGCACGATCCTTGATCCCAGGGGCAAGGCCGAACGCCAGGTTCTCGCCAACACTCAGATGAGGGAACAAAAGATCGTCTTGGAACAATATGCCGACCTTGCGCGCCTCTGGGCAAAAATCCGTGATGTCTTGACCATTCAGAAGGACCTGCCCTGATGCGTTAAACGCCGTTGGCAGCATGCCAATGATGAACGACAGAAGTGTCGACTTTCCGATACCTGAGGGTCCCATGACTGTCAGGACTTCACCCGATCCGACGTGGGTGTCGAGCGCGAACAATGGCACCCCGACCTTTGAAATCTGCACGTCGCATAAGGTCAAGCCATCCCTAGACATCCCGCATCCCCTTCTTATTGCGCCACAACATAGCGGGCAACAAAAGCGCCACAGCAAAAGGCAAGAAAGCAGCGAAGGTTTGAGCCAAACCATAAACGCCGATTGTCCGGCGATCCCCGCCAGCCGCCAAGGCGACCGCCTCGGTCGTCAAGGTCGATACCCGACCTCCTCCCACCAGAAGCGTTGGCAGATATTGTCCGACGGATACCGCAAAGCCAACGGCAAATGCCGTTAGGATCGGTGTGATCAACATCGGTAAGCGGATGCGCCACAATATCCGGTCTGCTCCTGCTCCGAGCGCGGCTCCAATGGTGCCAAACCTTGGCTCCCAGGCCTGGAACGGATCGGCCAACGACAAAAACACATAAGGCAGAACGAACACCAAGTGCACGGCAACAACCGGCACGCGCCCGGTCTCGGCACCAGTGATCAGCAAGAGCGTTTGCAGACCCGGCAAGAACGCAATTTGCGGAATGATTAAAGGGAGATATAAAAGAAAAATGCCGCGATGCGATAACTTGAGACCGTGGCGATGCTCGGCTTCAAGGCAGCCAATGACCAAAAACAATGCGATAACAGTGGCGGTACCGGCCAACTTGACGGTTTCACCAGTCGCAGACCAAATTCCCGGAAGATGCCGATTCCATGACCGGAGCGTGAAGCCGTCCGGCAAAATATCGGGAAAGTGCCAAAACCCTGCAAAAGACCATATGGCAAGGCCCAAAAGCCCAAGGATAATCACACTGGCCGAGAGAACAGCCGCGACCAAACCAAACCACTTGATGAAACGATCTGCCTGACCGCGCCGCCCGCGACGGACCCAACGCCGCCCCAAACGAGCCACGGTCTTTTCACCAAGCCACCACACAGCCATAGCGCCAAGAACCAGAGCAAATTGAATCACTGCCCCTGCAGCGCCTTGTAAACGAAAGGCCAGATCTGGGTCGCTCATCCAGCGAGTTATTTGAACCGAAAGTGTCGGAGGCGTGTTGGGACCGAGGATCACCGCAACGTCGACCACAGACATAGAATAAGCCAGCACGACATAGACTGGCAATCGGATCTGACAGTAGATGCGCGGGAAAACACCCTTCAGCCAGGCCGTGACCTGACAATATCCTAGCGCACGTGCGACCGTCAGGCTGCGTGACGCATCGGCTTGACCCAAGGCCGCCAGCGTCATCAGTAATAAAAACGGCACCTCTTTTGCGACCAAGCCGGCCATCATCGCAAAGCCCCATAGGTCTTGTACGATCAGAAGATCCGGCGGGCGATGCCATCCGGACATGCCAGGTGAAACCAAACGGGCGATCCAACCCGACGGCGCGATCAAGAAAGCAAGCCCGAAAGCGGCGGCGGCATGAGGGACCGCTAAAAGAGGCGATAGCATCCGTTCCAGCCAGCGAAACATCGGACTGCCCGCCCATCCTGCGCATATTGCGATCACCAGCACCACTGACAAGACTGTGGCGCCAAGACCGGTGGTCACGCTTAGCCTTGCGGCAGCGGCAAAGCCCGGCCAACCGAACAACGCACGAAATGGATCGAGCGAAAAGCGAACCTCGTCCAGCCCCGGCAACCAGCCAAACGCGGGTGCGAGTGTGCCTGCCAAACCGGCCAACACTGGTCCCATAAGGGCAAGCACAGTCAAACCCGGTAGCCAACCAAGTCGGAGCGATTTAGAAAATTTTTCTTCTGTGATGGTTATCGTCTCACTCAAGCAGGCGAACCCCAAAAGGGGGCGTGAACCGCTGCCCACCAGCCGTTTGCAAACCAAATGATGAGAGGGGCCAAATCATACGTCGATACAAGGCCGCATTGCCCAAATAACAATCCAGGCTGAGACCGATCCGCCTCCAAAAATCCAGCCGCACATCCAGAGCATCCGGTCGCTCACAAACCATTCATACCCCCTCGGCTACTCAGTAACGCCGTAGCGGCTGATCCAGTCTGCTTCGATACGTGTCATCCAGCTGGGGTGTGGTTCCGCCAAGGCTGTGCCCAGCTGCGTCGGGGACAATGTTGCAACCCCCAGCTCCAGATCGTCAAACATCGCTCGATCATCGGCGGCCAAGGCATCCATATTCAGCACTGTGCCATACCCCAGAACCGACGGATCCTGAGCGCGCGCTTGCGCCTCGGGCGACAGAAGAAAATTCGCAACAACCATCGCACCTTCGGTGGCGCCGGAGTTGTAGGGAATGGCAACAAAGCTGGCATTGCCAATCGTGCCCTTGTCCAAGACGAAAGTGCGCGCAGTTTCAGGCAATTGAAAATTTGCGATCGCCGCCGATGCTTCGCCCGGGCTGAAGGAAATCGCCAGATCAAGTTCGTCATCGGCAATCAATTGCAGTTGTCGCGGTCCGGTTTGGGGGTAAGCGCGTCCTTGTCGCCAAAGGGTTGGTGTGAGCTCTTCGAGAAAGCTCCACAAGGGGGCTGTCGTTTCGGTATATGTTGCATCCGTGGCTTCAACTTGCAGCGCGCTGGCATCGTCAAGCAAATCGATCAGCGCTTGCTTGAGAAAGGTCGAGCCAAGAAAATCTGGCGGTTGTGGGAAGGTAAATCGGCCTGGATTGGCCTTGGACCACGCGAGCAGAGCATCCATAGACCGCAGAGGCTCCGCCAGACGCGCGGTATCGTGAATGAAGACGACTTGCGCCATGGCCCAAGGCGACTCAAAGCCGTCCACCGGGACGGTAAAGTCGGTTTGGACGGTCTTTCCTTCGATATCCACCAAGGCCCAGTTCGGCAACTGCTCAGCAAAGGGACCAAACAGCAATTCGGCATCCTTCATCGCGGCGAAATTCGCGCCGTTGATCCAGATCATGTCAATCGCACCGTCGTCGTCCTGCCCGGCCGTTTTTTCAGCCAAAACCCGTGACACGGCATCGGCGGTGTCGGTCAGCTTCACATGGGTAAGCATGACGCCATATTCCTCAGCGACGCGGCTGCCAACCCAAGCAATAAAATCATTGGTGGTGGTCGAACCGCCCCAAGCGTTCCAGAAGACCTCTTGGCCGAGCGCGGCGTCGGTAACCGCAGACCAATCAGCAGGATCTGTCTCAGCGAAAGCGGGACATGCGACAATGCCAAACGCCGCTGCAAAAAGAGTTTTTTTCATCTAGATTTCTTTCGATTGGTCGAATTCAGGGAACACCTTACGCGCCAGAAGTATACGCGACACTGCCGTTACAAAACACAAGACAGCAAAAATCCACGCCAACGGCGCGAAATAATTCGGAAGCAGGCAGAGGAGCACAAAAAAACCAATGGTTTCGGTTCCTTCCAACAATCCGCCGGTGAAATAAAGCGACTTGGTCCCGCGGGCATCTGTCTGCATCTGGTGCTTTTCAGCAAGAATCGCAAAGCCAAGAAAGCTGGTCCCATTTACATAGAAACTGGTCAACAGGACCATTCCCGCGACGCCATTGATTGCCGGATCAACGCACACGAAAGCCAAAGGAATGGCGCCGTAAAACAGAAAATCCGCGGTGATATCGAGATAGCCACCAAAGTCGGTTTTCTGCGTGGCACGCGCCACGGCACCATCTAAGCCATCGGCAAAACGCGACGCAAGCAATGGGACCAGTGCCCAAACCGTCATGCCAGATGCGATCATTCCAGCTGATATAAGCCCGAGTCCAAGCCCCACCAACGTCACCGCATTCGCGGTCAAACCAGTGCCAGCAAGGCGACCCCCTATGTGGGTCAAAATAGGGTCAATTAGGGGTCTGACATGCGGATCAAGCATTCGCACTCCTCTACGGTGAGGTTGCAGTTTTGACGTCAAGTCCGACCTATTGCAATTTGCCCCACGGTATTGTGACAACCTGAAAAATCCGAAACGGACGCAGACTTCGCAAAATCTAAAAAAGGCATTTGCCAATTTTCTTCACGACAGCATCGGATCTTTTTACTTGTTGTTTAGGGCACATACATCGAGCCAAGGAGCATCGGACTGCGACAACCTACGCAACGTTTTATGACACAAACATTGGAAAAGTCACACCGAGCGCCCATGCAAGGATAAGCCCAAGGCCCCAGCCGATGGTTGCGACCGACCCTGTGCGTCGCCCGACCCAGCCGCCAATTGATCCGAACACGCAAAAATAAAGTGCAATCACTGGTAATATCATCAATAAAAACAACAATCTCTCGAAGTCGAGAGCCACTGCTCCGATCAAGGACAGCAAGAACAATGTCCGAGCCGCCAAGCTATAAAGCCAGCCAGCGTGCCCTGCTTCCAGAAGTTTCGATTCGGCCACTATGTAGGGCACAGAGCCAAGAGCGATGGCTAAAATTATAAACGGCCGCAGCCCTGCGGGCATAAACGACGCGACATATCGGTCGACCAAGCCTCCGAAAATCACGATGCCAAACAGCGCCAACGCAACGGCGGAGCCGACTAGCACCGGCCCAATCCGGTGACCGAAACCGCGTAAGATCACCAATGTTGACATGCCGTAGACCAACAAATGCAAGGTCAAATAGTCGGCGACCAGAACCGGCAGAATGCGGGTGTCGAAAGGCGCCAATACCAAGGGTGTGACGATTGGGGGAACACTCGCCGTGATCCAGAATTCACTCCGGCTCAGAGCGTCAGGTGCAGGGCCTTGTGGGAACAACGATGACACCGGCCAAGCCAGAAGAACAATACCGAGTAACAATAGCGCAATAGCCCCTCCAGTTGTTGCCAAGGGCCCTGTATTCGTGCGCCCATAGGCCAGATTCAACCAATCGCGCGCTTCACGCATTCCTGTTGCAGAATAGAGCACCCCCACATGTTCCACCCCTGGTGCCACAATGGCGCGGCGCAATACGTCTGACCTAACAATCGTGCGCCCTTCGTCACCATCTGGCAAAACCAAACGCAAGACCCGTTCTGCCTCTCGGCGCAAACTGCTTTCCCATTCACCGGTGATCATCAACAACATATCGGGATGACTTGCCGTTGCAGCTTGGGAAAACATAGAAATCGCAATCACCGGGCCTATCCGGTCGTCTTGCGCAGCTTCGCGCACAATCACGTCTGTCGCCATTGAATGACCAAGAAGCGCGACATTGCCGTTCACCCATGGCAAATCCAAAGCATAATCAATGACGTCACGGGTTTGATCGACCAGCAGCTGGGTTGTTCCTTCGATTTGCGAAACGTCACCGCGCATTGGGTCTGGATGACGCCCATGGCCTAAGAAATCAAAGCTGGCGACGATGTAACCAGACTGCGCAAGACTGAGCGCATAGGCCTCCATCAACTGACGTGATCCGGCAAAGCCATGGGCGACCACAACGGCGGGGGCCAGTTCAGGACTAGGCAAGCGATAGACAGAGACAGGAGTCGCTCCGATGGTATCGTGGGTGATCGTCACGCCACCGCGCGCTCCCTCGAGACGAGAAATCCCAAACCCGATCAAACTCAAACTGACGCCTAAAACGATCCACCGCAGTGCTGACATTTTCGCGAGGCTCCTTCCTGCGACGCGAATGCGGCTGTGCAAAGCCGACCGCTGGCATTAGCTGTGTGAATGTACCTAGCGGAGCCGCACAAAATGCAAACCCCCATTCCTTTGACGAAAGATCTTGTGTTGATCGGTGGTGGACATACCCATGCGCTGGTCTTGCGTCATTGGGGAATGAAGCCGCTGCCTGGTGTGCGGTTAACATTAATTAACCCTGGGCCAACGGCACCTTATTCAGGGATGCTGCCGGGATTTGTGGCAGGGCACTACACCCGAAAGCAATTGGATATCGATCTGGTGAGATTGGCGCGGTTCGCTGGGGCGCGCTGGATCGTTGACCGCGCCGTCGGTATTGATAAAAACAGCGGTCATGTCATTCTGCAAAACCGGCCTCCGATTGCCTATGACATCGCCTCCGTGGACATTGGGATCACGTCTGACCTGCCCGAACTGCCAGGATTTACCGCCCATGCTGTTCCGGCAAAGCCGCTTGGAAATTTTGCGTCTCGTTGGGATAGATTCGTACAGGCCCGCCAGGCTGGACCTGTGGTGATTCTGGGCGGCGGCGTTGCAGGCGCCGAGCTTGCCATGGCCTGCGCACATCGTTTGGGCCGGGGTGATATTGCGCTGATTGATCGGGGACAAATTCTAAAGGAGTTTGGCCACCAGACCCGCAATACGCTCTTGAAAGCACTCAAGTCGTTTGAAATTAGGCTCTACGAAGGACAGCAAGTTACGCAAGTCAAAGCCGATAAAGTCGTTCTGGCCACTGGTGAGACCCTGGATTCTGCGCTGACGATCGGCGCAGCAGGGGCCAAGGCGCAGGACTGGTTGGCCGATACTGGACTGGCATTGCAAGACGGCTTTATCACAGTTGATTCCGAACTGCGCAGCAGCGATCCGTCGATCTACGCGGTTGGTGACTGTGCTCACCTTGCTCATGCGCCTCGCCCAAAAGCAGGAGTATTTGCCGTGCGCGAGGCCCCGATCCTGGCCAACAACCTTCGGGCTGACCTCTCTGGCCGAAACCGCAAAGCGTATCAACCGCAAAGAGACTACCTGAAATTGATTTCGCTTGGCGGCAAAAAGGCAATTGCAGATAAAAAGGGGCTACGCGTGGCGGGACCCTCGTTGTGGCGGCTTAAAGACAAGATCGATCGCAAGTTCATGGATAGGTTCACCAGCTACCCAACGATGGCGCCCGAGTCCCTTCCCGCCGAGGTCGCGCTTGGTGTGGTTGAGACACTTGGTCACAAACCGCTCTGTGGTGGGTGTGGTGCTAAGGTTAGTGCGGGCACGTTGGACAGCGCTCTGCTGGGTCTGCCAAAATCTAAACGCACCGATGTGGTTGCATCAGCTGGTGATGACGCAGCGGTTTTGCAAATTGGAACCGTGCAACAAGTCATCAGCACAGATCATTTACGCGCCCTCACCGATGACCCCTATGTGATGTCCAAACTGGCAATCGTGCACGCCCTTGGCGATGTTTGGGCGATGGGCGCACAACCTCAAATCACGCTGAGCACTGTGATCCTGCCTCGGATGAGCGAAACCATGCAGGCGGAGACATTGCGCGAAATCACTGCTGGGGCATTGTCGATTCTTGACCCGCTGGGCGCAGAGCTGGTCGGCGGGCACACCACTTTGGGGCCGGAGCTCACCTTGGGTTTTTCAGTGACAGGACTTGTGCCTCACGCTCTTACCCAATCAGGCGCCCGTGTCGGGGACCGCTTAATCCTGACTCGCCCTATCGGGACAGGTGTGGTGCTTGCCGGTGAAATGCAGATGCTTGCGCATGGTGCGGATGTGGCCGCGCTTTTGCGGCAGATGGCAGAACCTCAATCTCAAGCCGCTTTGATTTTAGCGAAGGTCGCGACAGCGATGACCGATGTGACCGGCTTTGGATTAATCGGTCATTTGGCGCGCATGGCGGCAGCCTCGGGGGTCGGGGCGGTGCTGCAGAAGCAGGCCGTGCCGTTTTATTCCGGCGCCGAGGCTTTGGCCGCCTGTGGGGTCAAATCATCGCTCTACCCCAGCAATAAAGCGCAGTTGCCCGACATCTCGGAGACCACACCGAAAGATCAATTGTTGTTTGATCCACAAACATGCGGGGGACTGTTGGCGAGCGTGCCCGCCGAGCAGGCCGATGCCGTTTGTGACCAGATCAACGGCGCTGTGGTCATTGGCGAAATCACCAAAAACCTCGACGTCAAAGTTCAGTAAGCGCTTTTTGGACCCGGCCCGTCAACTGATCCAATGTCTGAGGGGTCAAAATCGGTGTGTCCAAGACGATATCTGCGTTGTGCTCTCGCGGTTTTCCATAGCGCACATCATAATGCTGCGTGATCAGCTCGGCGACAAAGTCCCGAAAGGCCCCTTGAGCCACCAAATGCTTCCAGCGCAAAATCGTTTCGACCCTATGAAGTGGTCGCAGTGCTTCTAGTCCTGCAGCCAGTGCTGTTGGATTTTCCCATAAGTCGTCGTAAGCGTTGACCAAGTAATCGGCGCGCGCATCGACCGGCGCTGTCAACTTGATCCGCTTGGCCGCGCGCATTGCTTTCCAAACAGATGGCGGCACAACCCGAGCGCCGACTTTGCTACTTTCCGCTTCGATTACAACTGGACGATTGGGATCAAACTTCGCAATCTCATGAGCCAAGCAACCTTCGAATTTTTTCTGTGAGGGCTGGCCCCCTGCACGCGCGCCGAATGCAGACCCCCGATGGTTTGCTGCACGCTCTAGATCCAAAACTTGAACACCTTGGTTTTTCAGGCGTTCCAAGACATCGGTCTTTGCCGTCCCTGTATTGCCATCGAGCAAAACCACCGGACTTGGGAATACGGCCTTGTAACACAGCTCATTGACCAGTTTGCGATAGGCCTTGTAGCCGCCGTCGATGGTATCTGCGCGCCATCCAATCTGGCTGAGGTAGCTTGCAAATGCGCCAGAGCGTTGCCCCCCGCGCCAGCAATAGATCAATGGCCTCCAGCCGCCATCCATCTTTGCCAAAGGCCCCTCCAGATGTTTCGCGATATTGCGCGCCACCATTGCGGCACCCATCTTTCGAGCCTTGAACCGACTGTCCTGGATGTAGGTTGTACCGACAATGGCGCGCTGATCATTATTGAGAGCAGGAAGATTGGTCGCTCCGGGAATGTGGTCCTTCGCGAATTCCGCAGGCGAGCGCGCGTCGATCAACTGATCAAACGGCAGCGTAGAAAGATCCGAATACGCCTTCAGAGTAAATGGCATCTATTGACCACGTGCGAGATGATGCTCACCTCGAGCTGCCGAGAGAGCGATTTGTTTTTGGCGCTCGCGGAACCTCTTGCGATCAGCATCGCTGTGTTCTGACAAGCAATGATGGCAACTGACCCCCATTTCATATTCTGGCCGGGACAAATCGGAATTTTCCAAAGGACGACGACATGCACGGCATAGCACATGCGGACCCACAGCCAATCCATGGGTCACGGACACCCGCTCATCGAACACAAAGCACGCTCCTTGCCACAGGCTCTCCTCGGAAGGCACCTCTTCGAGATATTTCAAGATCCCACCTTTTAAGTGGTAAACGTTTTTAACACCCTGGTTCATCAGGTAATTTGTGGATTTCTCACATCGAATTCCACCTGTGCAGAACATGGCAATACGCTTGTCATGGAAGCGATCTTTGTTGGCCTGCCACCACTGCGGAAAATCGCGAAAGCGGCCGGTCTGTGGATCAATCGCCCCTTGAAATGTACCAATCGCAACCTCGTAATCGTTCCGGGTATCGATCACCACGACATCGTCTGACGAGATCAGCGCGTTCCAGTCCGCTGGGTCGACATATTGGCCAACGGCGCAAATCGGATCGACATCCGGCTGGCCCATGGTCACGATCTCTTTTTTCACGCGCACTTTGAGCCGACCGAATGGCATTTCAGAGGCACAGCTTTCTTTCGCCTCGAGTCCGGAAAAGCCCTCTAAGCTCTTGATATAATTTTGAACGATATCGATCCCAATACGGCTGCCGGCAATTGTTCCGTTGATCCCTTCATGGGCCAGCAACAAAAGACCACGCACATGATGGGCGTCAGCAAGATCGCGCAACTTGGGCGCCAGCGCTTCGGGATCCGGAACATGGGCAAAATGATAAAGTGCGGCGATTGTAACCATATCAAACGAGATACGCCGTTGCGCCCCGCGCGACAAGACGTAGGGTAGCCGCAGGTGAACAAACGGAGATCCGCCATGGCCCACGCGCTGCTTGTTATTGATGTACAAAATGATTTTTGTCCTGGAGGTGCGCTGGCAGTGACCGACGGCCATGCAATTGTTCCCGGAATAAATGCGATGATGCCAGAATTTGACGCGGTCATCTTGACCCAAGACTGGCACCCGGCCGGGCATTCTTCGTTCGCGTCAAGTCATGAGGGCGCCGAAGTCATGAGCGTCATCGAATTGGCGTATGGACCACAAGTCTTATGGCCGGATCATTGTGTTCAGGGTTCTTCGGGGTCCGACCTGCATGCAGAATTAGACCTAAAATGTGCAGAACTCATCATCCGTAAGGGATTTAATCCCGCACTCGACAGCTACTCGGCTTTCTTTGAAAATGATCACATGACACCGACAGGCTTGGAGGGGTATTGCCAAACTCGAGGGATCGATCAGTTAACACTCGTTGGATTGGCAACGGATTTCTGTGTCGCCTATTCTGCAATAGATGCGGCAAAGCTGGGATTTGATGTCGCGGTGAAATTGGACTTATGCAGAGCAATTGATTTCGAGGGCTCGTTGGACAAAGCTAAAGCCGACATGACCGCCGTTGGCGTGACGCTTGTATAGGATCTGATCATGGATATCGCCTCGCGCGTCTACAATCATAAGTGGAAGATCGATCCAATTGTGCGGTCACTGATCGATACAGATTTTTACAAATTGCTGATGTGCCAATCGGTGTTTCGCAACAAACCCGACACTCAGGTCACATTCAGTTTGATCAACCGCTCGCAGCACATACCGCTGGCCAAGCTGATTGATGAAGGCGAGCTGCGCGAGCAATTGGACCATATCCGTTCTTTGACTCTGTCGCGAGGCGAGAGCACCTGGATGCGCGGCAACCTGTTCTATGGCAAACGTCAGATGTTCCGTCCCGATTTCATGGATTGGTTTGAGGATCTGCGTCTGCCTGCCTATCATTTGGAACGTCACGGTGATCAATATGAGCTGACCTTTGAGGGCAGATGGCCCGAGGTGATGTTGTGGGAAATCCCAGCGCTCGCTGTGCTGATGGAGCTGCGCGGTCGTACCGTTCTGGCTGGTATGGGGCGGTTCGAACTGCAAGTGTTGTACGCCCGCGCGATGACGAAACTGTGGGAAAAAGTGGAGACTCTGCGGACCGTTGCCGATTTGCGGATCGCAGATTTTGGTACCCGGCGGCGCCATTCGTTCCTGTGGCAGGATTGGTGTGTCCAAGCCATGCAGGAGGGGCTTGGGCCCAAATTTGTCGGCACCTCGAATTGTAAGATCGCCATGCGGCGCGAGGTGGAAGCAATCGGGACCAATGCCCATGAGCTGCCGATGGTCTATGCCGCGCTGGCCGAAGATGACCAGGCGTTGGCCCTTGCGCCTTACGATGTTCTGGCCGATTGGCACGAAGAACATGATGGTAATTTGCGGATCATCCTGCCCGACACATATGGAACGGAAAGATTTCTGAGCCGCGCACCGGATTGGTTGGCAAAATGGACCGGCATTCGGATTGATTCCGGCGAGCCTGCCACTGGGGCGGAAATCGCGATCCAATGGTGGAAAGAGCGCGGCGAGAACCCAAAAGAGAAGTTGGTGATCTTTTCGGATGGGTTGGATGTCGACAAAATCGCGGAGCTACAGGCCCAGTTCGCAGGTCGGTGCCGTGTGTCCTTTGGCTGGGGCACATGGTTGACCAACGATTTTCGTGGATTGGTGCCCCATGAGGCGCTATCGCCATTTTCGCTGGTATGCAAAGCCGTATCCGCAAATGGGCGGCCAACTGTAAAGCTGAGCGATAACCCCAATAAGGCGATGGGCCCAGGCTTGGAGATTGAGCGCTACAAGCGCGTCTTTGGCATCAGCACACAAGACGCCCAGGACTTGATCGTTTAGCCTTCTGACGCTGTCGAGGGTATTTTTGAGCAATGAAGAATAACTGCGCGTTTCAGGCCCGCTTTCCGAGCGTCTCAACGCCAAGCGTTTCCAACACTTTCGCCTCTATGTCTGACGCATTGAGGCCTGCAACGTCATACATATCGCGAGGCCCTGCCTGGTCGATATAGCTGTCAGGCAGGATCATCGAGCGGAATTTAAGGCCGGCGTCAAAGACGGCTTCCTCAGCCAGAAATTGTGCGACATGGGCACCAAACCCACCGACTGCGCCTTCTTCGATCGTGATCAGAGCATCGTGATCGGTTGCCAGCTTCAAGATCATCTGGCGATCAAGGGGTTTGGCAAAGCGGGCGTCCGCAATGGTGGGAGTGATCCCTTTCGCGGCGAGGTTTTCGCATGCTGCGCGAACCTCGGCCAAGCGCGTGCCGAAAGACAAGATCGCGACATTTACGCCGTCCTGGATGATCCGGCCTTTGCCAATTTCCAATGCGACAGCTGCGTCAGGCATATCGCAGCCCACCCCTTCGCCGCGCGGAAACCGGAAGGCAATCGGACCGTCATCATAGGCAACAGCGGTGGCGACCATATGCTTCAGCTCAGCTTCGTCGGCGGCAGCCATAACGACCATATTGGGCAGAGCAGTCAAATACCCGATGTCAAAGCTGCCAGCGTGGGTGGGCCCATCCGCCCCAACCAGCCCCGCACGATCAATTGCAAAACGAACGGGCAGGTTCTGCAAGGCCACATCATGGACAACTTGGTCATATCCGCGTTGCAGGAAAGTCGAATACATGGTGCAGAACGGCTTCATTCCGCCTGCGGCGAGTCCGGCACAAAAGGTGACGCCATGCTGCTCGGCGATGCCCACGTCAAAACAGCGGCTGGCATAGCGTTTTGCAAACAGATCAAGCCCGGTCCCCGATGGCATGGCCGCGGTGACGGCCACAATACGCGGATCACGGGATGCTTCGTCAATCAGCGCCTCGGCAAAGACTTTGGTATAACTGGGCGCATTGGATGGGGCTTTCTTCTGCTCGCCGGTACGCATATCGAACTTGCCGGTGGCGTGACCCCGGTCGGGGCGGTTTTCCGCATAACCTTTGCCCTTTACCGTAATTGCATGGATCAAAATCGGGCCGTCGGCCCGGTCTTTGACTGTCCGCAGCACATTGAGCAGCTGATCCATATCGTGGCCGTCGATAGGGCCGACATAGCTAAAGCCAAGCTCTTGGAACAAGGTGCCGCCTACGGTCATGCCTTTGAGCATTTCCTTGGCACGCTTGGCCCCTTTTTGGAGCGGCGGCGGCAATAGGCTGACCGCTCCTTTGGCGGCCGCCTTGAAGTCCTGGAACGGATCACCCGCATAAAGCCGGCTGAGATAGCTCGACATCGCGCCGACCGGGGGCGCTATGCTCATGTCGTTGTCGTTCAGAATAACGATCAGCCGTTTTTTCAAATGGCCCGCATTGTTGAGCGCTTCGTACGCCATGCCGGCACTCAATGCACCATCGCCGATCACTGCAATCGCATCGCCGAGCCCTTCAGGACAAATTCCGCCCAAATCCCGGGCAACAGCAAACCCAAGTGCAGCACTGATCGAGGTCGAACTATGGGCCGCGCCGAATGGATCATAGGGGCTTTCCGCACGCTTGGTGAAGCCGCTAAGCCCGTCTTTCATGCGCAATGTGCGGATCCGGTCGCGGCGACCTGTCAGAATTTTATGAGGATAGCACTGGTGTGACACATCCCAGATGATCTTGTCCTTGGGCGCATCAAAGACGGCGTGGAGCGCAACAGTCAACTCGACCACACCAAGACCCGCGCCCAGATGACCCCCCGTGGTCGACACTGCGCTTATCGTCTCGGCACGCAGGTCGCGCGCCACGCTGGACAGATCCGCATCTGACATGGATTTCAAATCAGCGGGCGATGTCACGCGGTCAAGATGTGGCGTGTAAGGGCGATCGGGCATCGCGGCCTCCTTCGAGCTTCCCGGACGGGTGTTAAACGTCTCGGGTAACGATATAGCGGGCAAGGGCGCGCAGCGTCTGCGCTTTTTCGCCGTAAGGTGCAAGAGCGACTTCGGCCTCGTCGATAAGCTGATGTGCGCGGGCCCGCGCTGGTTCAAGCCCCAGCAGCGACACAAAGGTCGCTTTGCCCGCGTCGGCATCCTTTTGCAGGCGTTTGCCCGCTTTGACCGCATCCCCTTCGATGTCAAGAATGTCATCGGCGATCTGAAACGCCAGCCCAATGGCTTTCGCATAGGCGCTCAACGGCCCAGGGTCGGCTTGTTTCAATCGTGCGCCGGCGGTGGCGGCCCATTCGATCAGCGCACCGGTTTTGCCTTCTTGCAGACGCGTGATTTCCGGTAGGGTCAATGAACGACCCGCGCTTTCGGCTTCGATATCAAGTGCTTGTCCCAAAACCATCCCCAGCGCACCCGAAGCCGTCGCGAGACTGGCAATCAGGTCAATCCGGATATTTGCGTCTGGGTGGCTGCGGGCGTTTGCCAAAATTTGAAAGGCTAAAGTTTGCAACGCGTCTCCCACGAGAATGCCTGTCGCCTCGTTCCATTTCACATGGACAGTGGGTTGACCGCGCCGCAGATCGTCATCATCCATTGCAGGCAAATCGTCATGAACAAGGCTATAGGCGTGCAAGACCTCAATCGCGCAGGCGGCATGAACCGCTTGTGTCGCAGGCACGTCAAACAGGGCAGCACTTTCCAGCACCAAAAACCCGCGCAAACGTTTGCCTCCACGGGTGGCATAGCGCATGCCATGGGCGATGGTATCCTGCCCATAGATCGACAAATGATCGGTCAGGGCCGCTGCAATCTGGTCTTGCGCGGCAGCCAGTTGAGTCTGGAAGCTCACTGGTCCGCAAAGGGTGTTGTGCCCGTTGGGGAGCCTTCGGCGCTCAATGTGATTTGGCTGACCTTCTCTTCGGCTTCTTTGAGCTTTTCTTCACAACGTTTTTTCAGCTCTGCGCCGCGCTCATACAGTTGAATACTGTCTTCCAGCGCAACGTCGCCTTGCTCCAGGCGCGACACAACATTTTCCAACTCAGCCATTGCGGCTTCGAAACTGAGCTCAGAAACAGGGGAGAGGGTCATTGGGCACGCTCCTTCAGAACAGTAACATGGGCGGCCGTGCTGGCTGCAAGAGCGGACAAATCATATCCGCCTTCCAAAGTCGAGACGATGCGACCATCTGCAGTGGCATTTGCAAGTTCACACAGCTGCTCGGTGATCCAGGTAAAATCCTCAGTTGTTAAGTTCATCTGCGCCAAAGGATCGTCTTGATGGGCGTCGAACCCGGCCGAGATCAGCACCAGTTCCGGTGCGTAATCATGCAGCATAGGCAAGACCTCACGCTCATATCGGGCGCGAAAAATCTGCGAGCCGGTCCCGGGCGCAAAAGCGATGTTGGTGATCTGGCCGTGGCTGCCGGTTTCCGTCGGATCGCCAGATCCCGGCCAAAGCGGCATTTGATGGGATGAGACAAAGCGCACACGATCATCTGACCACAACAAATCCGCAGTGCCATTGCCATGATGCACATCAAAATCGACCACGGCCAGACGCGTCAAACCGTGGTGATCCAGCGCACGTTTTGCAGCAATTGCGATATTGCCAAACAGACAAAATCCCATCGGTGTTTCGCGTTCGGCATGGTGGCCTGGCGGGCGGGTGGCGACAAAGGCATTTTGCACGCGGCCCAACAGAACCAGATCGACAGCCGCGCAATTGCCCCCCACGCCATGACGCGCAGCGCTCAGCGTTCCGGGCGACATTGTGGTGTCGGCGTCGAGTGCCACAAGCCCTTGTTTCGGGGCAGCTTTGGCAAGCCGGTCGAGATAGTCTTGGGGATGACACCGCAGAATATCCGCCGTGTTGGCATCGGGCGCATCGCAGCGCATCAGACCATCGATTGAGTTCAGCGCCCGTCCAATCACTTCAATCCGGGCGATCTGTTCGGGGTGGCCAACCGGCATCTGATGGGCCAGTGACGACGGATGGGTAAAGAGTGCGGTGGTCATGGGTTTGCCTTCAAAAGTGCGGCGAGCCCGTCACGATAAGTCGGATAGAGCAATTTCACACCAAGCTCTTGCTTGATCCGGTCGTTTCGGCATCTTTTGGACTCAGCATAGAAAGATCGGGCCATCGATGTGAACTCAGCCTCTTCATAGGGGGTATCAGGTGGGATTGGCATATCCAGTAATGTCGCGGCATGGGCGATCACATCTTGTGGTGGCGCAGGCTCATCATCGCACACATTATAAATGCCGCCGGGATTGGGCCGGTTGATCGAGGCTTGTAGGATTTGGGCAATATCGGCGACATGGATACGACTGAACACCTGGTTGGGCTTGATGATGCGCCGGGCCGTGCCTGCGCGAACCTTGGCAAATGGGCCACGGCCGGGGCCGTATATGCCTGCAAGACGAAAGATATGTAGCGGAATATCAAGACTTTGCCATTGCGCTTCGGCGGCAATTCGCATGCGGCCACGATCGGTCGTGGCCGTCAGTGGCGTGGTCTCGTCTGTCCATGCGCCACCGTGATCGCCGTAAACACCCGTGGTCGACAGATAGCCGACCCAGACCGGTTTTGCGGCCACAATCGCGTTGGCATAGGCTGTAAAGACCGGGTCGCCGACTGTTCCGGGCATCACAGATAACAGAACGTGGCTGGCGTCAGCGATCGCGTCATGCAGGTCGGTGCCAGGCCAGATCAGAGGCTCAGTGCCCAGCGCGCGGAGCTTGGCTGCTTTGTCTGCGCTGCGGGTGGTGCCGATGATCCGCCAGCCAGGCAAAAGCCGCGCCAGCGCTTGCGCTGAATAGCCGTGGCCGATTGAGAGAAGCGTATCTGTCATGAGAGATAGGATGGACTGATGACACAATCAGTGCAAGCGCGGCCGGTTCGGGCACAATCGTCGTTTATTTGGGTCAATGAAAACGATCAGGATGCGTAGGACGCATCTTCTTCATCGAGAACTGCTTTCAGCTCAGCCAAATGGCGAATATCCTGATCAGGATAGGATTCAAGCTCTTGCGCAGTTTTCTCAGCGATATCGTCTGGAATAAGACGCAAGGGGCGACCAGTTTGCAAGGCGCGGATATAGGTTTCTGCTGCACGCTCGAAATAATAAAGGCGATTGAAGGTTTCTGCGACGGTGGCACCGATCACCATGACGCCGTGGTTTCCCATCACCAGGACCTTCTTTTTGGGATCGTCAAACAACTGAGCGCAGCGCGCACCTTCGTCCTCAAATGCAAGGCCTCCATAGTGTTCATCAATCACGATCCGGTTGAAGAAGGTTGCGCAGTTTTGATCGATGGGCGGCAAACGGCTGTCGGCGAGGCTTGCCAAAACAGTCGCAAAAATTGAATGGACATGCATAGCGCACCGCGCGTGGCGGCAGTGGCGGTGAAGCCCACCGTGAAGACCCCAAGCCGTTGGATCAGGTGCGCCGGGTTTGCTGAGCGCATCTGGATCGTTTGCATCGACCACAATCAAATCCGACGCTTTGATCCGTGAGAAGTGCATCTGGTTGGGGTTCATCAGAAATTTGGCGCCATCTTCATGGAGTGCCAGGCTGAAATGATTGGCTACGGCCTCGTGCAGGTTCAGCCGCGCGGCCCAACGAAAGGCTGCGGCCAGATCGACACGTTCCGGCCAGTGGTCAAGGTTGGGATGTGTGTTCAAAGAGTGCTTTTTACCGCCGTCATCGATTTTTCTGTCATGTCTGCCCCATCTTTCATCTGCCCTATGGTTGTAGATGTCGCAGGCCTATGTCAAATTGTATCATGTCAAAGTTCAACACCGTTTCGACCTGGCCCGATGTTGCCGCCGAGCTGATCTCGGTCGCGGCGGGGCGCTCCTATGCTGACCGGATGATTGTTGGTGGTCAGCTGGTCAATGTTCAAACCCGCGAAGTGCTTGACGCCTGGCAGATCGCGATCGCCAAGGGGCGGTTCGCCTATGTCGGGCCGGATGCATCGCATTGTCTTGGGCCCGATACCGAAATCATCGACGCCGCCGGGCGATATGTGATTCCCGGTTTATGCGACGGTCATATGCATGTTGAAAGCGGCATGCTGACGCCTGCGGAGTTTGCCGCAGCCGTGATCCCCCATGGCACCACGACCATGTTCACCGATCCGCATGAGATTGCCAACGTCCTGGGACTGCGTGGGGTGCGCTTGATGCATGACGAAGCGTTGTTGCAGCCCATCAATATCTTCACCCAGATGCCCAGCTGTGCGCCCAGTGCGCCTGGATTGGAAACCACCGGATGGGAAATCACCCCCGAAGATGTGATCGAGGCGATGCATTGGCCCGGTATCATCGGGCTGGGCGAGATGATGAATTTCCCCGGTGTCGCGCATGCCGATCCGAAGATGCTGGCCGAGATTGCAGCGACCCAGCGCGCCAATAAAACTGTCGGCGGGCATTATGCCAGCCCGGATCTGGGGATACCGTTTCACGCTTATGTCGCAGGGGGGGCTGCGGATGATCACGAAGGCACATGTGAAGCTGACGCGACAGCCCGAGTGCGACAGGGAATGCGGTCAATGCTGCGGCTGGGTTCGGCTTGGTATGACGTAGAAAAGCAAATCACAGCAATCACCGAAAAGGGTCTTGATCCGCGCAACTTCATTCTGTGCACCGATGACAGCCATTCAGGCACCTTGGTCCATGACGGACATATGAACCGCGTCGTGCGTCATGCCATTGCCTGTGGGTGTGATCCCCTGGTGGCGTTGCAAATGGCAACAATAAATACCGCCACGCATTTTGGTCTGGAGCGCGACATCGGCAGCATCACGCCGGGGCGGCGCGCCGACGTCATACTGACATCATCTCTGACAGATTTGCCAATCGAACATGTGATTGCACGCGGCGTCACAATTGCCCGCGGCGGCAAAATCGAAGTGACGTGCCCGCATTTGAAATGGCCCGCGGACGTCCGCGGAACTGTACATTTGGGCAAAGAGCTGCGCGCGTCTGACTTTGAGATCACAGCGCCTGAAGGGGCAAGCGCAGTGACCGCCAAGGTGATCGGTGTGATCGAAAATCAAGCCCCAACAAAAGCGCTGACAGCGGATTTGCCAGTCATTGGCGGGGTTGTCGAGGCAACCGACCCCGTGTGCCAGATCGCTCTGGTCGAGCGACACCGGGCAACCGGTGGCGTGGTCAACGGGTTCGTGTCAGGGTTCGGCTACCAAGGATCCATGGCTATGGCCAGCACTGTCGCTCATGACAGCCATCACATGATTGTTGTCGGGACCAATCGCGCCATGATGGCCGCAGCGGCGAACCGCTTGGGCCAGGTCGGCGGCGGCATCACTGTCTGGAAAGACGGGTCCGAACTGGCGCTGGTCAAGCTGCCGATCGCAGGCTTGATGTCAGACCGACCTGCCGTTGAAATGGCCGCCGCCGCCGATCAGATGGTCAAGGCGATGGCCCAATGCGGCTGCACACTGAACAACGCCTATATGCAGCATTCCTTGCTGGCGCTGGTGGTGATCCCCGAGCTGCGGATCTCAGATTTGGGGTTGGTCGATGTGACTAAATTTGTCCTGACGGATGTTATAAAAAAGAATTGAGACAGCATGACGATTACAAAAATTAAAACACCTGAACTGGGTGGCGGCCAATCATTTCATGATCCTGCCGCCGCGGTGGCTGAGCTGGAGCGGCTTTATGAAACTGGGGTTCAGTTTTTGCGTTCAAAATTTGCCGAGGTCGCTGAGGGCACGCGCCCGGATCATCGTTATCGCGCCTATTATCCTGAAATCCGCCTGTCGACGACCAGCTTTGCGCGGATCGACAACCGTTTGAGCTTTGGCCACGTGGCGGAGCCCGGAACATATGCCACCACAGTCACCCGCCCCGATTTATTCCGTGCCTATTTGACCCAGCAAATCAGACTGATCACCGAAAGCCACAGCACTGAAGTCAGCATTGGCGTTTCCGAGACGCCGATACCACTGCATTTTGCAATGACCGGCGAGACAGGCAGTCCTGTTCCGCAAGAGGGGGTGCTCGATTTCCCGCTGCGCGACGTGTTCGATGTGCCGGATCTGGCAACCACTCATGACAATATCGTTAACGGGGTCGAATTTCGCCACCAAGACGGCGCGCAGCCTCTCGCGCCGTTTACAGCTCAGCGAATAGACTATTCACTGGCGCGTCTTCAACACTATACGGCAACGGCAGCCGAGCATTTTCAGAACCATATCCTATTTACCAATTACCAATTTTATGTCGATGAATTTGCGGCCTTCGCCCGGACCGCATTGGCCGATCCCGACAGCGGCTATGACAGTTTCGTAATTCCTGGCAATGTTGTGATCACCGATCCCGATGCCGATATCCCGGGTCCGGTCAAGATGCCGCAGATGCCAACTTATCATTTGACCAGACCAGAGGGTGGCGGGATCACCCTGGTCAATATCGGGGTTGGCCCGTCAAACGCCAAAACTGCGACCGATCATATAGCGGTGCTGCGCCCCCATGCCTGGCTGATGCTGGGGCATTGTGCCGGGCTGCGCAACAGTCAGGCATTGGGGGATTATGTGCTAGCCCATGGCTATCTTCGCGAGGATCACGTCTTGGATGATGATCTACCGGTTTGGGTGCCGATCCCAGCCCTCGCCGAAATCCAGATTGCATTGGAACAGGCCGTTGCCGATGTCACCAAACTCAAAGGGTATGAGCTCAAGAAGATCATGCGTACAGGCACTGTTGCGACGATTGACAACCGCAACTGGGAGTTGCGCGATCACTCGGGCCCCGTTCAACGTCTGTCACAATCAAGAGCCGTTGCCCTGGACATGGAAAGCGCCACGATTGCCGCCAATGGCTTCCGGTTTCGAGTGCCCTACGGAACTTTGCTTTGTGTGTCTGACAAACCGCTCCACGGAGAACTGAAATTGCCTGGTATGGCTTCCGAATTTTATAAAACCCAGGTTGCGTGCCATTTGTTGATTGGAATCAAAGCGATGGAAACCATCCGTGAAATGCCGCTCGAACGCATTCACAGCCGCAAGCTGCGCAGCTTTGATGAGACCGCATTTCTGTAGTTTTGGCATTAATTTCTGATTTTTATTGGGAAAATTGCAATATCTCACTTGCCGGATGGATGAATCCGAGGTTTACCTGTGGCGAAATATATGTACCGAAAGCGTCGATAAACAGGGAGACCACAGATGACTTCGAAACCGCTTACAAAAACCCAGCTTGTGACAGCCTTGGCTGAAGAAGCCGATATGGACAAAAAATCCGCTGGAGTGGCGCTGGATGCTTTGTCGGCTGTAATCACGCGCGAAGTCGCTGGCGGCGGCGCTGTGACTCTGCCCGGTATCGGCAAGGTCTATTGTCGCGAGCGCCCCGAGCGTATGGTGCGCAACCCTGCCACTGGCGAGCAGATCAAGAAGGATGCGGATAAGGTTGTGAAAATGACCGTCGCTAAAGCTTTGAAAGATAGCGTAAACAGCTAAGGCGCACCGCATTTGGAATTCTGGGGGTCGCCAAGAGGCGACCCTTTTTCGTTATCGGGAGATTGACGATTGGACATTCGTGCATTGATCATGGGCCTTTTGTTTGCGACGATGTGGTCCTCAGCATTCACATCCGCGCGGATCATCGTTGCGGATGCGCCACCGATGTTGACGCTTGCGCTGCGGTTCTTTCTTTCAGGCGCTATGGCGATTGGTCTTGCGGCGTGGTTTGGTCAAAGCTTTCGCCTCACCCGACCGCAGTTGCGCAGCACTTTTGTATTCGGTCTCTGTCAAAACTCTCTCTACCTTGGGTTGTTTTTTATTGCGATGCAGACGATCGAGGCTTCGTTGGCCGCAATCATTGCGTCAACCATGCCCTTGATTGTGGCGTTTGCCTCCTGGGCGGTGCTGAAAGAGCGTTTGCCGCACCTCGCTGTGGCAGGCCTGCTCGCAGGGTTTGCCGGTGCTGCGATGATCATGGGCACTCGTTTGACCGAGGGCGTGGATCTGTTCGGCCTCGCTTTATGTTTGATTGGCGTGATTGCCTTGGCGATCGCTACATTATCCGTTCGCAGCGCGTCCTCGGGTGGCAATGTCTTGATGGTCGTCGGTTACCAAATGTGGGTCGGTGGCGCTGCGCTTCTGGCAGCGGGCGTGTTGCTTGAAACATGGGACGTTACATGGTCCTGGACCCTCGTGCTGGCCTTTGCCTATACCACCATCGTGCCGGGATTGCTGGCAACATGGATTTGGTTCTCATTGGTTGCGCGGGTTGGTGCGACGCGCGCCGCGACGTTTCATTTTCTCAACCCCTTTTTCGGCGTTGCAATCGCAGCGGCCTTGTTGGGTGAGGCTTTGAGCCTGTTGGATGGGATGGGCGTGGCGATTATTGCAGCTGGAATTTTCGCTGTGCAAATCAGTCGAATCCGTACAAAATCGGCTTGAAACAAACCACAATAGAGTTTTTGGTGCGGCTGCGCTGCACTTTCACGCACGCGCATTGGTTGTGTCAAGCTGCGCTGCCATTCGTCTTGTGACAGGCATGAAGGGCCTCGGGGCCTTGGATCATAATCCTCAATTTTGTGTAGGACCAATCGCGCCGCGCAGCCCGTCACCGACCTGACCGCGATGCAGCAAAATATGGTCGAGCATCACGCAGGCCATCATCGCTTCACCCACTGGAACGGCGCGAATACCAACGCATGGATCGTGACGTCCCTTGGTCATAATCTGAGTGTCCTTGCCGGATTTGGTCACCGTATTGCGGGTCGTCAGGATCGAGCTGGTCGGCTTGACCGAGAACCGCACAACGACATCTTGGCCCGTGGAAATGCCACCCAAAATACCGCCTGCATGGTTCGATCCGTAGACCGGGCCCTCTGGACCCATCGAGATCTCGTCGGCGTTCTGTTCGCCCGTGAGAGCAGCGGCGTTCATGCCTTCGCCCACCTCAACCCCTTTGACGGCATTGATGCTCATCATCGCAGCGGCGAGATCGGTATCCAATTTGCCATAGATTGGCGCACCGAGCCCCACAGGCACCCCTCGCGCAGTCACTTCGATGATCGCGCCAACGCTGCTGCCAGATTTACGAAGATCGTCCAAATAACCTGCCCAATCGCTGGCTGCATCTGGATCAGGCGCCCAGAACGGATTCTGTGCAATCTGGTCCCAGTCAAACCGAGCGCGGTCAATCTGATGTGGCCCCATTTGAACCATATAGCCGATGATTTCCAGCTGGGGCGCAAGGACTCGAAGGGCGGCTCGCGCAACGCCACCAGCGGCCACGCGCGCTGCGGTTTCGCGTGCCGAGGAGCGCCCCCCCCCGCGCGGATCTCGAATTCCGTATTTCTGCCAATAGGTGATGTCAGCGTGACCAGGTCGAAACTTTTCCGCGATTTCAGAATAGTCTTTGGACCGTTGATCGGTGTTACGGATCATCAATTGGATCGGTGTGCCGGTAGACCGTCCAGCGTAGACGCCAGACAAAATTTCCACCTTGTCCGCTTCGCGCCGCTGAGTTGTATACTTATTTTGGCCGGGCTTGCGCTGATCAAGCCAATGCTGAAGCTGCGCCACCTCAATCGCAATGCCCGGAGGGCAGCCATCCACCGTCGCGCCAAGGGCGGAACCATGGCTTTCGCCCCACGTGGTGACGCGGAATAGGTGACCGAAACTGTTGATCGACATGAGCGTTCTCCCGTTGGGTTCGAGTTACCGAGCCAAGCGGCGATTGCCAAGCCCCAGACCGTATTGCGGTTGCATGCTGATCTGTCATACCGTAAGAAAAAAGAACCTCGGGGGGCCATTGTGGCTGAGATGCGAAAGCGGACCCGTTGAACCTGAACCGGTTAAGACCGGCGGAGGGAAGGTGAGCGTATCCCCTCGACTTCTTTTCGTCCGTCGCATGGAGGATATCAATGAAGACACCATCCCTCATCGCAGCGGGAGTTTTGGCGACCAGCACTGCTGCGTTCGCACAGACCCCTGTTCTGACGATCTATACTTATGACAGCTTCGTGTCCGACTGGGGCCCAGGCCCTGCCGTCGAAGCGGCGTTTGAAGAGACTTGCGCTTGTGATCTGCAATTTGTCGGCGCAGGAGACGGCGCCTCATTGTTGGCGCGTGTGCGCTTGGAAGGCGCGCGCACAGATGCGGACATTGTCTTGGGGCTCGATACCAACCTGACCGCCGCCGCTGCAGACAGTGGAATTTTTGGCCAACATGGGCTCGCGCTCGACGATCTGGACCTGCCTGTCGCGTGGCAGGACGATTTGTTCGTACCATTCGATTGGGGCTATTTCGCGTTTGTGCATAATGTGGGTTTGGAAAATCCACCCTCCAACTTCGAAGACCTGATTGCATCGCCTGACGATGTGAAGATCGTCATTCAGGATCCTCGCTCGTCCACTCCCGGCCTTGGCCTGCTGCTTTGGGTCCAAGCTGCGTATGGCGATCGCGCGGCTGAAATTTGGCAAGGCTTGGCGCCGCATGTGCTTACCGTGACCAAAGGTTGGTCCGAAGCCTATGGGTTGTTCCTGGAGGGCGAAGCGGATCTGGTGTTGTCCTACACGACGTCGCCTGCCTATCACTTAATCGCCGAGCAAGATGCCAGCAAGACCGCTGCTGCGTTTGACGAAGGCCACTACATGCAAATCGAAGTTGCGGGTAAGGTTGCTGCGACCGATCAACCAGAACTGGCCGATCAGTTCCTTGCCTTCATGGTGTCGGACAAATTCCAGAGCATTATTCCGACGACCAACTGGATGTATCCGGCGCATATTCCCGCCGGTGGTCTTCCAGAAGGGTTTGAGTCCCTGATCACGCCCCAAAACGCGTTGATTTATGACGCAGGCGAGGCAAAAGCAGCCCGCGATGAGGCTTTGGATATTTGGCTCAGCGCGCTCAGCCAATAGCCCTAAAACACCGATTGATCGGGCATACGGTCAGCCTTGGGATTCTGGGTCTGATCGTAGCATGTGCCGTGTCTGTGGCCCTGCGCGCTGACACAGGCGCGCGGATCAATTCTGCCGACTGGGCGGCGATCCGTTTCACAATCATTCAAGCAGCACTGTCGGCTGTTTTGTCGGTGACGCTTGCGATCCCGGCGTCCCGTGCTTTGGCCCGGCGCAGTTTTCCAATGAAATCGTTGGCAATCACCCTTCTTGGCGCGCCATTTCTACTGCCAGTCCTTGTGGCGGCTATGGGATTGATCGCGGTGTTTGGACGCACGGGCATTTTATCAGACCTGCTGGCGCTGATCGGCCTGCCCCCAATTCAAATCTATGGCCTTCATGGGGTTATTTTGGCCCATGTCTTTTTTAATCTCCCACTTGCAACCCGTATGATCCTGCAAGGTTGGTTGTCGATCCCGTCAGAGCGGTTCCGACTGGCGCGTGCGCTCGGGTTTGGTCCAGACGACACGTTTTGGCACCTGGAACGCCCCATGCTGATGGCCGTGGTGCCAGGCGCCCTGCTGGTCATTTTCCTGATTTGCACAACCAGTTTCGCGGTCGCCTTGATCCTGGGAGGAGGACCAAAAGCCACAACAATCGAATTGACAATCTATCAAGCATTCCGGTTTGATTTCGATCTGGCAAAAGCGGCATTGCTGGGGGGTATTCAAGTTGCGATCTGTGTTTGCGCCGTGGCCCTGGCCCGAGCCTTCCCAGTGCCCGACGGCATGGGCAGGGGATTGGATCACGCGCCAAAACTCATACCGCCCCTTTCGGGCTTTTTGCGCTTGCAAGACGGCGTTGCGATCAGCGCCGTTCTTATGTTCCTGCTGACACCGCTGGCGTTGATCGTTCTGGGTGGGCTTCAGGGTTTTGCCACCCTGCCAGTTGAGGTCTGGTGGGCGGCGTTGCGGTCTGTTGGTGTCGCCCTTGGGTCTGTTTTGATCACTTTCATGCTGGCCGTGCCGTTGGCATTCGCGGTGTCTGGCCGGTCGCGTCTTGCGGAATTGGCCGCCAGCGTCCCTGTGGCACTGTCTCCTCTCGTGCTCGGGCTTGGACTGTTTATCATGATCTTCCCCTATGTCGATCCGCGCACCGTTGCCTTGCCTGTGACCGCACTGGTCAACGCATTGATGAGCCTGCCATTTGTGGTTCGTATTCTTACCCAACCGGTCACGTCCCTGCGGTCCGATTACGGACGCTTAAGCGCCAGCCTTGGCCTAACCGGTTGGGCTTGGGCACGATGGGTTGCCTTGCCGCGCTTGCGCAGACCCTTGGGATTTGGCGCCGGCTTGGCGGCTGCCCTGTCGACGGGGGACTTGGGCGTTGTGGTGTTGTTTGCCAACTCGGAGGCGGCAACATTGCCGCTGATGTTGTATCAGCTGCTCGCAGCCTACAGGGTTGAAGATGCAGGCGGCGCGGCACTGCTGCTTTTGGTGCTGAGCCTTGCGCTATTTTGGTGTTTCGATCGTGGGGGGCGTCGCCATGCTGCGGTTTGACAAGACGGTATTCGACAATGATGGGTTTCAGGTGGCGGCGGACTGGCCCTTGCCCTCGGCCACGAAGCTGGCAGTCATCGGACCATCAGGCGCAGGAAAATCCACCTTGCTGGCTGGCCTTGCCGGATTTGTTCCATGTCTCAGCGGCACTGTGACCTGGGACGGGCGGGATATTTCCTGCGTGCCCCCCGGCGCGCGTCCATTGACGATTTTGTTCCAAGACCACAACCTTTTTCCGCATCTGAGCGTTGTGCAGAATGTTGGTCTCGGGCTTGCTCCGAATCTACGGCTCAGCGCCGCACAACACAGTCACGTTGACCAGGTCTTGGAGCAGGTCGGACTAACGAGATACCGCGATCGTAAACCATCGGCCCTCTCGGGTGGTCAGGCAAGTCGCGCAGCACTGGCGCGCGCGTTGTTGCGGGCAAGGCCTTTGTTATTGCTGGATGAGCCGTTCGCCGCACTTGGACCCGGTCTGAAGGCGGATATGCTCGCCTTGGTGCAAGAGCTGTTGGACGGCACCCAAACGACGCTGATCATGGTGACCCATGATCCTAAAGACGCCCTGCGCTTGGCCGACCAGACAGTGTTTGTTCACTGCGGCACTGCACAGGCCCCGATGGCGACCACAAAACTGTTTGACGCCCCCAATCCTGCGCTTTCACGCTACATTGGCATATGACCACGTACCCTGAAGGGCACGTGATCTTTTGTCAGAGGTTTTGATTATTCGGCAGCTGTGCCTTTGGCGCGCGCTTTCACAGGCGCCCAAAGCCGCTTGTTGGTCAAATAAAGCAAAATTGTAAGCACGCCGAGGAAAAAAACAGCGGTGAAGCCGACCTGCTTGCGGGCATTTTGCTTTGGTTCAGCAGTCCAGGTCAGAAAAGCGGCGACGTCTTGGGCCACTGCTTCGATCTCGGTCGATGAGCCGTCCGCATAATCTACATCATCTCCCCACAACGGGGGCGCCATTGAGATCCAGCCGCCCGGATACGCGGTGTTCTCATACAGAATCGTGCCCGCTTCTTCTTTTTCTTCGCCGGTATAACCAGCCAAAAGAGATGCGATGTATTCCGCGCCACCCATACCTTGAACCAGCTGGTTGATGCCCAATCCGTAAGGCCCGTGGAAACCTGCGCGGGCTTTGGCCATCAAAGACAGATCAGGCGCATTGGCCAAACTCGATTCTGGAAAGTTGTCGTTTGGGGTCAGTGTACGGTAGTCGTCAATCTCTGGATCGAAGATTTCCATCTGGGCCGCATACGCACGGACTTGATCCTCTGGCAGCGCAGGGCCGCCTTCATCATGCAGCGTGCGCAAGGGCACAAATTTCAGACCATGGCAGCCTGAGCAGATCTCAGTGTAGACCTGCAAACCGCGTTGCAACTGCATCTGATCAAAAGTGCCGAGCGGCCCTTCGAACGAGAAGTTATAATCGTCAACATGGCCTGCTCCACCTGCCGCGATCGCGGCACCACCGGAGACGGACAATACCGTGGCTGCGGTTATTGCTAGTTTTTTGAACATTGTGTTCCTCGTCCTCTCTCTCACTCGGCCGGTTTGATGGAGGGCGCGGACGCCCCGGTGACCGCTTTGCCGTAATGAGCATTGAAGTCGTCTTCGATGGTGGCTGGCTGTGGCAGTGGTTTCTCAATCACGCCCAACACAGGCAGAATGATCAAGAAATACCCAAACCAGTAAGCCGAGGCGAGCAACGCAATATAGGGATAAATCCCTTCAGCTGGCATTGCACCAACCCAAGTCAGGATCGCAAAGTCAACGCACAGCAGCGCAAACCACCATTTGAACATCGGACGGAATCGGCCTGAGCGCACCGACGAGGTGTCAAGCCAAGGCGCCAACGCCATCACAACGATCGCGCCGAACATCGCGACCACGCCAAAGAACTTGGCATCAATGATGCCACCGGTGATCCAGCTCGCCGCGATGACCACCCAAACGTCGCCGTCAAAAGCACGCAATATGGCATAGAAGGGCAAAAAGTACCATTCCGGCACGATATGGGCTGGCGTGGCCAGTGGGTTGGCTTCGATGTAGTTGTCTGGATGGCCAAGATAGTTGGGCATAAACCCGACAATCGCAAAAAACACGATCATGATCAGGCCCAGTGCGAACAGATCCTTCATCACGAAATATGGCCAGAACGGCAACGTGTCTTTCTCGGCCTCCGCTTTTGAGGTGCGGCGAACCTCAACACCGGTCGGATTGTTGTTGCCCGTCGTGTGGAACGCCCAAATATGTACCATGACGAGACCCAGCATAATGAACGGCAGCAGATAGTGCAGCGACAAGAACCGGTTTAGCGTTGCGTTATCGACCGCGGGCCCGCCCAACAGCCAAGTCTGCAAGGCATCGCCAATGAACGGGATCGCGCCAAACAGCCCCGTAATCACGGTCGCCCCCCAAAAGGACATCTGACCCCAGGGCAAAACATAGCCCATAAACGCCGTTCCCATCATCAGAACAAAGATCAGCATGCCAATGATCCACGTGATCTCACGCGGGGTCTTGTAGGAGCCATAATACAGACCGCGGAAAATATGCAGATAAACGGCAACGAAAAAGAGCGACGCGCCATTTTGGTGCAGGTACCGCAGCATATGGCCACCGTTCACATTGCGCATGATATGCTCAACAGACGCAAAGGCCAAATCAATATGGGGGGTGTAGTGCATCACAAGCACGACGCCCGTGATAATCTGCATCATCAAACAGAACGTCAGAACGATACCCCAGATCCACATCCAGTTCAGGTTTTTGGGTGTGGGGATCATAATCGTATCGTAAAGCAGTCCAACGACCGGAAGGCGCTTGTGCAGCCATTTCTCGGCCCCAGATTTTGGCTCATAATGGTCGTGGGGAATTCCAGACATGTCGTGCGTCTCCCTTACCCGAGAAGAATTGTGGTTTCGTCAACGAATTTCACCGCAGGGATCGGCAAGTTCGTCGGAGCAGGACCTTTGCGGATCCGGCCAGATGTATCGTAATGCGAGCCGTGGCACGGGCAAAACCAGCCGCCAAAATCGCCCGCTCCATCGCCAAGCGGCACACAGCCCAGATGCGTACACACACCTTGCATCACAAGCCATTCGCCGGTCTCATCAAGCGCGCGGTTGGCGTCAGAACCATCAGCCATAGAATCGATATTCGCGTTGCGCGCGTTGTCATCTACCAACTCAGCCGGATCAATGTCGCGCGCCGCGTTTATTTCGTCTTCGGTCCGGCGGCGGATGAAAACGGGTTTGCCAAGAAAGAGAACCGTGAGCTGAGTGCCGGGGCTGACCTCGGTGATATCAACGCGCAAGGTCGACGCGGCTTGAACATCAGCAGAAGGGTTCATCTGGTTGACCAAAGGCCAAACAGCAGCACCAGCGGTGACTGCGCCGGCCCCTGCGGTGGCGTAGTAGAGGAAGTCGCGGCGGGTGCCGCCAGTGTCTTCGGCGTGGGACACGTGGGTTTCTCCTTGCTTGATGGCGCTGGGATAAGGCCAGTAGATATGGCGACAGGCTTGCCTATCATTCGTTGATTTGAGTTATAGGGGGTAGAGCAACCCGGGAAAGGGGACAAAGCCGCGCAGGATTGCCGCACCTTGCTTGAAATTTTCGCATGTCTACGCCACTGGAGGTTTACCGTTCAAGAGGTTTGCATCAAATGGTCCGATTTCCTGTTCTGTCCTATCCATGGCGCATCCGTGCCATTCTCGGGATTTTGGCGCTCGTTTTAATTCTGAGCCCCTGGGATCGAAACGGCGAAAGGATTGGCGACAATCTGCAAATTGCGCTGCCCCTTTTGGCATGGGGATGCGAAGCGATGAATGGCAACGGACCGGAATATTTCCTGCGTTATGTTGTTATGTGGACGACATTGCACGGCACCAAGCAAGCCTTGGGCCATACCCAGATCAATCAACGTCCCAATGGTGGCATCCACGGGTTTCCCTCTGGTCACACGTCTACCGCAGTATTTGGCGCATCTTCTTTGGTCCAGAGCTGCATTGCGAATCAACCTGTCGTTAAGGGTGTCGTGATCACAGCGGCCGCTTTTGTCGGCACCAGCCGCGTTGAAAGCAGCTGGCATGACATCTGGCAAGTGCTGGCGGGTGTGGGTTTGGGATGGGTCTGCGACCGCGCCTTTCGCAAGAATGCACCTGTCCGGGCGAAGATCCGGGCCATGTTTGCCCGAATTGGTGCCCGTATCGAATCGGCGCTCGGGCGCGACACGTAAACCGGCTGCGGCGCGATCATCGATGGACGCGCCGCTTCGCTCTGATTGGCGCCCAACTCTCATGTGCGTAAAGGTCATAAACGCGGCTTTCCGATGGCGCCGCTCTCCAATCCATCAGGACTTCGGATATCTTCAACACAATACGAAATTAAACACTCAGGCGTATAATTTGCCCTCAGCCGCGTCGGTGATTTTGGCGCGCACGATCTGTCCTTCGGGCTGGTTGGTTCGGAAATGGACCTCGGCGAATTGCGCGGTGCGGCCCATGCGAGGCGCTTCCAGCAAAATGCTGTGAGTCTGGCCGACCTGGGCGGCCAAATGCTTTCGCACCTGGCGGGCCCCGGCCGCACGCAATCGCGCTGTACGTTCTTTGATTACTCGGCTGGGCACGGCAGGCATGCGTGCGGCGGGCGTGCCATTGCGCGGCGAATAAGGAAACACGTGCAGCCAGGTCAGATCGCAGTCTTCGACCAACCGTAGCGAGTTTTCAAACATTGCCTCTGTCTCAGTTGGGAAACCCGCGATCATATCAGCACCAAAAGTCATATCTGGGCGCGCCTTGCGAGCCTCGATCGCAAAATCGATCGCATCTTCGCGCAAATGGCGACGTTTCATGCGCTTGAGGATCATGTTGTCGCCTGCTTGGAGCGATAGGTGCAAATGGGGCATGAGGCGCGGCTCGGTGGCAATGGCGTCCATCAGCGCAGGGTCCACTTCGATACTGTCGATTGAGCTGATCCGCAACCGGGGCAAATCCGGGACAAGTTTCAGAATCCGGCGAACCAGATCGCCCAGTGGCGGAGTGCCAGGCAGATCTGCGCCCCACGAGGTCAGATCAACGCCCGTCAGCACGACTTCATTATAGCCTTTGTCGACCAAATGTTTGATCTGATCGACAACAACGCCTGCGGGCACGGACCGCGAATTGCCGCGACCGAAAGGGATAATGCAGAATGTACAGCGATGATCACAGCCGTTTTGGACCTGCACATAGGCGCGGCTGCGTGTGCCAAAGCCATTGATCAAGTGACCAGCGGTTTCGGTGACAGACATAATATCATCGACTTGGATGGCCTCGCCGCCCAATGCAAGCCCGGCCCAGGTCTCACTCCGCATTTTTTCAGTATTGCCAATGACATGTGATACCTCAGACATATTTACGAAGGTCTCAGGCTCGGTCTGCGCTGCGCAGCCTGTGACAATGATCCGTGCATCGGGATTTTCGCGCGCATGTTTGCGGATATCTTGGCGCGCTTTGCGGACGGCTTCGGCGGTTACGGCGCAGGTGTTGATCACAATCGCATCGGCCAGCCCAGCTTGTGTCGCAAGCTCTCTCATCGCTTCTGTCTCATAGGCGTTTAGGCGGCAACCATGGTTGGAAAAGCGCGGCGGTTTGTGGCCCATTCAGACGCTCTCCAAGAAGGCGCGGGTCAACCTACCGGTTGCCACATGCATCGTTGGACCGATCAACCACACACCATCATCGCGCCAATCGACTTGGATTTGGCCGCCATCAAGGTCGAGTTTCACGGCACGTCCGGTAAGCCCCAAGCGATAAGCGGCAACTGCAACCGCACAAGATGAGCTTCCTGACGCAAGTGTGATGCCGACACCGCGCTCCCACACCCGCATCCGCAGATGGTCCCGGCCCAGAATGCTGGCGACCTGAACATTGGTGCGCTGAGGAAACAACGGGTCATGTTCGATCGCAGGACCAAGATGTGCAAGGTCGACGGTTTCGGCATCGTCTACGAAATAACTGCAATGCGGATTGCCCATGGCAGTGGCGGTTGGTCTGCCATCCAACGGAAGATAAAGCGTGTCCATTTGATATTGAAGGGGAATATCTGCCCAATCCAATAACGGGTGCCCCATATTTACTGCCGTCAGACCCGCACCAATATTTTCACAGATCAGCAGGCCTCGATCCGTCCGCAACGTCATCTGTGTCACATTCTGCTCATCCATAAGGTGGCGCGCAATACAGCGGGTTGCATTGCCGCAAGCCGCCGAAGCTGATCCGTCCGAGTTATAAAACTGCAGATAAGCGTCACTTCGCTCATCGACTGCAATTATGGCCAATTGATCGAAGCCAATGCCACGATGACGGTCCGCAAGCTGACAAATAAGGGCTTTGGATAGCTCAAAGGGCTGCAAACGAAGATCGACAACGACAAAATCGTTACCGAGCCCGTGCATCTTCATAAATTTCACATCACTAAGGTCATTTTTGGCCATGGCGCGGTGTATAGCGACGCCAATATGGATTTGAAAGATAAAGTCACAAAAGCCGCTTGACCCATCGCGAGCCTCTTTGTACATCCAAACGCCGGTGGTTCGTAAGGCAGCGGGTAAAGCGGCTGGCTTTTAAAAGAATGGATCACGAAACACTTACCGATTGATCCCATGGGAGAGACCAGTATATAGCGAGAATGTAGGACGGCTGTGAGGCGGTCCGGTACAGGGGATGGGCCGTTAGCTCAGTTGGTAGAGCAACTGACTTTTAATCAGTGGGTCGCAG
>JBELMC010000019.1:0-36381 GCA_042096155.1 Dinoroseobacter sp.
CGGATACACCTTAGAAACGCTGCAAAACTGTCCGAAAAAGCGGGACCACTTCAAAACGCCCAAAGAACTGAAAAGCCTTGTTGGCGGTAAAATCCGTGAAAACTAATTCGAGACAATTGGCCGGATATTCTGCGTTTGGCTGCCACCGCAGCTTCTGGCGCAATCCCTCCAAGCCAACTTCTCCGCAAGCTTGCATCTTATCCCCGCCAACATGAACTGACCGTTGCATTGCAAGAAATAGGCCACGTCGAACGCACCCTGTTTATGATGCAATGGTTGCTCGATACCAATCTGCAAAGACGCGCGCAAATCGGCCTCAATAAAGGTGAAGCGCATCATGCTCTCAAAAATGCGTGCGGATCGGAAGGCAGGGCGAAATTCGAGATAGAACAAGTGAAAGTCAGCATTATAGAATGGCTGGCCTTAACCTACTTGCCGCTATCATCATTCACTGGAATACCAAGCATCTTGAGATTGCTGTCACAAAGCGTCAAACATCAGGGAAAATAACACCGAATGAGCTTTTATGCCACGTTTCTCCGCTCGGATGGGCACATATTCTGCTCACTGGTGAGTACAGATGGCCAAAAAATGCTTAGGGTGTCATTTCGCACTATTCCGTAACAGACCCCTGAATGAGAGTTGGGAGAGGCGTCCGAAAGACGGACGCTGAGCGGACAGGTTCAAGTGATGAAACGCACCTCAAGAAACCGTTGCTTTCGACGTCTCATATATCTGGTACGATTAAATTTGCAAAAGAGGCCCCTTATCCGTACACTTTGCGCATGACTGCGACGAAAATCGGATACGCCCGCTGCTCCACCGACGGCCAAGACCTCACCGCCCAAAAACAGGCGCTCGAAACTCTTGGTGTGACCCTGGATCGTATCTACACCGATCATGGATTGACCGGCACCAACCGCGCGCGTCCCGGCTTGGATCAAGCAATCGCCGCCGTTCGCGAAGGTGATACACTCGTGGTTTCCAAGCTCGACCGGCTGGCACGATCTGTTCCAGATGCCCGCGCCATTGCGGACCAACTTGAAACCAAAGGCGTCAAGCTCGCCCTTGGCGCATCAGTCTATGACCCCACCGATCCCATGGGAAAGATGTTCTTCAACATCCTTGCCACCTTCGCCGAGTTCGAGGCCGACCTTATCCGCATGCGCACCCGCGAAGGCATGGCAATCGCCCGTGCAAAGGGCAAGCTGCGCGGTAAACAGCCAAAGTTATCCGACAAACAGCACCGAGATGCTTTCCTCGCCACGCAGGCCTGCCAATACAATGCGGATCTTCTCTTCCGCTGAATAGGTTTGCCGCGTCTTCCGGCGGATGGTCTTGACCACTTTCTCGGCGGCGTCTTTCGATGTCTGCGGTTTCTGCGTCAGATCTCCTAATGATAAGATAAGCCAGAAATCCTCCCTTATTCAAATCCTCAAATCTGTCCCAAGGGTGCTGACGTCAGACAGAGCATGACCGGGTGAACGGGAGTGCAAAGCCGCGCCTGGACAAGAAACTGCGTGACCATAAAGCCCAAGGCGTGGCTCAAGCTGCGCGACACGATTGCTCAGCGCAAACCCATCATAAAATATAGCCATGATGTTCCCGTCCCACCGATGGATGGGCCCTTTATCTTTGTGCCGCTTCAAGTGCCTGGTGACAGTCAGTTACGGGTATTTGGAGGGATGTTTCGCACCATTGATCTGTTTGTCGCCGCAATTTTGCGCCATGCAAAAAATTGTCCAGCAGGATGGCATATTCGGATCAAGGAACATCCTTCGTCGGTGCCTTTTGTTGGCGCTGCAATACGCGCTTCGGGGGTGCAAAATGTTGTGCTCGACAACAACACCAACACGTTTGATCAAGTACGCCAATCCAAGCTGGTTCTGACGGTCAATTCGTCTGTGGGGCTAGAGGCAATGTTTTTTGACAAACCCGTAGTTGCAGCAGGGAACTGCTTTTGGGCCATCGAGGGGATTGCAAACTCGGCCCAGACACCCGAAGCATTGGCCAAGCTATTTTCTGATCCGAACCAGGTCACATTTGATCCAGACGCGCGGCACGCTTTTTTTAGTTTTCTCGATCAGGAATATTATCCACGGCTGTCTGCCCCGCTGGCTCTTCAAATTATGGACCGCTTAAAAGGGCCCGATGCATTGGGATTTTGGGAGAATGCGCGCATTCCTGATTAACAACTCCGGCGTATTGAAGCGCGCTTTTCTGATTGCTCCTTCCCACTCAGATGCCTATCTGGCGCATTATGCTGAGATTTGAACCGGAGCCCCTATGGACATGCCCTTGACGCTTGATACCGGTGCTTTGTTTCGCGATGTGGTCGCACAAGAAGCACGTGCGGTGGCGCTGTTGGACCAGATCCCTTCTGCGCAGATCACAACTGCTTTGGATCTTCTGCGCCAGCTCAAGGGCCGCTTAATTGTGTCTGGCATGGGCAAATCGGGCCATATCGGTTGTAAGATTGCCGCCACATTTGCCTCGACGGGCACGCCTGCGCAGTTTGTCCATCCGGGCGAGGCCAGTCACGGCGATCTGGGTATGATCCAGCCTGGCGATGTGATCCTTGCCATCTCGAACTCTGGGGAAACCGCTGAGCTGGCTGATCTGTTGACCCATGCTGCACGCTTTCAGATCCCGCTGATCGCGATCACCAAGCGCGCAAATAGCACTTTAGCCCAACATGCTGATGTTCTGTTATGCCTGCCCGATGTCCCTGAAGCCTGCACCATCGGCATGGCGCCCACAACCTCGACCACGTGCAGCCTGGTGATTGGCGATGCGCTGGCGGTGGCATTGATGACCTTACGTCAATTCGCCCGTGAGACTTTCCTGACATATCATCCCGGAGGCAAACTGGGGGCGCAATTGTTGACTGTCGGCGCGCTGATGCATTCGGGTGCTGCTTTGCCGATTGTGGCCGCTGAAGACAGCATGGAGCATGGCATTCTGGAGATGACTCAAAAAGGGTTTGGTATTGCGGCGGTGTGTGACAAGGGACGGCTGACAGGGGTGATCACAGATGGGGACTTGCGGCGTCATCTTGATGGGTTGATGGCCAAGAGCGTGGCTCAAGTGGCCAGCCCGATGCCCAAGAGCATTTCGGCCGAGGCCCTGGCCTCAGAAGCGCTGGGGATCATGAACGCATCAAAGATCAGTGCGCTCTGTGTAACGGATGCGCCGGGCCAGCTGGTGGGATTGATCCATATCCATGATTGTCTGCGTGCAGGCGTTGCCTGACGCTGACTATGTCAGAGACGCCACCGTCCCAAAGACCGATTAAGCCATGACTTGATTTGGGAAATATGCCAGCATTTCGCGGAAAAAAACAAACCGAGCAAGCAGCCCATGACAATTGTCCCCGTTCTTCTGTGCGGTGGTTCAGGTACGCGCCTGTGGCCTTTATCACGCAAAAGCTACCCCAAACAGTTCACCGAGCTTGTCGGCACCCAGAGCTTATTTCAAGCCTCAGCCCAACGTCTGGCGGGGGCGGGCTATGCCGCCCCTTTGGTGATCACCGGATCTGATTTCCGCTTTATCGTGACCGAGCAGCTGGACGCGTCAGGCCTCAAAGACGGCACAGTGCTGATCGAGCCCGAGGGGCGTAACACCGCCCCTGCCGTTCTGGCCGCCGCCCTGCATTTGGCGGCAACCGATCCACAGACACTGATGCTGGTGGCCCCCTCCGATCACGTGATCCCTGATACCGCGGCCTTTACTGCAACAGTCGAGAAAGGCCGCGCGGTGGCGCTTGCCGGTGGGTTGGTGACGTTTGGTATCGCTCCAGATCGCCCTGAGACTGGCTATGGCTATCTGGAACTGAGCGCGCAAAGCACGGGCGATCCGGTCGCCCTAAAACGATTTGTCGAAAAACCTGACGCGCACACCGCTCAAAATATGCTCACGGCTGGCAATTTCATGTGGAATGCGGGGATCTTCCTGTTCTCAGCCCAAGCGATCATTGATGCGTTCAAAACTCATGCGCCACAGCTGATAACGCCGGTGCAAGCCGCCGTTGAAGGCATGCAGAGAGATTTGAATTTCTACCGTCTAGACCCTGACGCCTGGAGCAAAGCCGAGGATATCTCGATCGATTATGCCGTGATGGAAAAAGCGGATAATCTGTCAGTTGTGCCGTTCACTGGTGCATGGTCTGACCTGGGCGGCTGGGACGCGGTGCAACGCGAAGGCGATCAGGACAAGCGCGGCAATGTGCTGAGTGGGGCAGCCACAGCGATTGAATGCGACACCACGCTGCTGCGATCAGAGGCCGAAGGTCTCGAAGTGGTGGGCATCGGGCTGACCAATACCCTTGTCGTAGCCACGCCCGATGCCGTTTTGGTGGCAGATGCGTCGCGTGCCCAAGACGTTAAGCAGGCCGTGACGGCGTTGAAGAGCAAAGGCGCCAAGCAGGCCACCGAATTTCCCCGCGATCACCGCCCTTGGGGTTGGTTTGAAACACTCGCCCTATCAGATCGCTTTCAGGTCAAGCGCATCGTGGTCAAGCCAGGGGCGGCGCTGTCGCTGCAATCACATGTCCACCGCGCTGAGCATTGGATCGTGGTGTCTGGCACTGCGCGTGTTACCGTCGACGAGACGGTCAAGCTGGTGACTGAAAACCAATCGGTCTATATCCCACTGGGTGCCGTGCACCGGATGGAGAACCCGGGTAAAGTGCCCATGGTGCTGATTGAGGTGCAAACTGGTGTTTATCTGGGCGAGGACGATATCACCCGCTATGAAGACGTCTATGCCCGCGGTCAGGGTGCCAAAGGCTAGCTGTAGAGCCTGACCCACTTACAAAAGCGCTGTTGATTTTTCTGGATATACGCGCAAACCGGATGAGGCCATTGCATTCTGAGACCAGAGAATGCCCGTTGGTATGGATGCCGCACTACGTCTTGGCGGATGATGACATTAAGCACATCCAATCCCGTCGCCGGGCGCACAACTCTGCTCTGGCGATGGTGATCAAAACCCAATCTGATCTGTCAATGGCCTGCTTCTGAGGTGCCCGCGTCGCGGCAGGGCGAAGCCATGAACCGCCACGCGCCTTAACGCGGGATTCCCCCATCACCAACAGAGTCCTCTCAGCCCTCTATCGGATAGTGTGGGTCTCAATCACGTTAAAGCTGTTCAAATCCAGATCATTGGCGATGGCATTGCTGGCCACAATCGTGTCCCAAGCCCCCGCCTGCGCCACTGTCTGGCTCACCAAAAGAAGATCAATTGTCGGCAGGTTCGAGTAAATAAAACCCAAATTCTGGCCCCGCAGCTTGCTGGGTTCGAGACCTGGATCATACACCTTCACATCAAACCCAGCGTTCAGCAGTTTGCGTGTCAAATCCACATTGGGACTTTCGCGTAGATCATCTGTTCCCGCTTTAAACGCAAGTCCTGCCATCAAGATAGACCCTCCAGCCGGAGTGGCTTGCACGATCAGGTCAAACTGATGGTTCTTGTGGGATTCATTGGTGCGCAAAAGGCTATCAATCAGATGGGTATTTGCCCCCACATCGGTCGAGATATATTGCAAGGCGCGCACATCCTTAGGCAAGCAAGAACCCCCAAATGCCCCGCCTGGGCGCGTGTAACAGTCAGAGATATTCAGCTTGGTGTCTGACACAAAAATATCGTGCACCTTGCTGGCGGAAATATCCATATTCTGGCACACCCGCCCGATCTCGTTGGCAAAGGCCACTTTGACCGCATGCCATGAATTATCGACAAATTTGGTAATCTCGGCTTCTTCGAACCCTGTTATGAACACCGGCGCGACAATACCGGAATTCAGCACATCCATAACCTCAGATCTCTGCCCATCCTGTGTCCCGATCACAATCTTGGAGGGGTTGAAATAATCATGGATCGCCATGGCTTCGCGCAAGAATTCAGGGTTATAGACCAGTTCGATTTTGGTGGCAAAATCATCCCCCAATGTCGCTTGGAAAATTGGCATAATCAGATTTCTGATTGATCCAGGGCGCATGGTCGACCGGTAGGCGACTGTCAAACGCGCTTGTGGCATCTGGGATGCGGCCAGGGCGATCTGACGAGACACCTCAACAATATGGCGCATATCATGCGCCCCATCAGGGCCCGAGGGCGTGCCCACACACACAATGGCCAGATCGGCATGGGCCACTGCCTCTTGCGGATCTTTCGTGGCGAACAATCTGCCGGTTTCGGAGATCTGTTTCATCAGGTCTGCGAGGCCAGGTTCCTCAAACGGAGGAATACCGGAATTGATATCAGCAATTTTACTGTCGCTGACATCAACCCCTACAACAGAATGTCCCTTGCTGGAAATGCAGCATGCGGCGGTCAGACCGACATAACCCAAGCCGAAAATTGCGACTTTCATGTTGTAAGATTCCTTTGTGCCTTTTGGGAAACAATCTAATCAAACTACACCTGTGCCCGTACAGATCTACAGCAGAGCAAGGTCATTTGGTGTCAGTTACGGCTTGGCCTTTTGGCGCACCCAACCCAAAAAAGCCTTCTCCGCCGAGCGTAACCGCGGGCGCCCCGAGATCGCCCAGAAGTTGCGCCACTCCGCTTCCAGCGCATACACATCAGCGCCAGGGAAAATCACACGCGCGGCTTGGCGCACATCATCATCAAAGGCGGGCAGATGAGGGCCAGCCTCGATCACCGAGCCCCGCAAGGAAAACCTGATTTTGTCACCGGGATCTTCTTCCATGTGATAGTCGGGCAAATGATCGGCGGTGATCATATCGCGCAGCATCTTGCGAAACACCCGTCGCGGGCTGGCACTGCCCGATTTTTTAAGCAACAGATCCACCGAAACCCGCCAGTGATCTTGTTTGCCGCAATGTTTGCGCGCGATCTCGTAGATCCGCCGTTCCAGAGGTTTGCGCAAACGAAAATAGTCGCGCGACAACGTCAGCACAGATTTCGACAGTACCGCTCGAAACAGCCATTCCGACAGCGTGACAGACACGCTGATCATCCGCCCTCCTTTGGACTTGCGCGTGATCTCCCAGGCTTCGATCAAACCAAAACCACTGGTGGTTTCAACATCCCCGGTTGCGATATTGGTGGTGATGCGGGTGCCTGCCAGACGTTCGAACGCTTCACGCAGACGGCGATACGCATCGCCGCTGGTCTCGCGATTGGTGGCCACCAACAAATCAGCCGCGCACAAAGTCAACGTCCGTGTCACCGCGCGCCCCATATTCACAGCCGCCATCAATTGGCTGATGCAGAAGATCAAGATGTCCTTGTCGTGGATCGTCGCCAACCCGCGCACCGACGGGGTTACTGTCACCGCGCAGCCGTTGTGTTCATAAAACAAGATCCGCGTATCGGGCCGGGTCGACAAAGAAAACACCGGATGTTCCATCGTCGCCAAATCATCTTTGGGAATCGCATCAAGGACATCACACAAAAAGAAATCTCTTTGCGGATAACGGTCCGGCATCAGGGTCGCGGCCATGAAACGCCCCCTTTGCCGCTGTATAGCGGATCAATGATCACTGTTACTGCCTCAACCGGGACCGTTATCGGCCCTCTGATTTATCGTGGTTTTAGTGACACCAACCCTAAAGATATCCACAGCCTGCGTAAACACTCCACAGCGGGGGTTCAGAATCGCCTTATCGGGGGTTCAGAGTCACCTAAACGTGGTTTCAGAATCATCATGAAATTCTAAACCGCAATTTTGCATAAATATTACAATATGTTGTTTGAAAATAAGAATGCTTTAACTCAGTTTTATAACACATATTTAACACCTACGATTTTTCCAAAGCCGACAGAGAAAGCACAACGGGTGCCAAGAAAAACAAGGTAAAAAGAGAGAATCACAACATTTGTATCTGTTATGATGACATATGCGCGGATTTGTGCGATAAGCTAAAAAACAGCACACATCAGCCCAGAGCCGATACATTCATGGCAAAAGACACAGATCCAGTACCTGCATATTTTAACATCGATCCTGATGTTGCTTTGGCCGATCTTGAAGCACCCACCACAAGTGCGGATTTTGCTGAGATTGCAGCCGCATGCTTGCGTGGACGCGAAGATCTTGCAAGTCGTGGGCTCAATGAAGATGGGCACAAAACCCTCCGTTTGTTTTCCACATGGGAAATCACGCGCTATTTGATTCCGATTGCCACGGCACATTTTCGGCGTGTGCTAAAAGCCAATCCGGAACTGCCCCAAGGGAACTCAGAAACAGAAGGAGGGGCCAAATGGTTTACGCTGGACGAGGTCATCCGGTTGCGCGCGCATTTTGCCACTGAAGGATCCAAAGCGAAAGAATACAAGCCTTACCGACCAGAAGGCCTGCCTGCAAAAATAGTGGCTGTGGCGAATTTTAAAGGCGGCGTTGGCAAGACAAGTACCGCAGCGCATCTGGCGATGTCAGCAGCGCTTGACGGCTACAAGGTGCTGGTGATCGATCTTGATAGCCAGGGATCGATGACCTCGATCTTTGGCGGTAAAGTGGCGGATGAATGGACCACTGTATTTCCATTGCTGGCGCGTCATTATGCGACCCATCTGCGCCGCGAAAACCAAGGGCGTATGGACCGAGGCGAGGCGCCACATCCTCTCGATGAGACTTTGACTGAAGCTGTCACGCTGACCACTCGAGATATCATTCAACCGACCCATTGGCCCAATATCGATTTGATTGGGGCGCAGTTAAACCTGTATTGGGCGGAATTTCAGATCCCTGTTTGGCGTATGACAGCACGCTCTTGGAAATTATGGGATGCGCTGTCGGACCAGCTCGAAGCAGATGGGGTGATGAACGACTACGACGTGATCTTCGTCGATACACCGCCTGCGCTTGGTTATCTGACAATCAATGGTCTGGCGGCGGCTGATATCTTGCTGGTCCCGCTGGGAGCCTCGTTTTTGGAATTTGATTCAACGGGGCGCTTCTTTGACATGCTTCATGCCACTTTCGCCAGTATCGAGGATGGCGAGAACATCGCTGCGCGTGCCTTAGGTCGTGAAGAGATTGCATTTGAATGGGATGCTGTGCGTGCGGTGCTCACCCGATATGATGGCGCGCAACAAGCAGAGCTGGCTGCGTTGATGCAGGCCTATCTGGGCCGCACATTGTCACCGCACCGTCAAGATTTTACGGCACTGATTGGTCAGGCAGGCGAGCAGGTCAACGGAATCTATGAAGCTGATTACCGTGATTTTAACCGCGAAACCTACGTTCGAGGTCGCGAGACCTTTGACGCCACCTATGCGGCCTTCAAGCGTCTTCTACTTGGTGTTTGGCGACGCGATGCAACACAAGCCGCAAATCCTCAGGCTGCGGAATGAGGACACTGGATTTTAAAAACATGTCTTGGGGCACGTCACCATGAACAAAGTGACCAACGAGGCTTATCTTCCGCCGATCTTTGGATCGCATGTGACAAACGCTGCCGCCACACTCAAACCGAGGCAGGCCAAAGACAATGACGGTCAAGATCCGCGTTCGGCGCGGGTTTCTGATCTGGCCACGGATCCTTCGCGCCGCACCCGAGGCAAGCAACGTCGCCCGACCAAGCAACAAGTCACTTTGCGGCTTGATCTGGACGTGATTGCCCATTTCAAAGGCGATGATCCAAAAGGCTGGCAAACCCGCCTGAACACAGCGTTGCGACAGATGTTGCGCGACCGGAAACGGCAGCGCACACAACCGGATCGGGGCTGAAACACGACCGGAATGGGCGCCCATGAGAGGAGACCCGATATGGCCAAACGCAAACGCCTGACCCCAGCCCAATCGGGGTTTTTAGGGGGCGCGCGCCCGGTGTTGGAAGCCAAAGCGGCATCGCTGTCGCCGCCCATTGCACAGGTGGCGGGTGAGGCGTCTGCCCGCTCGGCGCTGGCTGACCTATCGGGAATGGTCGAAGATGCCCGTGCTGAAGGCCGTCTAATACGCGGTCTTGATCTGGATTCGGTTCAGGCTGATTACATGTTACGCGACAGATTACTGGCGCCTCAAGACGAGGACATGCAAGTGCTGGTCGACAGCTTGCGCAAGCGTGGCCAGCAAACTCCGATTGATGTGGTGGATCTGGGCGATGGAGGCTTTGGCCTCGTGTCGGGCTTGCGGCGTCTGACTGCCATGCGATTGTTATACGCTGAAGGCGTTGGTTCGGGTCGGATTAACGCGCGGATCATCTCACCACAGACCGGTCCAGATGCTTATGTCTCGATGGTCGAAGAAAACGAAATCCGCACCGGGCTGTCGTATTACGAGCGCGCCCGTATCGTCGTCAAGGCGGTCGAGGCCGGGGTGTTTCCCGACATCCGTGACGCCTTGTTGACATTGTATGGAAATGTCTCGCGCGCCAAACGCTCCAAGATCAAAAGCTTCATATCTGTGGTGGAAGCCCTCGATGGGATGTTGCGGTTCGCGCCACACATATCCGAACGCTTTGGCCTAGAAATCGCGCGCGCCCTGTCAGAAGATGCCAAGATGGCGAGCCGTTTGCGGGATGCTTTGGCAGGTCAACATCCTGCCAGTTTTGATGAGGAACACAAATATCTACGCCAAGGATTGGCGCGTTCTTCCCTGGATCATCTTGCATCTGATTGTGTCAAAAATCAGATCGATTTGGACCAAAAAACTGATGATTTGCAAACTATGCAAAGCAATAAAACAGATATATTAAATAGTTACCAGAATTCAAAAATTCCAGGTATCACTTCTGATGGGCCGAGAAACGTGACGGTGCATGTTGTTGATGAGGGGCGGGCCTTGATGATCAAAGGTCTTGGTGTATCCGACAGCTTGCGTCGCGACCTAGAGGCCTGGCTGGCGGCCCGAGGATAAAGCGCTTAATTTTGGCTATCAAAATTTTGCGCGTATTTCCTCTCTGTCCCATTCTTGTGATGTTCACGCTGGCGTTTTGGGCTAAGGCTTTGGTGTCTAGACATTCGATCATGGTATTTGACCTATGGCTCAGCCAGAACTTGCACCTGTTCCGGAACTTTACGTCTCTTACGAGGCGGCTCAAAAACTTAAAGCCGAGGCTGGGGATCTGCCCAGTTGGGATCTGACAGCACGTCAGGTATGTGACCTAGAGCTGTTGATGAACGGTGGGTTTGCTCCGCTTAAAGGCTTTCTGGCCGAGGACGACTATATCAATGTCGTTGAAAATATGCGTTTGGCGGACGGCACTTTATGGCCGATGCCGATCACACTGGATGTGTCATCAGAATTCTCAGATGCGATTGCGGTCGGTCAGGATATTGCCCTTCGGGATCCTGAAGGTGTGATTTTGGCTATTTTGTCGGTCAGCGATATCTTCCATCCCAACAAAAAGCGCGAAGCTGAACTGGTTTATGGTGATGACGATCTGGCGCACCCGGCGGTCAATTACCTGCATCATGTGGCCGGCCCTGTGTATTTGGGGGGCGCTATCACTGGGTTGCAGCCGCCGATCCATTATGATTTTCGGGCCCGGCGGGATACTCCAAACGAGTTGCGCGCTTATTTTCACAAGCTTGGTTGGCGTAAAGTTGTGGCGTTTCAAACCCGCAATCCGTTGCACCGCGCGCATCAAGAATTGACCTTCCGCGCAGCCAAGGAGGTCCAAGCCAATTTGTTGATCCACCCGGTCGTTGGTCTGACAAAACCCGGCGATATAGATCACTTTACACGGGTGCGATGCTATGAGGCGGTGCTCGACCAGTACCAATCCGCGACCACAACAATGTCTTTGCTGAACCTTGCGATGCGCATGGCGGGTCCGCGCGAAGCGGTTTGGCATGGTCTGATCCGCAAAAATCACGGTTGTACCCATTTTATCGTGGGTCGCGATCACGCGGGCCCTGGTAAAAATTCCGCGGGGGAAAACTTCTACGGTCCCTATGATGCGCAGGATTTGTTTCGCGCGCATCAGGCGGAAATGGGAATCGAAATGGTCGATTTTAAACACATGGTTTATGTGCAGGATCGCGCCCAATACGAGCCTGCCGATGAGATCGCGGATAAAGACGCGGTCACAATCCTGAATATTTCGGGGACTGAGCTGCGGCGGCGTCTGCGCGAAGGCTTGGAAATTCCCGAATGGTTCAGCTTTCCGCAAGTGGTGGCGCAGCTGCGTCTGACCTCTCCTCCACGGGCCCAGCAGGGATTTACCGTGTTCTTCACGGGGCTGTCAGGGTCTGGAAAATCGACGATTGCGAACGCGTTGATGATCAAGCTGATGGAAATGGGCGGGCGTCCTGTGACCTTGTTGGACGGCGATGTTGTGCGCAAGAATCTGTCCTCCGAGTTGGGCTTTTCCAAAGAGCATCGCGACCTGAACATTCGCCGCATCGGCTATGTCGCCTCGGAAATCACCAAGAATGGCGGGATTGCGATTTGTGCGCCGATCGCCCCCTATACGGCCACTCGCCGTGCTGTGCGCGAAGATATCGAGGCGTTTGGCGCTTTTGTCGAAGTGCATGTCGCCACCAGGCTCGAGGAATGCGAACGTCGCGACCGCAAGGGGCTGTATAAGCTGGCCCGCGCAGGTAAGATCAAAGAGTTCACGGGCATTTCGGATCCGTATGAAGCCCCAACAGACGCTGAACTGGTTGTCGATACAGAAGGTATGGAGGTTGATTATTGTGCTCAGCAAGTGCTCTTGCAGCTGGCGCGTATGGGTCTGATTGCAGGCTAATATCTCTCAGGCCCAGATAAAAAGGCAAACAGCTTGTACTGTTTCGCACGCGAAACAAAAGGTCAGCTTATGTGACCTAAGTGGCGCAAGATCATGTGTCAGACAAATCGTGAACCTGTCGAACAGCGCAACAGACGTGACGCCAAATGCCGGTCACATCCGCGGCTTTGGGTGCATGAAATATGCGCAAGTCAAGTTGCTATTGCGAAATGTCAGCGCTATTGGATCAGAGCGATCCAGCGGCCCACGAGGTCCCAATCTTGCTGAATAAATCGCGTTTGAAAACGTGGCGTTCGGCTCGACTGAGCCAACGGATTAAGAAAGCCGATTATTGTGATGTCCCGAACACTCTCAAAGACATTTTCTGTTGGTTACGGTGATATATCTCCCGTCACAATTGGCGGAATGGCGCCTTTGGTCTATATTGGTGGGCCTTGTGCGATTGAAAGCCGCGATCATGCGTTGATGATGGCAGAACGGATTTCCAAAATTTGCACCAAACTGAACATGCCTTGGATTTACAAGTCGTGCTACGATAAAGACTGCCGATCGTCGCCAGACAGTTTTCATGGTATTGGTATCGAGAAAGGCTTGGCCATCCTTGAGGAGGTGCGCCGCGCGTTTGCGGTCCCCGTGGTATCTGACTTTTCGGTCCCCGAATGGGCCGCGCCAACGGGCAAAGTTTGCGACTTTGTGCAGGTGCCGGCATATTTGTGTCGGCAAACCACAATTCTTAAGGCCGCTGCGGCCACAGGGCGGCCTGTTCATTTGAAAAAGGGCCAGTTCATGAGCCCTTGGAACATGAAAAACTCGGTTCGCAAATTGGAAGCAGCAGGCTGTGATGAAATCTTGTTGACCGATCGCGGCACATTCCTAGGCTACAACATGCAAGTGAACGACATGACATGCTTTCCGATCATGGCGCAAACGGGGTATCCGGTTTGCTTTGACGGCACGCATTCGATTCAAATGCCGACATCCATGGGTAACATTTCAGGGGGGCAGCGGGAGTTTATCCCTCATCTTGTTCGCGCCGCGACCGCATGCGGTATCAATGCTTTGTTTCTGGAAACCCATGACAATCCCTCCGCCGCCCTATCGGACGCCAACACGGTTTTGGACATCCAATATCTTGAGAACGTCCTGTCCCAGGCTCAAATTGTGCACAGCACGCGCTTGGAAATCCTAGAAAAATTTGGAGCAGATAATGTCCACCCCCCAAGCTGATATGACGAGAGTGGCGGATGTCGCCTTGCCACTCGACCGCTTCCCAATTGTCGGACCGCGCGTCTATTTGAAGACTGCATTGGAGCGCATGGAAACCTACGGCTTGGGCGTCGTATGCGTTTGCGACGATGATGGTGTGTTGCAAGGTGTTCTGACCGATGGCGATTTACGGCGCAAAATTCTGCATATCCAAAAGCCATTCTCTGCCTTGTTTTCCGATGATATCATAGATCATTGTGTCCTGACCCCAACCACAATCCGTGCTGATATGTCTTTGCAAGCTTCTGTTGCGTTAATGGGTCAAAAGCGGATCTGGGATTTGCCGGTGGTCACGGCGGATAACAGTTTGGTCGGGTTGTTGCATTTGCACCCGGCCATCGAGGCGGTTTTGTCCCGGTGAATATTTACGACCACATGATCTTTTTGTAGGGTTGTTGTGGATATCAAGGGTTCCGGTCCCAGCTGCTGTATCATGCTTCGCGACGGGCTTGATATTTTTTCAGCCGCTCAATACGGATGGAATAATACCGCGTTTCGGCTTTCATATCCTCTGTGATGGTTTGGCGTGACAGGGTGTATGTCACGACACAAACAACTCAGGAATACGTGCGCGCGTGGCATCCAGCTCGGTCTGAGTGTCGGCAATGCGCAACGGCTTCAATTCTTGGGCCGCGAGTCGCAAACTGTTTTGCTCTGCTATGGCCTGGCGTATGGCGACCGCAAGACTGTCAGAGGTCAGATCACAAAACACCCCCGCTTTTTCAAGAACGGGTTGTGTCGTGTCCGAGCGGTTGGTGATAACCGGCACCCCTAAGCTGACCGCTTCATGAATGGCCATCTGCATGATATCGGGACGGTCCGATAACGTGACGACAGCCATGCTTTGCGCCATCTCGCGGAAATAGTCAGATCGGTCCATAAACCCCCACAAAGTGACATTATCAGGCGCATCTGCGGGGCTCAGGCCGCGTTTTGCAAAATTACCGGTCATGCCAAATTGCAAATCTGGACAGGCTTTGGCCGCGTCGAACATGATCTTTATGGGCTCGTCTTCAGCGAAGGAACATACGATCATGATCTGCGCGGGCTGGCGCGCAGGCTGAGGCGCGTGGCCAGGAATATCACGCGGCAAGCATATCATATGGCACGGCCGTCCTCCCATCTGCGCGATGGTCCGCCCATCATATGGGTTATGGGCGAGAGTGAACGGCGCCGCGCGGATTGCTCGGCGATAAAGCGGCAAGAACTTGGACCACACCGGATTGGTCAGTGCGCCAGAGTGAAAATCCAGCACAATCTGATGGCGATTGACCACACGAGCGGCCATGGCCGTTATCAACAGAAAAGCCGGTAGGTTATGAACGACCACAATATCAGGCTTTTCGCGGCGGATCACAGAAAAGCTTTCGCGGATCGATGCCAGATACCGCATCACAGTGCCCAACGTGCCGGGGCGCGGGCCGCGGCTTGGGGTGGGCCAGATATAATGCACCGGAATGGCCAGCGCCAATCCCGTGGCTGAGGAGCGAAAACATTCTTTGCGCCATGTCAACATAAGGCCATTTTTAAGCGGGGCGCAGGCATAGGATCTGGTCATGAAAACACCGTTTGTGTGCGCGCAGCTTTGGCGGCGATTCGGGCATAGACACTGCGGTCGATCTGGCGTTCCAATTGAGCCAGAGTGTCCAAATCAAGATGACGGGCGGTACGGGTCGAAGACTGGATTGCGGTGCCGGTGTCCACGGATTTCCAAGTTTCATCAGGGCGCATGATCTGAGACAGAACACGGCTTCGATTTTGCAGGTCAGCATGGGTCAGAGGCAAGCCGATTTCGGTGGCCAACCGCATCATCTGCTCTTCGGGGGCATCGGTCAGCGCTTCATAGGTAACGAAATGCTGATTTGGGGTTGTCATCCAAGCTGCTGAACGGATCATATCGGCGTGCCACCGCGCCAAGGCCTGACGTGGATCTTTGCGATGGGACCAATTTTGTGATGCATTGTGAAGAGACGCAGCCACCGCAACACCGTCTCGAACCAGATGGATAAACGACGCGTCCAATCCGCGGCGTTGTGTGGCCCTGCGGATCTGGGCGATAAAATGCAAATGGCGCGGGGTCTTTTCGACAAAAATTGTTGCGTCACGCAAGGCGCTGGCCTGGCACAACGTGTTTAGCGCGTGATCGGCCACCCTTTGACCGCGCAGACGATTGATTGCGCTGAGCTTCGGCGGAATATGCGCGGTCGGCAAAGTATTTTCGGCCCAGAAGCGCGCGATTTCTGCATTAAGATCGCGGCGCGGCCAGGCCCGATCGGCGCATATCAGCAAGGTGCGCGAAAACAAATGGCTTTCGCGAAAAGTGGTCAATCCAGGGATGCAGGCGAGCAAACTTTGCAACAATGTGGTGCCTGAACGCGGACAGCCAACAATAAACAAAGCTCGGGTTGGCAAGGTCATGGCAAGCGCTTTTTCAAACGTAGAATACCAAAAACAGAAGGATCATATGGGGTGAGGGTGCGGGCGGCATGCCACAAACGCCCATTCCAGATGATCATACCAGCCGTAGATGCTGCGGCTGTCCCGCTTAGTCCATAAAGCGGCGTCAACACGGCCAGAAGGCCAAGCGTGATCGGTGCGGTGCTCAACAGCACACGCGCGTTTTGTTGTTCATGGCCGGTCATATTCAGCACCACCCCTGCACTGCCAGCCAGCGCGTTCGCGCATTGACCGACAGACAAGATCAGTAAGGCAGGATAGGCTGTGACAAAACTTGGATCCATGATCGCGAGCAATTGTCTGCCAAACATGATCAAGCTCAGCTCCAGGACAATTGTGCTCGCCAGCAAGAACAGCGCGATCAGCGACAATTTGCGTTGCGTGCCATCGTAATCGCCCGCAGCTGTACCGCGCGACACCATGGGCCCGACAATCATGTTCAAAGCCGCGAGCACAAAGCCCAGCATCTCGGCGCTGCGGCTGGCGGCAAAATACGCGCCGGCGCTGGTAACCGACAGCAAAGTGCCCACCAAGAGCACATCTGCTGTCCGAAACAGGTTGCGCGATACCAAAAGCACCCAAAGATGGCGCATGCTTTCGCGCCAGGCAACCATGTCAGTTTCTAATGCGCGAACCGGTCCCTCTATCAGCATGCGGAGTCTGTGTTGCGCTCGGTACTGCCACAAGACCATCAGGCTAAGCGCCAGACCAGAGCCTGCGAGGACAAACGCCAATGCGCCGCCTTCGGGCAAGATCAGAAATGTTGTCAGCCACCCGGTTCCCAAAATTGTGGCGCGCCAGAATATATCTTTAGGCATCAGCGCCCCAAATGTGGTGCCATAACTGCGCAGCACTGCGCCGAGGATATCGGTCAGCACAAAGGCGGGAAACACCAATATCGCAGCGAGTGCGTAGGCCAGCGGTCTGTCGGTCAATTCAGGCCATATCGCAAGGATCACACAGACCCCAAGAACAGCGCTCAGGCAGAACCATCCCACAAGGCGAAGTGTCACCTGTACCAGCCCCTCGGCCAATGCGGGCGTCTTTTGTGCCCGGTATATGCCTAAAAAGCGTATAATCCCGACATCTGCACCCAGCTTGACGATCACGGCTGCCAGCGTGATCCCCGATAAAATAAGCGTGAAATGGCCATAATCGGTTGGCCCCAGCCACCGGGCCATGAACACCACAACCCCATAGGCAAGCGCCGCCGCTGCAAGGCGAATGCCGACAACGCTGATCCCTTTTGACATCATCGCGTCGGTCTCGCAGACGATAGGCCTTCAGGGCGGGTTTGCGTCTGTTGTTCGATTTGATGCCGGACGGCAAATCCAAATGCGATCAGCACCATCAGGTATCCGATTTGATTGTCACGGAACAAAACAACCTCGAACGGTGATCGGATAAGATGGACAAAAAAGAGCAGAAACAAGAAAGACGATTGCCAGGTTTTGCCATCGGTCACGATAAGCTGACCGATAAGCCGCAGCAATCCAATGATCATCAAGACCAGGCCGACGAGGCCAAAGCGTAGCAAAGTTTCAATATACAGGTTGTGACTGTGGGGCGGGCGATAATTGGCAAATGTATCGATTGTACCGAAAAAACCGCCCCAGATAGAACTGGCCCCATATCCCAAAAGGGGACGCTGCGCGATCATATCAAACGCATGGGACCAGATCAGCGTTCGACCTGACAAGGTCAGATCTTTTCCTAGAAAAGAGACCGCCGCATCGATCGCAAGAGGAACACTGACCAAACATAATGCGGTGGCGAATGCCGCCAATATAAACCATTTCAAACGAGACGTGGCTGTGGATCTCAACCCGCGCCACGTCACGAACAAAGCGATGGTCACGCTCACGGCAACATTTTTTGACGCGGAATCCGAGAGCACCAGGCCCATCATGCACGCCGAGATGAAAACCACCTGGAGCCGCTGAAAAGGCCCCTCGCGTGAGGCCAAAGCACATAGCAAGCCCATGGCGGCCAGCTCGGCATAGCGGTTTTTATGCGAGAACACGCCTTGTGGTTTGTTTGCCAGGTTCGAGAATTCTTCGGTTTGCATGCGGCCCAACGCAGGGATCAAATAGACCCAGACCAAACTGAGCAACATCAAAGCCATCAGGTTATAGGCAATATGGCGCATCGCCAGCTCTGCCGGCAGCGCGCGGACCAAGGCAATCGCTGTCAGCGTGGTCAGTGCCAACTGCAGAGAATCAATTGCAGATGCAGGGCCCCGCAGGGCCCAGACAACCGATAGGAGAGCCAACAGTGCAAAGATTAAAAACGAAAGATACGCGAATATGGCGCTGCGCCCAAAAATCCCATCAGCGGGCCGCGTCAGCAGATACAAAGCGATCAGATAGGCTGGAAGATACGATACCGAATTGAGTGTCCGCCCAAGGCTGGCGCTATTGGCTCCGACAGTTGACCCCAAGAGAAATTGTTCCAGAAAAGCGCCAGAAAAGACCACGATCACATAATGCAAGCAGATCAAGGCCAACCCATGTGACCGCTGGTCCTGAGCCAGAGGCCGCGCCGGCTGCGCAATGGCGCCATGTCGCTGGATCTGCGAGTGGGGCACAGACAGGTTCATGGGGATATGCGCTGCGGCGACCGCAGAAGGTGCCGCAACACGTTCCGCAGCCGAGAGGCTTTGTGGTCAAACAGGATCGACAGCCCAACTGCGGTCACGAATGCAACACGCACGTTGCCAGACAGATCCGTTCGCGAAAACGCCATGCCGGTTACGGCGTAAAATTCTTTCATGGCGATTGCGTGCAAATCACCTCGATCATCGGCCCAAAAGCCAAATCCGTCACTGGGGTGTGTTGCACAGGTGCTGTTGCTCATCGGGGGCTCTTATCGGGGGCAATATTCATCATGAACACTTGCCGGATTCCGTTTACTGCGCCGTTAAACACGATCGCTCCCGTATCTCGGGTCCAAGCGGGATGGGGATCAATACGCAGGGTGTTTTGGGGACCCGCCTGGTGGGGCTTGGCGCTGATCCGGACCAGTTCAGTTTCCTGGCCGGACGAAATTTTGATCCATCGCAGGGGTACGGTTGCATCTTGATAGGCGCTGCACTCGCGCAGATAGGCGTCTGTCAGCACATGGGTTTGGGCAGGGTTCAAACTGGGATGACCAGAGCCAGGCCGCCCCAGCGCCAGGATATGCCGAGCGTGGCCATCAAAGCGAAACCGGGTCAGATGTACCGCATCTACATCTGAAAAATAGCGCAGCCCCAAACGCCGTGTCAGGGACAGTCTGTTGGTCAGTTTCTGCAAGATCCGTTTGGCGCGGACATGACGTCGCGGGATCGCTGGATTGCGTAAGTTCATGATGATCGTATCGCCATCGGGGCACCAGTTGGGATGATGTCCCCCCTGCCACGCGTCAAAGTCAATCGCCATATGCAAGTCAGTGCCGTCAGCGGCCATTGTTACAAGACAGCTCTTGGACAGTGCCTTGCCTTGATTGTGTGCGACCCAGCGCAGCACCACCATCAACCGCGTGCCTTGCAGGTTCCATTTGGTGTGAAACGTATAAAGCCCTCCGGTCTTGGGGTCGATCTGCCGAAATGTGCCCGGCAACCTGCGAACGATCTCGGCAAGGCTGATCAGCAGTCGTGTTGACCCGCTTGTGATATCCGTCACAAACACGCCGTCGTCTTCGGGAAAGCCGGTATTGCGTGGCTGAAGGTTTTTGGGCAGCACAACCCCGTAGCCGGGCTGCACCTGTGCGATACGCCTAAGACACGGAGACACGATGTAACCGTTGACTGGGTTTGCCATGTAGACTGTCCCCTCCAAAGCCCGCTCAATTCCGCGTTTTGGATCCACACAGACGCCAAACGGTTTCCAATCCTCAACGCCGTTGGCCTGTGCAAATACACGGGCTTGCGGGTCAGCATCAGTGGGGGTTGCCATGCGATTGAACAGCACCTCGCTATCGCTTTGTCCCCATTGCACCTGGGCGCCCAATTGGGTGTCCCAGGCACAGGTTGGGCTGCGCCAGATCACTTGGCCTGTCGCCCATTCTGACACGATGACCTGTCCGCTCTCGCCCGGGGTTGGGGGCCGTTGATCTTGGGCAAAACGGAACAAGGCCACCAACCGTCCCGAGGGGCTGAGTGGCGAGGTATCAAAAAACCTATGGATGGTAGGCTGGTCTGCTTGGCTGAGCCGTTGCAAGGGGGCGATGCTATGCTCAGGGGGGCGCAAAGCGATATACTCAGTCATAGCCAAGCGCCTTCCGGGCTTGTTGTGTGACATAGTCTTGAAGCGCTTTGCGCTGGGGGGTCAGATTGCTCTTGGCCGGACGCAAGTCCGTGCGGGACAAGACAGCGCCAAGCTCTTTGGAATCCTGTACAACATAGATCCCTTCGTTATCCTTCAGCATGTTCACAGTGGCCAGTTGATGCTCGTTGCGATGCTCGCCCAAACTGGCGCGTCGCGGCATGACAATCAGCGGTTTCTGCCCCGCAATTGCCATCAAAACCGTACCAATCCCGGCATGGCTGATGATCAGATCCGCCCGCCCAAAAATCTCACCATAGTGTTGGGGCGTCAGAAACACGTGGGTCTCTATTCGGTCCGAATGCCAGTGCGGATCTGCAGTTTGTGCAATGATTTCAGTGGTCAGTTTAGAGGCAACGGATTCAAGGCTGTCAAACATACGCCGAAAGGGCAATTGTGTGCCTACGGTTGCGAAAATCATAAGATACGCCCTTGAAAGCCAACGCCTTCTTGAGCGGCGACGTGCTCCCATTGTGAGACAGTGGTATGGGCGATGCGACGGGCCAATTTGCCTGAGGCGGACAGCACTTCCGCATTGGCAACAGAATCAATCCAGAGCGTTTGCACACCAAACAACCGCGCAATGGCAATGCCCACCAATCCCGGCAAGGCACCGGTTGAGATGACCAACGCCGGTCGCAGCCTTGGCCACATCCAGATCATACGCGCTGTACAGGCCAGAATACGCATAGGCTCATTGCGGTTACAATCGGGCACCAGCAATACTTGGGCATTGGGATGTGGCGGGCACAAACCAGCTTGCGTGCTAATATAGATGATCGGTAAATCACCAAGCCCTTCGGTGATTTTTCCCAGCTGATGCCAATGGCCGCCGGTCGACGCGATGGCTACGATCTGTTTATGGGCCCGCATATGGGGAGCTGTGGACGGCAGAAAAAAACGCGAAGCAAAACGCCTTTTTAAGAAGCTATTCATTGAATGCGTAATTTATGGCTCAGAAATGCGGGCTGGGCAACAAGACTTGCGATATCTTGTTGTTTTGCATCACAGCCAAGAAAGCTTTTCGCACTTAGGAGCGGTGAGCTGTCAATTTAACAAGTATCTGTTCTGAAGGCGCCAGGGTATATCCCGGCGTCAGATCACATCCTGTCAGCGTTTGAACAGTGCCATTTTCATAAGTGGCCGTCAGATCATACAGACCGGTCATTCCCTGGATATGGAGGCTTTCTGCCCCACGATTCTGAGGTAAGGCAAGCGACGGGATATAGCTCGACGGAGCCCCTGTTTCCAATTGCATGGCGATTAGAATGATGCTTTCGCCGACCGTTGTGCTGTGGGGGCCGAGCCCAACCTTGTAAGTGTCTGAATAAAGTGCGTCGAACTGGATGATCAGCCGAATTGTGCCGTCATATAAGGTGTCATTTTGTAGGATCGTCAATGTGCCGGCCGACGCGCTCGACTGAGACCAATTGCCAATTGTGCCTTGCAATGTGGCTTGATATCCCGAAGCGGAGCTGCGCATTGTGATCCGGCCTGTGCTGGAACTGCCAGGTCGAAAAAATACTGTCAAATAATAGGGGTGCCCAACATCAACCTGGCATATACTGGAGTTCAGGCGGTGAAAGGATTTTCCCTTTGACATGATCTCGACCCCATCGAAGCGGCCAAGCGCAGCCAAAGACAATGCCGATGTCGTCGCCCCACTTACGCTCCAACGATCTTCATCCGCAGTGCTGTAGGGCATAAGATTGGTTGAAGCTTGCTCAAGATACACACCTTGCTGGGTCAAAGTAACCGGATCATAGGCCAGACGCGGTGTATTGGGCGGCGCATCATCAAGCGTCCCCGAGGGATCAAACACAGTGGCTGCCCCAGAGCGGTTGATCGTGATTTGGGGGGCGATGTATGATCCTGACACCAAGTCGAAAGATACGCGCGAGGCCCGCCTATTTTGCGCTGTGAGCGAGAGACTATTTCCAAGCATCAACCCACCATGAACGCATGTAAACCCAAAGCCGTGGTGCCAGTTGCCAGAACACGCCGCACCCCGACAGGCAAAATACTATAGTCTCCGACTGCAACGGTACATGTATCACCGGCCACAGATACAAATGCCACTGTCCCCGCAGTTTCAGTGTAAAGCGCGGTCGCCACATAGGGCAAATCAGCCGCATCGTCCGGTGTGATGGCATACATAGAGCGTGCAGGATCTTGCAGGGATGCGGCGCGGGTATCGAAAGGGTTGAACATTGGGGCATACCTTTGTGATGCGAGCAGCGCCGCGGTCCGCACTTGGACATAGAGACCACGGTCGGCTTTGCTGCTTTGGGTCATCGGAATGTAAGCGAAATACATTAACGCCTTGTTAGGCATGCGTACGGTGGTTTTGAATTGGTCGCACCTTTTCGGACAGGTTCGCAGCGATCTTATATACGATCTTGTCGGCCCAACCGCATGATCGAACGGCTGTGCAGGTCGTTGAAGTATGACTGCGTCTATCTGAATGCCTTTGAGACCGGTTCAGACATGCGGGCGGGTATCGGCAAATGGCTGACCGGCTACAACTCAGAGCGGCCCCATTCGACGCAGGGCATATTGACCCCCGATGAAGCCTATGCCAGCAAAAACCAACCCATGAGATTAGCCGCCTGAAATGAAACCCTGATCCACCTTAACAAGGCTGCAAACTGGTCAAAAACTAGGCCCCCCTCTCCTCGAGGCGAATTGGAAACATGAGTAAAATTGATTTTGAAAAATCAAGCACAGTTCCAAACCTGGCGGAAGCGACGGGTGTCTGGTGGAAAATCGGGGTTTTGTCATTTGGTGGACCAGCTGCGCAAATCGCATTGATGCATAAGGAAATTGTAGAAGACCGTGGGTGGCTTTCGGAACAACAATATCTGAATGCCCTTAGCTTATGTATGTTGTTACCCGGACCAGAGGCAATGCAGATGGCCACCTATGCGGGATGGCGTCTGCAGGGTATCTGGGGCGGATTGATGGCTGGGCTGTTATTCGTTTTGCCCGGCGCAGCTGTCATCATGATGTTTGCGACAATTTACAGTTTTTTTGGTGACGTGCCACTGCTCAGCGCATTCTTCTATGGAATTAAGGCAGCTGTCTTGATCATTGTTTTGGAAGCGCTGATACGTGTTTCGAAAAAAGCTCTTACAGAAAAGGCGCATTGGATCGTATCAGGCCTCGCTTTTTCGGGAATTTTCTTTCTCTCCATCCCTTATCCGATCATCGTTGCACTTGCCGCATTTTGGGGATGGGTCAGCGGAGGCAGCGACAAAGCGACAGCTGCTGCCAATATTGCATTGGTTCCAATGGGCCAAACATTCAGAACGATCCTGGTCTGGCTGGCCATCTGGGCATCGCCATTCTTTGTATTGTGGGCTTCGGGCGCCAACCAAATCCTTACCGAAATCGGCGTCTTCTTTTCTATGCTTGCAGTTGTAACTTTCGGCGGCGCCTACGCCGTTCTTGCCTACATGGCACAAGACGTGGTGACGCAATTGGGCTGGCTGTCGGCAGGCGAGATGATCGACGCTTTGGGCCTGGCCGAGACGACACCCGGCCCGCTTATCCTTGTTACTCAATTCGTTGGTTTTGTTGCGGGGTTCAAAGAAGGTGGTATGCTCTTGGCGTTGGTTGCCGCATTTATGGCGCTCTGGGTGACTTTTATCCCTTGTTTTTTATGGATATTCGCGGGGGCCCCTTATATTGAATGGATATCGAACCAACCCAAGTTGCGGGGCGCACTTGCAGCGATCACAGCCGCCGTAGTCGGTGTCATCCTGAATTTGTCCATCTGGTTCGGACTTCACGTGCTGTTTGCCGACGTTCAAAAAGAACAATGGGGCTTGTTGATCTTTTGGCTGCCGACTGTCTCATCTATTGAATGGTTGGCATTGGGTCTTTTTGCCTTAAGCGGCATTTTGGTGTTTCAATTTCGCTGGAACATCATAAAAATATTGCTGCTTTCTTCATTGCTCAGCAGCAGCATAGGTTTTTTCTTTTAGACTTCAGACAAAACCCTGACTGCTCTGTTGTGCATTCCGCCTCACCCCCCCGGCGCGTGAGGCCGCCAAATGACAGATACGCTCGGTTCAAATGATGCTTGACCGCGCGTAAGTGCAGGCATCTTTGAAATGGGCCAGTGCATATGTCCCTATCATTTTGTATGCAAAACAATAGGGTCGATCTGGGTCTTAAATTGTCATGGCAGAATACCCGCCATCAACCGCAATTTCCGCACCGGTGACAAAGCCGGATGCATCAGAGGCCAGCCAGATCATTGCTCCTGTCAACTCCGACGGTGCACCGTAGCGTTTCATCGGTGTATGACCAAGAATCGCGGCCTCGCGCTCAGGCGTGATAAAGTTTTTTCGATTCCAATCTGTTGGAAAGAATCCTGGACGGATCGCGTTGACGCGCACACCTTTGGTGCCCCATTCTCGGCCCAGGTTTTGGGTCAGATTCAAAATCCCAGCCTTGGCGACAGAATAGGCGTAGGCTTTCGACAAAGGCGGGCCTGCGCTGGCCGAGCTGACATTGATGATGCTGCCATACCCTGCGTCCAGCATATGTGCGCCGAATACCTGACAGCCCAAAAAAGTCGAGGTGATCTGGCTGTCCATGACCGCCTGCCAGTTTTCCAGCTCGATGTCTAAATACGGAGTCGAGGCGTTGATCCCCGCGCCGTTCACTGCGATCGAGACCGGGCCGTAAGTTTCAGACGCTTTTGCCACGACATGCTCGAAGTCGTCTTTGCTGGTTGCATCAAGCGCCAGCCCGATCGCAATACCTCCGGCTTGTGCGATCTCGGCAGCAACCGCTTGCGCCTTTTCAATCCGCAGATCAGTGACCACCACGTTGCAGCCTGCGCGGCCATAAGCGCGCGCCATCTCTCCGCACAGATGACCGCCTGCACCGGTCAAAATCGCAGTGCGCCCCGAAATCCCAAACAATTCATCGATATAGCTCATGCCCGGACCTCTGCCATTACGGTTTTCATGTTCTCAGCCCATTTCCACAAAATGAACAAGTCAGACCCTAGGATCATAAAGGTAAAACCTTGCGCGAACGCATCATGTACCGCCCCTGGGGTCACATCGGCGATCTGAGTACAACAGGACTTGCCCGCGCGCTTGGCTGCGGCCACCACTTTGGCGCCCGCTTCACGCACCAGAGGATGGTTGGTCTGACCCGGCACACCGAGACTGCCAGAGATGTCATAAGGTCCAACCATCACAGCGTCGACTTCGGGGAAGTCAAGAAGCGTATCTATATTTTCAACCGCCTTGATACTCTCGATCTGCAGGATCAGGGACGAACTGGCGTTCCACTCAGAGATATAATCGTCAAAATCAAATCCGTAGCTATGGGCCCGGTTGACTCCATAAGACCGCTTGCCCTCTGGCGGAAATTTCATCGCGTCGATCAGCGCACGAACCTGTTCGGGGGTTTCCACCATCTGGATGAACATACCGTCTGCACCAGCTTCCAACAGAGGTTTCAGGAGATCGTTGGAATGGCTGACCGGGCGCGGCAGACAGCACGCGCCTTCGGATTGCGCAGACGTGATGATCGTACGCGCATCGGTCAGCGACAAGGTCGTATGCTCCATGTCGATGGCGATGAAATCAAAACCGGCCATGGCAAAGGTCTCAGTGATCGCTGGATCTCCATAAGACACCCAGCCGCCAAACACTGGCGCGCGGTTTTGCAGCTTTATTTTCAGGGCTTGGCGGCGGGCGAGGCGTTCGGAATAACTCATGGGTCTCTCATTTACAGTGGTCGGACATCACCGAAGCGGACGGTGCCTCGGCGTGCGACAGAGTGTTTGCAATGCGCAACGCAGTTATCAACGACAAGGGCAGAGCAAAACCCATATTGCAACGAATAACACGTTATTCCTCAGAGTGGTTCCAATGAAGGCCGCGCCGAACACCACGCTGATTTATGGTCATAATGGTCAACTGGCGCGCATGCGGCGTGTCAGAATAATCGGGCTGAGCAACAGCAAACTGAACAAGATCAGAACAGGATCAGTTGTGGATGGGGGCGAAATCCTGCGTTGAGGCTTGTTGCGGTTCATAGCATCGCGCCACGTTCGGTGGGATGGAGGCCGGCATGATGCCTGAGAGGAAAGCCAGTTCGCGATGCCACAGTCAATTCTTGATGGCCCCTTGGGTCACACAGCGACGACATCGTGTTCATTTCGATTGAACGCCAGCTAAGGTGTCATTTTGCACTGAGCCGGAACAGACCCCAGATGGCCCAAAATCATCCCCAAATTCCTTCGCGCTGGATTCCACTCCTATCTGCAACGGATCCCTTATATGCGATGTTCGGCATGACCAAGTTGCGCCGCGACCTCTTTGCTCAGTGCAATCGCAACCAATGGCCGACCTCGCATGACACTTTTTCTGATTTGCATCAAATCAATGATGGCAAATTCAGGTCCGGGTGACGAGAATATTCTACCGTTCAGCGTATGCCGGACTGGATATAAAGCACCCAGGCAGCGCCGCGAGCTTGTGATCCACTCGGTCATATGTTTGACGGGCTGCGGCGCGCAGAGCTTGTGGGACAGGTTTGTGTGTACGGGCCCGTTTGGGCGGCAAGGTAACGGTCAGGCGACAAAATTCTGACAGTGCATCAATATGATCCCACAAGGTTTCATAACGCAGACACAGGGTCGGGACCTTGGCGCAGGTGGCCCATGCGTTGACATGCGCTGTGATCCCCAATGCGTCTTCGTGCAAAATATCCTCGGCCTGACCCGGCGCATTTAAGTGGCGCAGATGCTGGCTCACCCAATCAGGACCGCGTGTGGTTTGCGCGTGATGGACCGATACGGCGGCGTCCAGCGCCGAGCCGAACAAAAACACTGCGCGCAAACGAGGCTGTGGGACCAAGCCATAAGGCAAATCATGGGTTTTATAACAGATCCCGGCCCGAAATTCTGTGCGTGCCAAATCCCATGCCACATCGCGCACCGCGCGTCTCGTTACGCCAGGGATCTGAACTGGCTGGGCCGCGGCCAGCGCTTTTGCGATGGCGTCGTAGACCAGCGTGCTGCCAGATCGCCCAATACTGGCCACGACAATCGCGTCGCCTATTGGCTGCAACAGCGGTTGGGCGATATGCTTTAAGTGGTAGCGCAGGGTCACATCATGCAGCCTCACGCCATTTGGCATAGGTTTGCGCCAAGCCTTGTGCGAGGGGGCGTGCCGCGTTCCAGCCCAGATCGTGCAGCCGCGTACATTTCAGCACCTTGCGTGGTGTACCATCGGGTTGGGTGCGGTCCCACTCGATCTTGCCGCGATAGCCGACAAGCTGCGCAATCTGCTGGGCCAGTGCGGCGATCGATATCTCAGATCCTGAGCCGATATTCAGGGGTATGGAGTCGGAATAGTGACGCAGTGCAAATACCAATGCATCAGCCAGATCGTCGACATGTAAAAACTCACGCAGGGGCTTACCGCTGCCCCATAGTGTTATTTGCGGCGCGCCAGTTTGCCGTGCGTGGTGCATCTTGGCAATCAGTGCAGGCAAGACGTGAGTGGTTTGAGGGTGATAATTATCTCCGGGTCCATAAAGGTTACAGGGCTGTACCGCAATAAAATCAGCTCCATATTGGGCGCGGTAGGCTTGGCAAAGCGTGATCCCAGCAATCTTGGCGATGGCGTAGGAGGCGTTGGTCGGCTCTAACGGGCCGGTCAGCAAAGCCTCTTCGGGAATTGGCTGGGGAGCCTGGCGCGGATAGATGCAGCTCGATCCAAGAAACACCAGCTTGGCGACCCCAGAGCTGTGTGCTGATGCCATCACATTGGTCTGAATAGAAAGGTTTTGGGCGAGAAAAGGCACCGGAGCGGAGATATTGGCGCCAATTCCCCCCACTTTGGCGGCTGCCAGTACCACGATATCGGGACGTATGTCTTGAAACCACGCTTGAACAGCCCTGAGGTCGGTCAGATCCAGCTGTACGCGTGGGCATGTGATGACCTCGCAAGGCTCATGGGTCAGGCGGCGCAGAACCGCTGCGCCCACCATGCCGCGATGCCCGGCCACAAAGACCCGCTTGTCCGTCAGATCCAGAATCATGCGCAGCGCGCCTGCGCAAGCGGCGTTTCAAGCCCGTGATCATGCAACAGCTTGGTCCGGCGCGCTTCAAGCAGGTCCTGCGCCAGCATTTCAGCACAGATCGCGCGGGCAGAAATTTGGGGCGTCCAGTCCAGTTTTGCGTGTGCTTTGCTGGCATCCCCCTGCAAGGTCTGCACCTCGGCCGGGCGGAAATATCGCGGATCAACGCGCATGACCACATCACCAACCTGTAGATTGGGCGCCCTGTTGCTGCGCAGGGCGACGACGCGCGCGATCTCTTGTGTTCCGGTGCCGGTGAATTTCAGCTCGATCCCCAGCTCAGCGGCGGTCCAAATTACAAAATCGCGCACCGTATGCTGCTGCCCGGTGGCAATGACGTAATCGTCGGGTTGATCTTGTTGCAGCATCAACCACTGCGCGCGTGCGTAATCGCGGGCATGGCCCCAGTCGCGCAGCGCATCAAGATTTCCCAAAACCAGGCAGTCCGACAGGCCAAGCGCCATCTGTGCCATGCCACGGGTGATCTTGCGGGTGACAAATGTTTCACCACGCCTTGGGCTTTCATGGTTGAACAGGATGCCGTTGCTGGCATGCATGCCGTAAGCCTCGCGGTAGTTTACGGTGATCCAATGGGCATACATCTTGGCCACGCCATAGGGGCTGCGTGGATGAAACGGTGTTTTTTCCGATTGAGGGCTGTCTTGTACCTGACCGTATAGTTCTGAGGTCGAGGCCTGATAAAACCGCGTCTTTTGATCCAATCCCAGAAAACGGATAGCTTCAAGCAGGCGCAAAGTCCCCAGTGCATCGACATCGGCAGTATATTCGGGGGTCTCAAAGCTGACTGCGACATGGGATTGCGCACCCAGATTATACACCTCGTGGGGCGCGATATCGCGCATCAATCGGATCAGGTTCAGGCTGTCGGTCAGGTCTCCGTAATGCAAGTGCAGCCGGGGATGGAGATAGATCGGATCAATCCGCTGCGTGTTCAACGACGAGGCGCGTCGTTTGAGCCCATGCACCGTATATCCTTTGTCCAACAGCAGCTCTGCCAGATAAGAACCGTCCTGGCCTGTAATTCCTGTGATCAATGCGGTTTTCAAGCGGCAAAGCCCCCTGCGGGTTGGTCTGAGTCGCCGCCTGTCTACCGTCAGAAACTTTTGATTTGATTAAAATCTGAGAGGTCTACACCCGCAAAGGATCGTCCTTGGCCAGCGCATCAAATCGCATGAGCGACGCGACCAGTGTGTCCATCTGATCCAGCGGGATCATGTTGGGCCCATCCGAAGGGGCAGTATCCGGAGCCTCATGGGTTTCGATGAACACCGACGCGATGCCAAGCGACACGGCGGCGCGCGCCATCACCGGGGCAAACTCGCGTTGACCGCCCGAATGGCTGCCTTGTCCGCCGGGCTGTTGCACCGAATGGGTCGCATCCATCACCACTGGATACCCCGAGGCCGCCATTTGTGGCAGCGACCGCATGTCCGCAACCAAGGTATTGTAGCCAAAAGACGTGCCGCGCTCGGTCAGCAAGATCCGGGTATTGCCGGTGCTTTCGACCTTTGAGACCACGTTTGGCATGTCCCATGGGGCCAGAAATTGCCCCTTCTTGATGTTGATCACAGCGCCCGTCTTTCCCGCCGCAACCAACAGATCGGTCTGCCGACACAGAAACGCGGGAATTTGTAGAATATCGACGGCCTCGGCAGCAAGGGCACATTGGCCCTCGGTGTGGATATCGGTCAGAGTGGGGCAGCCAAATGTGCTGCGCAGTTTGGCCATGATGTCCAAACCTTCGTCGATGCCGACCCCGCGTTGGCTCGCCACAGAGCTTCGGTTGGCCTTATCAAAACTGGCCTTGAACACATAGCCTGCCCCCGATTTGGCACAGGCCTGCGCCATGGTGTCTGCGATCACCGCCGCATGGTCATAGCTTTCCAGCTGGCACGGCCCGGCGATCACCACCAAAGGGGTGTTATTGCTGAATGTCACGCCGCGCGCCGAGAACGTTTTCATCACAAAGATCCTTAGATTGCGGATCCGCGTGTGGGATCCTAATCCCTTGGCAGGTAGCGTGTTTGCGCTGCGGGCTCAACGGGGGCGCCTGAAGACGGGCCTTGCATGTGGTGGATTGCACCTTCCCCGTCATCTGAGACAACAGTCACTGTTTTGTGCCACTTTTAGGTGTAAAACGCGTCTGGTATTGCGCGCTTGCAGAGCACCCAAGCCGGTTGTTCCGCCCAAACCACTATCCGGGGCTATATTGAAGTCTGTGATAAAGAACATGTGATGAAACTACGTTTGGGCCTCGCCGCAATGGCGCTGATGATGTCTGTGCTGAGCGCTGCACTGTTTGTGTCGGAATACCGGGTGTTCCAATTCACCCAATCCCTGACCAGCTTGCAAGCCCGTGCCGCAACCGATGTACTGCCCACAGCGCGCTCGGGATGGGCGCAGCGCAAGATCACCCAATATTGCATCAAAGCCCTGACCGCTCAGGTGTTTGTGGTGTTCCCACAAGCGCTTCAGCGCCAGGGATATTTCTCTTGTTTGGATGTGGCCGAGAAATTGCTCACCTTCAATCCCGCCCATGCTGAAGCGTTCATGATCCGGGCAGTGGCCTGGGCGCGTTTGGGCGCCAAACCCGCACGGGTTCAAAACGATCTGAGCGCCTCGCAGCGCGCAGCGCCACAATTGACCTGGCTGGCCGATCGGCGTTTGATGTTTCATCTGAGCCAACCGCACGACCTGCGCTGGAGGACATTAATCGATGGCGAGGTGCACATATTATTGCGCTCGTATGTCGGGCGCGAACGTTTGGCGCATCTTTATGTGGCTTGGCCAGAATACCGTGAAATCGTGCAAACCAGTGTCGCGCACCATTCCGACCAGATCCAAAGCAGGTTTTTCAAACATGTGCGCCGCGCTCTGCAGGACACCAACTGATGTGTACCGCCAGCGCGCGCTATAGCCGTTTGAACACTGGATTGGGCTGGACGCTTGTCTTTATCATTTGCCTGGCGCCGTTGCCGGTTGGCTCGAACCGTCCGATCTTTTGGATGATGTGGACTGCGCTGATCGGGCTGCTCGGCGCGCTCTATTTCATTGCAGGCCTGCGGATTGACGCAAACCGCGGTTTTCGCTGGTCTGAGCATAAGATCATCTGGGGACTGGCTTTGGGGGTGCCGGTCATGGCGCTGGTTCAGATCTTGCCATTGTTTGAGCTGCCGGTTTTGGCACAAGAACTGGATCTGACCCGCATCACGATCAGTGTCGATCCTCAGCGTACACTTTATGGGGCGATCCGCATCTTTGGTTATATCGCATTCTTTATGCTGTGCCTTGAGGTGCTCAGTCGTCCAAAACGTGCTGAAGCGCTGGCATGGGCGGTGTTTATATCGGTTATGGGCTATACGCTCTATGCCCTGAGCGCGCTCTTGGTTCTGGGCGATGCCCCATTCTGGGGGATCAAAACGCAATATGAGAGCGCCGCCACAGGCACATTTATCAATCGCAATTCTCTGGCGACCTATCTGGGGATGGGGGCCTGTCTGGGTTTGGGTCTGACCTTGAACCGCAGCAAGCGCATCCGCGCTTCCGACAGCCATCACCGGACAGTGATCCCCGATATGATCCAATTGCTGTTGTTTATCTGTCTGGCTCTGATCGGGTTGGCGCTGCTGTACACCCAGTCGCGTCTTGGGCTGACAGCCAGTGCCGCCGGGTTGGCAGTCTGTTATCTGGTCTTTCAGTCGAAACAACAAAATTCACTGCGCCGAGCTCTCTTTGTTCTCTTTACACTCGGCGTGCTGAGTGGGGTGTTGATGCTGTTTGTTTATGAGGCTGCCATTCTAGAGCGCGTGATGTTCATCGAGCGCAGCTCAGGCACGCGCTTTGCGCTTTATACCAGCATGATCCAGGCGATCCTGCAGGCTCCAGTGCTGGGTGTGGGTCTGGATGCGTTCGAACCGGCGTTCCAGCAAATCCACAATGCCAGCGTGCAAAGTGGTCGGCGCTGGGATCTGGGGCATTCCACCTACCTGACCTATTGGTTCGAGATGGGGCTAATCGTAGGTTCAATCCCAATTATTGTCGGTCTGGTGGTCGGTGCGCGCTTGATACAATTGATCAGATCGCGCAACACCCAGGTCGTGTTCCCGATTGTGGCCCTGTCGGCGCTTGTCGTGGGCGGAGCACATTCGACTATGGATTTCAGCTTGGAAATCGCCGCCAATGTCTACTTGCTGATCTTTTTGTTGGCCTCGGGTCTGGCCCGGCGCAACGAGGTAACGGGTGGTTGAACTGACCTGCTGACCCGTGCGATGTCCAGCCAGAGCAGTTGAAAAAGGTGGGACATGACCAAAAGCATAGCAATCACCGGCGGCAATCGCGGCATCGGACGGTCATTGACCGACGGATTTTTAGCGGCGGGTTACAAGGTCGCTGTGGGCGCGCGCCAACGGCTCGATCTGGACCGCCTTGGCCCAGATGTGACTTTTGTCGAAATGGATGTCCGATCCGAAGCCGATCACGTGCGACTGGTCAAGGCGGCCCAAGCGCTGGGTGAGTTCACCGCTTATGTGAACAATGCAGGGTTTTCCGCATGGTCGCCGATTTCCGAGATAACGGATGATTTTTTTGATTCCATGATGGCCACCAACCTCAAAGGTGCGTTCTGGGGCTGTAAAGCGGCGCAAGCCGCGTTGCCCAAGGGGGGCTCGATCGTGAATATCAGCTCGATGGCTGCAAAACGCGGATCGGCCAACAATTCGGTCTATTGTGCTACAAAATTCGGCATGAACGGGCTGACCCAAAGCCTGGCCAAAGAACTCGGCCCCCAAGGCATTCGCGTCAACGCTCTTTGCCCGGTTCTGGTGCGCACGGAAGGTCTGATCGAGGCGCTCAACCGCGATGACAGCCCCGCCAAAGGCGACGCCGAGACCTTTCTGGAAAATTTCCGTAAATCTCAAGCGGCGCTCGATCATCTGCCCACTGGCGCTGAGGTTGCAAATTACGCAGTGTGGCTGGTCAGTGAGGCCGCCAGCGCAATGACTGGAACTTGTGTGAATGTCGATTGCGGAGTGTTCCCGCAATGACCCGTACAATCGGGATTATCCCGTGTCATCTGGCCTCTGTGCGGTTCCCGCGCAAAATCTTGCACCCGTTTGCCGGGCTTGCCATGGTGGAACATGTCCGGCGCCGGGCGTTGATGGTGAATGGGCTCGACGACGTGATCGTGGCCACCTGCGATGCCGAGATCGAGGACCTGATCAGAAGGTTCGGCGGCCATGTCGTGCGCACCGCTGATACCCATAAAAACGGCACCACCCGGATCGCAGAAGCCATCACGGGGATCAAAGCCGACCATGTGGTGTTGTTGCAAGGCGACGAACCCTTGTTGCTGCCATCCCATGTTGAAGCCTTGCTCGCGGGTATCGCCAAGACCCCGCAGGCCGATTTGTGGAATGTCACCGGTCCGATAGAGGCCGCCGAGGAGTTGGATCGCCACTCGTTTGTAAAATGCGCCACAGCGCCTGACGACCGTATCTTGTATTGTTTCCGCCGCTCGCCTTCATCTGCTGCCTATGACGTGCAGATGGGATATATCCGCAAGATCCTCGGGTTGTTTGCCTTCCGTCGCGACACGCTGTTGCAGCTCGCCGCCAGCGTCTCCACCCCCATCGAGCAAGCAGAGAGCATCGAACAAATGCGCCTGATCGAGCAGGGCCGCCATATGGTCTCTGTGCCGGTTGACAGTGCGCTGCCCTCGGTCAACGAACCACATGAAGCCGATATTGTGCTGGAGGCTCTGGCCAAAGATCCGATACAAAAAGCTTTGCTGGAAAAGGTGTTGTGCCATGGGATTTGATCTGCGCCCTGTTGCACCTTGCCCGGAGCTTGGCCGGATTAAACTGTTGTCGTGCGATATCGACGGCGTACTGACGGATGGGGGGCTGTATTACAGCACCGATGGCACCCGGATGGCACGGTTCCATGTGCTGGATGGGATGGGGTTGAAACGGGTCCAAGCGGCAGGCATCAAGCTGGCGTTCATTTCCCAAAGCACAACGCCCTATATCCAGACCCGCGCGAAGGATCTGGGCGTCGATTTCTGCCACACCGGGATCACGGCCAAAGAGATCACGATGGACGCCATTTTGGCAAAAACAGGCCTTGGCTGGGATCAGGTGTGCCACATCGCCGATGATGTCAATGATCTGAGCTTGTTGGCAAAGGTGGGGCTGCGCGTCACCGTACCTGGGGGGATGGCAGAGGTCAAAGAGACCTGCGATTTCATCACCATGGCAGCGGGCGGCAATGGCGCGGTGCGCGAGCTGTGCGAGGCGATCCTGGCGTCCCAGACATGAGCGGCGGGCACGATCTGGGCGTGCTGCTGGCCAATTTGTGCCCCAAGATGGTGGATGGCGTGTTTGTTTTTGCGTCTGTGGATCAGATGCCAAAAGGTATCACGCCTCGGATGATGTTTCACGAGGCCGAAGGGATCACCCTGATCCTGGCTCAAGATCAAGCCAAAGCTGCTGGCATAGCTTACGCGTTCCCCTGTCGGATGATCACTCTCAACGTTCATTCCGCATTGGATGCGGTTGGGTTTCTGGCCCATATCATCCCCAAACTCGCTGCTGCCGGTATGGGTGTGAACCCGGTCGCAGGAGTCTACCACGATCATCTGTTCATCCCTGACGGGCGCGAAGATGAGGCCCTGCGGATTTTGCAGGATATTGCGACACAAGCAGGGGGCGAGTGGGGCTGAGTGCAGAAAACCCCGTTAAGCAATTTGAACTTATATTTCAGCCGGTGTTGAATGTCCGATGTCTGGCAATGCAAACAGGTCATGAACCGTGCAGTTCAATCGGGCAGCCAGCGACAGGGCCAATACGGTAGACGGGACGAACACACCATTTTCAATCGTGTTGATCGTTTTTCGGGACACCCCGACCTCCTCAGCAAGCGCCGCTTGAGTTAATCCCATCTGTTGGCGCTGATTTTTCAAACGAACTATCAGACGATCCGTCATTCTGCTCTCCCCCGTACGACGGAGGTCAGATAGTGAACAGAAGGACCTATACCCAGGACGGGTCCTAACCAGAAGAATGCTGCACTGCCCTCAATCTGCTTCGTCAAGACAGCGCCAAGAAGCAGCAGGAACACTGCAAGCGTTGCCCAGTACCCAAAAACAAGGCTGGCGTGTTGAGCCGCCGTATTCTGCTCATCCCAGGCTGCATCGACTTTGTCTGGATGACGCAAGTGCGCAACGAACGACAGAGCGGCATAACCAAGTGCGACGGAGCCAACAAGCCAAGGGGAACTCTCCCAGTACGTATCCGTCAACAGCATACCGCCAGTGGTGAGAACAACGACTGCTATGATAGCGGTGTTTCCCCAAAAACGGATGCGTGCGATGGGATTGCTGGACATTTATAGCCTCCAATTCTGATAGTCACCTTAGGGTTACATACGGGTTGTTGTATGTAACGTCAAGGTTACAGATCGGCGGGAAGCTTACTTGCCCTATGGATTTCAAAGTTTTCCGACTGAACCGCCCCGGGTTTACCGGAGAGTGTTTGGTTTAATAGTTAGGCTGCTTT
>JBELMC010000020.1:0-35659 GCA_042096155.1 Dinoroseobacter sp.
GTAAGGGGCGGCACTCAGGTGGTCTGCGTGTACGTGGGTCTCGATGATCCATTCCAACGTCAGTCCACGGCGTTCCACCTGCGCGATCAGGTTATCGGCGTGCTCAAATGTGATCCGTCCTGCCGCGTAGTCGATGTCCATCACGCTGTCAATAATCGCGCAGGTGTCGGAGCTTGGGTCTTTGACTATATAGCTGATGGTGTTCGTCGCATCGTCAAAAAAGGCCTGAACATCGGGTTTAACTTGCATGTCGACAAGGTGGGTCATGTGGGCACTCCTGGTGAGTAATGCAGTCAGAGCCTGCGTGTGTTGTTTTCGTTTGCCGTGGCGCGGTGGCTGGACAGATGTCCCAAGATGGGCGGCACAGCCCTTATTGGATCCACAGCCTCGGCACTGCATAATATATAAAGGGCCGGTTTTTTTCGCAAATGTCATGCCACTGCCCGGCTGGGGAACCTGGCTGCTCAGCGGGCCTTTTGGGAGGGCGTGATCGCGCAAACCTCTGACATCATGCTTTTCGAATTGAGCGATGCGTTGGCTGCGGCGGGGCGGAACGCTGCAGCAAGTTCAACAGCCTCGCCACCAATTTTGTTCGGCGGTCGAAGATTTCGAGCCCTCAAGGACAAAAGCCAACTCTCCCCAAAAGGCACAGCATGTCAAAGCCGCACATTGTCAGAGCCCGTATGGCGGACAGGTCGCTGCACCCTCGTACCAAATTGGGACGTCGGAGAATTCAATACAGATCAGGGCAGCCAGTGCACCAGCGGGTCTTGGGTCAACGTGCTGACGGATGCAAAGATCAAGATCAGCATGGGCGGGAAAGGGGCTTGGCGCGACAACCGCATGATCGAACGGCTGTGCAGGTCGCTGAAGTATGACTGCGTCGACTTCCATCTCGGTAGGCTGCGCAAAATTCCTTGAGAGCCATGTGGATGACATGGTTCGCGCAATCAGGGAAAGAAAATAGGATGGAGCTTATTACGAGCGCTTTTGATCAAACTTACGAGACGGGCGCGCCTCAGGCCGGTTCTTTCGCCTGCAAAGACGCACCTTCCGCCATCGCGCCGAGTTTCGCATATGCAATCTCCGGGTCGACCGCGCCATATCCGGCGAAGGTCCCAAAACCGCAATCACTGCAGGCAATGACACGGTCTTCTCCGAGGATATCGGTAAAGCGTGCCAACCGATCCGCCACCAACTCAGGGTGCTCGACGAAGTTCGTGGTCGTATCGATGACACCTGGCAGCAAGACTTTATCATCCGGTATCTCGTCCTTGCGGGCGCGGAAAACCTTCCATTCATGACCATGGCGCGGATTGGCATTCTCAAATGAGAGATACTTCGCGTTGATGGACATCAACGTGCTGAAGACCTTGTCCATGGGAAGGTCCAACACATGCGGGCCTTCATAATTTCCCCAGCATGCATGCACGCGGACTTTTTCATACGGGATATCGCGCAAGGCGTGGTTCATGACCTCGACGTTCACCTCGGCAATCTTGATGAATTCATCATCGGAAAGCTCAGAGAAGAGCATCTGCCTGGACAAAGCAAGGTCGGGGCAATCCAGTTGAACATCCAATCCTGCGGCCACAATCGTTTCGTATTCAGCTTTCAAGGCATCGGCCAAAGCTTCCAAATATGCTTCGCGAGACGGGTAATGTTGGTTGGGCAAGAACAAGGCCACCACGCCTGGAGACGCCGCATTCATGAACCCGCGGGCCACTCCGTGCTTTTCCATAGCGGCCTTAAGATTTGCGATGTCCTTCTTAAGGTCATCTTGGCCCATCGAGACAATCTCGCCCGTGCATTGGGGGCGGGAGTAGGTCGCTGTACCGCCGCTCTTTGAAAGGCGTTCCATGTAGCTGGGGAAAAGCTTTAGGTCCGCAGGCGCATTACGTGGGCTGTCCCCAGAAAACCCGGTGTAGCGATCTTTGACATAGGTTGAGTACGAGATTTTCGAGGCTTCGCCGTCGCTGACAATATCGACGCCAGCCTCGACTTGGCGGCGCACGTTCTCATCCACCGCCTTTGTCATGGTGGCGTCAAATTGCGCTTGATCATAGGCTTCGCCACGCTCTCGGGCGAACAAGAAATCTACGACCTCTTGGGTGCGTGGGAGTGATCCGACATGCGTGGTAAGAACTGGCATAGCATTCTTTCTATATTATTGCTGAAATCGGGCTGGTCGATTTGACTGAATTCCCATCGAGACTGTTGTTGTTATTTCAAGCTGACGATCGCTTGGCAATGCACTTGATGTGTCGTCCTGCGATGAAAAGCACCCAACCGTATTGTCGCGTTTGTGTCAAACCGTGCTGTGGGTGCGCGAAATTATGATGCGGCAACTTCGGCCTCTAAATCTGGAGGACGCAATTTGGAAAGTCCAAAGATGATTGCAGAAAATCGTCTCAGGAGTTCGATCCGTCTTTCGTTTTATCTGCGCTTTTCGTTGCGCAGCTGACAAAATCCGTCGTCCCGAACCAACTTCACATCAGCGACGTGCCACAATCAAAGGTCAGTTTGTCAGCGCCGCTTCTTTCTTCAAATGGGGCGCAGAAAATCTATAAACTCGGCTCTGACAAATCTGACACTTAGGATTGATTGGCGCGGTGAAGATCGCCGTCTCACGGTGACACATTTGCAGCAAATGCAAGAAATACGCGCCAACAATCGCCGCAAATGCCCGTGTCTGGGTTGCCCCGCATCATGATCCTTGAGGCAGCCGGTGGTTTTTGCGATGTTGGTCTTGATCGAAGCCCGCAGCCGCCGTGCCGCCTGTGGGTGCGTGCTGCTCTGCTCGACAAGCCGCACCGCACGTTGAGGCAACGCAACAGGATGCGGTTTGCCCGTATCTGACCCCCATATTTACCTCAAATGCATGGAACCACAGATCAAACCGCATGGGCCTCCTGAATCTGGTCAGGAAAGGCACGCTCAAAAAGACCTACATCGGCATAATTCGGGCATTGGCATAATGGGCAGCGCAAAGCACCCTCGATTTTAAGCGGCTCTGATACCAAAATCATACCGCTATGACGGCACACATCATGAAAGACGCGAATTATGCCGCTGCAATCCCGCAAAAGCAAAAGCGGTTCTCTCAGGAGGTCCAGAGGTTTTGCATCGGCGGGCTCGGCAAAATCAGATGCAATAGCCAAGCCAGCCCATTTACCGATCACGACGGCTTCGTTGTTTTCGGCGATGATATGGGGATTGGTGAAATGCGCGTTCGGTAAGCCATGTGCCGTGCCAACGGGGCGTTGAACGGACAACAAATCGGTGGTTATGGGCGCGCTCCTATCGATTACAGCGTCGTCGATGCCCCCCCTTGGATCGCGTCTTTCCGCGATATAAAAAGTACCGAAATCAGGCGCCGCGTGACAGGGCCGCAATTCCAGTCCGTGCCATTTCGGTCAGTCCCAATGGGCGCATCAAATCACCAAAAGCGGCGATTTTTTCTGATGTGCCTGTGATCTCGAAGACAAACGAGGTCAGCGTGCTGTCAACCACATTGGCCCGAAATATATCGGCAAGCCGCAGCGCTTCTACCCGGTTCTCGCCCGCACCGGTCACCTTGAACAAGGCCAATTCGCGCTCAACCGCCGGCCCTTCGACGGTCAGATCGTGAACCTCGTGCACGGGCACCATCCGGTCCAGCTGGGCTTTGATTTGTTCGATCACTTGTGGCGTTCCGGTCGTGACCACGGTAATACGCGAGCGATGTCCCGCGGTATCGACCTCTGCAACGGTCAGGCTTTCGATATTATATCCACGCCCGGAAAACAGACCGATCACCCGTGCCAGGACCCCACTTTCGTTGTCGACAACCACGGCCAATGTATGTGTTTCCTGCACATCTGAAAACGTCGGGCGCAAGTTATAAGCAGAATGGCTGGTCGAGCCGGATTTGATGTTCAGAGCAGACATGATGTGCTTCCTTCGGGGGCAGGGGATGCGGCTTACCCGCGTAGTGTTCCAAATTCTGTGGGGCGGCGCCCCCACGACCGGATCAGACCAGAACCGACCCCTTGGCATCGATTGCGCCTTGGGTTTCCGCTTCGCCCATCAGCATCTCGTTATGGGCTTTGCCCGAGGGGATCATCGGAAAGCAGTTTTCGTGCTTTTCGACCAGACAATCAAACAAGACCGGACCGTCATAATTCAACATGTCCATTATCGCGTCATCCAGATCGGCCGGGTCCGCGCACAAAATGCCCTTGGCCCCGAAGGCTTCGGCCAGCTTTACAAAATCGGGCAGGCTTTCTGACCAGCTGTTGGAATAGCGCTCGCCGTGCAGAAGTTCTTGCCACTGCCGGACCATTCCAAGACGTTCATTGTTCAAGATGAATTGTTTTACAGGCAGGTTATACTGCATCGCCGTGCCCATTTCTTGCATGTTCATCAACCAAGATGCCTCGCCCGCGACGTTGATCACCAGCGCTTCGGGGTGGGCGACTTGCACACCGATCGAAGCGGGGAAGCCATAGCCCATGGTCCCCAACCCGCCCGATGTCATCCAGCGGTGCGGGTCGTCAAAGCCGAGATATTGCGCAGCCCACATTTGGTGTTGGCCGACCTCGGTGGTAATGTAGCGGTCTTTGCGGTGTTTGGTCAGCGCTTCCAAACGCTGCAGCGCATATTGCGGCTTGATTGTCGTCGTCGAGTTCTTGAAATCCAGACACCGCACGGCACGCCAGGTATTGATTTGGTCCCACCATTTTGCCAGCCCCGAAGTGTTGGTCTTGCGGCCACGCGCTTTCCAAACCCGAAGCATGTCTTCCAAAACATGGGCGATATCACCAATGATTGGAAAATCGGTTTTGACCACTTTGTTGATCGATGATGGGTCAATGTCGATATGTGCCTTGCGTGAGCCCGGCGAAAACGCATCAATCCGACCGGTGATCCGGTCGTCGAATCGTGCTCCGATATTGATCATCAAATCACAATCATGCATCGCCCAATTGGCTTCGTACAAACCATGCATGCCGAGCATGCCGACCCAATGATCGCCCGAGGCCGGATAGGCGCCCAGACCCATCAAGGTCGAGGTGATCGGAAACCCGGTCTCTGTTACAAATTCGCAGAGCAATTGCGATGCTGCTGTGCCAGAATTAATGACCCCGCCGCCGGTGTAAAACAAAGGTCTTTGCGCGGTTTCCATGGCTTCGACCAAGCGGGTGATTTCTTCGATATCACCCTTAACTTTGGGCACATAATGTCCCAGCTTCGACTTGGTCGGAGGCGTGTAGTTGCCTGAGGCGAATTGGACGTCTTTGGGAATGTCGACCAAAACCGGGCCCGGACGACCGGCTGTGGCGATGTGAAACGCCTCATGGATTGTACCCGACAGGGCGTCGGTGTCTTTCACCAACCAATTCATCTTGGTGCATGGGCGTGTAATGCCAACGGTGTCAGCCTCCTGAAAGGCGTCAGAGCCGATCATGAAAGTCGGCACTTGGCCTGTCAAAACCACCAGGGGGATGCTGTCCATCAACGCGTCGGTGATCCCGGTCACGGCATTGGTCGCGCCGGGCCCGGACGTCACCAAGACCACGCCAGGCTTGCCAGTGGCGCGAGCATAGCCTTCTGCGGCATGCGTTGCGGCTTGCTCGTGCCGGACCAGAATATGTTTGATCGCCTGCTGTTGAAAGATCTCGTCATAGATCGGAAGAACAGCGCCGCCGGGATAGCCAAACACAGTATCAACGCCCTGATCGATCAGAGCTTGTACCACCATTTGTGCACCGGTCATTTGCTGCGCGGCCATTGTCTTCCTCCTCATAAAAGCGCCCTTCAGAACTGCGGCGCTGGATCATAAAAAAGCCCCCGGTCGGAAACCTGGGGGCGCATGGGATCCCAAAGGGTGTCCGGTTTACCGGCCCATGCGCTGCGGATCTACGACGACAACAAAAGTTCGGGTCATTGTGAGAGGCTTTCCTGTTTGAACCCGAAAACTAGGCCCAAGGCCAGGGGGCGTCAACCGTCAATATAGCGAATTTGTATCGCGAAAATATAATTTTCTTTCCGAAAGTTGCGTGTGTCTCTCGACTGGTGAATTTTTATATACTGCTGAGACTATTCTGCGGCGAGTTTGTCGTCCTTGGTGCGGGCTTTAAACACCAATTTGGCGGTCCATTCTTCCAAAGGGGCTGGTTCGCCCAGGAAAAATCCCTGCGCTTTTGTGATCCCCATGTCTTGTAATTTATGCAATTGATCCGCGGTCTCGATTCCTTCTGCGATAATTTCGAAGTTTAAATCCTGTCCCATGCTGATCAACGCCTTGAGGATCGCGGCGTTGGTGCGCGAGCTGGTGATGGTCGCGATAAAGCCCCGATCAATTTTGACAATATCGACGGGCAGATCGCGCAGCCGCATCAGGTTGGAATGACCTGTGCCAAAATCATCCAATGCAATCCGTACGCCAGTATCGCGGATTTTGGTCAGAAGGGATTTCGCCATGGTGGCGTCCTCGATCACGGCGCTTTCAACGATTTCCAAAACGGTGCGCGTTGGGATCAAGCCATTGAGCAACACATCAAGCCAGCGGGCTTCGGTATCGACGTTGCGCTGCAAAAATGCGCTCGACACGTTGAAGGCACAAAACATCGACGGGTCGGTTGCCGCAAAGCCCGCGGCCACTTGGCTGGCCATATGCAATGATGGCTTCATGGATGGATCACAATGTCGATTGATCGTTGTCATGAAATCGGCGGGCAACAGGATCGATCCATCCGGTCGCACCCAGCGGATCAGGGCCTCGACCCCCAACGCAGGATACGGATGAGGTGTGGTAATATCGAAGATGGGTTGGACAAAATATGTAAATTGATCGTCTGCAAATCCTTTGCGAATGCCCTCGATTGTCGGTTTGGTCCGCTTGACCTGCATCACCTCACGGACCGGAAGATCGGCTTGAATCGATAAATTGCGTCCGCCCGCTTTGGCCAAGTAAAGCGCTGTGTCTGCTTCGAGCATCGCTTCATCCAGAGGGGTGTCCGGCGGTGCAAACGTAACCCCAATACTGGCCGTTCTGGTGATTTTGGTGTCATATTGTTTGGTTTCAACCTTGCGAATAATGCTGCCAAGCCGGTCGGCGAGGGTTTGAGTGTCCCGCTCGGGCAAGCCAGGATAGGCGATCCAGAACTCATCGCCGCCAAGGCGGGCGACAATACCGCGTTCGCCGATTTCTGCGCGCAAGGCTTCGGCTGCAGCGATCAGATAACCGTCGCCGGCTGCGTGGCCATAGCTGTCATTGATCGATTTGAAATAGTCGATATCGACGATCATTAAGGTCAGCCCATTGATGACTGGATCGCTAAGCCATGTGCGTGCCTGGGTCATGAAAAACCTGCGCGAATGGCACAGGGTTAGCGGGTCGAAATCCAGTTGACGCCAGAGCTCTTGGTTTTCCATCCGGGCTTCGCGAATTTCTGATTTAAGGTTCTGCGCCCGGCGTTCAAAAATCCTCAGACAGACCAACATCGTCACACTGACGGCCGAGATAAATATCAAAACAAGAACAACGGTTTGCTGGATCATTTTGGCTATTGCAGCTGGTCCGCCTTAAGTGGCGCGTTGGAAAAGGAAAAAAGACACACGTTAAAGATGATCCATCATGCGCGGTAACCCGCCAGAGTGTCAACCGAATGCAAGCAGACTCCGCCTAGCGGGGGCGTTTTACCGGCGCGAAATGCGTATCTTGCGGGTTTCTTTGTACCATTTAGGCGCCTGTGCCTTGCAAAACGCCCTGTTCAAGCGCGTATCGGGTTAGCCCAGCGGTGGTGCTGATGCCAAGCTTTCGTTTGATGTTCTTACGGTGGGTCTCGACAGTGCGCACAGAGATATCGAGGGCACGAGCGACTTGCTTGTTCGATTGCCCTTGTGCCAGCTGGAGCAATATCGTCTGCTCGCGCGAAGTGAGCGGTTCGCGTCCATCTGCGGTCGTGGGAACAAGGGATGCTCTGGCCCCAGTGCAAAGATAGGTTTCGTCGGCCATAACACGATCAATCGCGGCTTTAATTTCGTCGGTTGGGACATCCTTGAGCACATAGCCGCGCGCGCCGTGGCTGAGCGCTGTTGAAATATATTCCGGGCTGTCATGCATCGACAACACCAGAATCCGGGTTTCCGGGCGGCGTTCCAGAACGATTTCGGCCGCCGACAATCCGCTCACTTGCGGCATATTCAGATCCAGCAGCACCACGTCAGGGGCCAAGGCTTCGACTTGATCGATCACCTCCTGGCCATTGGATAGTCGCCCAACAACAACAATGTCATCATAGGTTTCCAAAATTGCCTCGATCCCTTCGGAGACCATCGGATGGTCATCTGCAATCAAAACACGAGTTGGGTTTGTCATGTTAACTGGCCTTTTGCGAAACCAGCCCGTCTTGTGCGGCGCGCGGCGCGGGGGGCAGGATATGGGTGAGCGGCACTGTGGCTTCGACCAGCGTACCAGAATCAGTCGATCGGATGCGGAATGTGCCGTTCAATTGCTCCATCCGTTCGTCCATGTTGCGCAGTCCCAGTCCCGACGGCGCGCCCTTGGTCAAACCATGGCCATTGTCGGTGATGCGCAACGTGGCGCCAGTTCGGTGTCCAAACAGCTCGATCTCCACTTCAGTGGCGGCCGCGTGGCGTTCAATATTGGTAAGCGCTTCCTGCGCGATACGATAAAACGCGATCTTGGCTTCTGCGTCCAGACGATTGCGGAAGACGGCGGTTTTAAGCCGTGCCTGGATGCCCGTGCGAGTGGAAAACATCTCCAGCAGGCTTTGCAGCGCCGGCCCAAGCCCCAGATCGTCAAGTTGACCGGGCCGCAGATCATGGCTGATCCGGCGCACTTCTTGTATCGCCTCGGACAAGCCGTCAATGCCACGATCAATGTTCTGGCCCGCTCGGACATCGCCGGCGACCACACGGCGGCGTGCCAGTTCCAGTGCATAGCGAATGCCAACCAACAGCTGGCTGATGCTGTCGTGCAACTCGCGGGCCACGCGGCTGCGCTCTTCTTCTTGGGTGTCAAGCACGCGTTGGGTGAGCCCTTTCAGTTTTGCATCGGCCAGCCGTCGTTCCCGGATTGTAATGACCAACCCGGACAGAAACACCATCAGAAGGGCGGCGAGTGTGATCAAGCCGATCCAGAAAAACGTGTTGGCGATCCGATCTTGAACTTCGGCGCGTGAGGCCTGAACGATGGCGGTTACATCGTCGATAAAGATGCCTGTGCCCACGGCCCACCGCCAATCCTGCAGCCCGATGACATAGGCGACCATCTGAGCGGTCTCTCCCGTCGAGGGTTTGGGCCAGAGATATCTGTGATAGCCTGCGCCTTGGCGCGCGATATCAATGAGCGGGTCGACAATTTGAGTGCCCTGAGCATCGGCCAGTCCAGACCAGTTGCGGTTGATCAGCCAGGTTTGGCGCGGACTGACCAGATTTGTCCCGTCATAATCATACACAAAAAAGAAACCATCTTGGCCATAAATCATCGCTGCCAAGATCTGGCTGACCCGCAATTTTGCCGCAGCGTCATCGGGCAGGGCGGGGCCATAGACGGATTGGATCGCTGTGCGGGCAATCGAGATATAGTTGCGCAACTCGCGTTGCTTTGCGTCAATCAGTTGTTGTTCCAGGGCCGCGATTTCGCGTTCGGCGAGGGCGCGCGCCTGAACCGCGACAACTGCGGAAATCCCCGCCACTGCGAGGATAAGCGGCACGGTCGCCAGTAAGAACAACTTTTGACCATAGTTGATCTGCAGCTGTCGTCGGGATTTGCGTTGAAGGTCCGCCATGAGGATTGATAGCGATTCTGGTGGCTAAGTAAAAGCCAGTTCGGCAAGTCGAAAACGCAGGTCGTTCCCGTATGAGTTGTGTTTGCCCGAAATTTTGGCACATTTCAGGGCGGAATGCTGCGTTTCTACCCACTCGTTGGTATTTGCGTTTGCGCACAGGACGACTAAGGTCAACGGACTATTTCGGTCCGCGTGCTCTTCGGGGTGCGCACACAAAACCTTATGGGAGGAAAACATATGGATCGTCGTTCTTTCTTGCGCACATCCGCGCTCGGTGGTGGTGCTGCTGCCGCAACTTCGCTTGCGGCTCCGGCCTACGCACAGGGCAAGCGCACCTTAACTATGGTCACCACATGGGGTCGCGGTCTGGCCGGCGTGCATGACAGCGCGCAATACGTCGCCGACAACATTACCGCAATGTCAGACGGCACCTTGACCGTTGATCTGAAAGCGGCCGGCGAGCTTGTCGGCGCCTTTGAAGTGTTTGACGCTGTGTCTGCGGGCCAGGCTGACATGTATCATGGTGCTGACTATTATTTCGTCGGCCAACATCCAGGCTTTGCCTTCTTCACCGCGGTGCCATTTGGCATGACAGCGCAAGAATTGGTCAACTGGTATTACCACGCCGGTGGCATGGAGCTGCATCACGAGCTGGGCGAAATTTTTGGCCTGAAATCCTTTATTGGTGGCAACACCGGCGCTCAGGCCGGTGGTTGGTTCCGTCAGGAAATCAAAGGACCAGAAGATTTCAACGGCCTCAAGTTCCGGATGCCAGGTCTGGGTGGTCAAGCGCTTGGCAAACTGGGCGCATCTGTTCAAAACCTTCCAGGTGCAGAAGTCTACCAGGCACTGGCATCTGGCGCGATCGATGGGACAGAGTGGATTGGCCCATGGGCCGATGAAAAGGCGGGTTTCCAAGAAATCACCAAGACCTACTACACTGCGGGCTTCCATGAGCCAGGTGCCGCGTTGACCGTTGCGACAAACCTAGAGGTGTTCGAAAGCCTGAGCCCGGCCCACCAGAAGATCATCGAAATGGCTTCTGCCGCCGGTCACCAGTGGAACCTTGCGCAGTTCTTGGCCAACAATGGTACCGCGCTGGAGCGTCTGCAAGCCGCCGGTGTGACCGTTCGCGAATTCCCAGACAGCGTTTGGGATGCATTCGGCACGGCGTCTCAGGAAGTGCATGACGAAAACCTTGGTGATCCGCTTTACGCTAAGATCTACAACAGCGCGATGGCGTCAATGAAGGCGTCTTCGTCCTGGATCCAGGCCTCCGAGAGCTCGTATCGCGCTCAGCGTGACCGCGTTCTGGGCTAAGCCGAAATCTTGATCATGATCGTCCCCTGGCCTGTATGGCCGGGGGGCGGTTTTCACGTAGATGGGTCATCCCGCACGTGAGTATACGATTTGAAGAGGGGGACGCATCGTGGAATTTTTTCACTTTATCGGTTGGGTCATCAGCAATATCGGCTTGGCGGTGTATCATCTGGCTCTTGCGTTGGCCAATCCGTCGGCATGGCTCAACTGGTCCGACGGTCAATCCATGATGCGGTTCATATATTACGGTGGTTCTGTTGAGTTCTTCTTTGTTGTATTTACGATTTTCTTGGTCCTGACCGGGCTTGGAATGTGGAAACGCAATGTCCTGTGGCAGATGGTCGGAGGGCTTGAGTTATTTTCCAACACCATTGGTCGCGTTGCGGCATGGGCCGGCTTGTTGATGGTGTTGCAGCAAATCGTGATCATTTTTTTGCAACGGATTTTCCGCGTCTCCGAAATCTCGATTGGCCCGTTTGGCGCAGTGTTCACCCGCGACCTGAGTTGGTTTTCGGAGGAGCTGAAGCTCTACAACGCGGCGATCGTCTGCCTATGCTGTGCATGGACCTTTGTGCAAGGCAGTCATGTCCGGGTTGATCTCGTCTATGCGGCCGTGAGCCACCGGACCAAGCGGATTATCGACATGTGCGGCGCGTTGTTTTTCATGATGCCCGCCATTGTGCTAACTTGGATGTATTCTTGGTATTTCATGTGGCGTCATATGGTGACGCCGAAAGTGTCGGCGTCTGATACTTTGGACCGCATGCTGATGAAGGCCCGCGCGCTTCGCTGGAATGTCGAGACCATCGGCTTCAGCCCCAATGGCTTTGACGGCTATATCTTGTTCAAGGTCTTGCTTTTGTGCTTCTGCGGCATGGTGTTTTTGCAAGCGGTCACGTTCTTTTGGCGCTCTTACCTCGAACTGGTTGAGGGCGAAGGCGCTATGAATAAAAATCTTGATAAAGACAGCTTGGGCGCGGATAGCGCTGTGCCGTCTGATCTTGCAACACATTAAGGGACGGGTCGGTCATGCTATTTGGGTTGGACGGGATTGAAATAGGTCTCCTTATCGTTTTCCTGGGCCTTTTTGGTGGGATTATGTCCGGTTTTCCGGTCGCATTCGCGATCGGGGGCTCAGCCGTGATCTCATTTGGGATTATTGCCGCGCTGGATTCGTCTGGGCTGCTGATCCATCAGGCAATTGACACAAGTTCGGCGGAATATGCTGCGCTGGTGGCCGAAGGGGTGGTCCGCGAAAGCATATCGGTCTTTCGGTACCCCGATCTGCCGCGCATCGATCAGCCTTTGTTCGTCGCGGGTTGGGAGCAAGCGCTGAACCGAAACATCAGTTTTATTGTCAACCGGATGAACGAGCGGGTCATCGCAGGCGCGTCGATCGAGACACTGCTGGCGGTGTTGATGTTTGTGATGATGGGTATCACGCTCGAACGGTCGAAAATCGCGGAAGATTTGTTGACGACAATGGCCAAAGTGTTTGGACCTTTGCCGGGCGGCTTGGCCGTGTCCATCGTTGTTGTCGGTGCTTTTCTCGCGGCTTCGACGGGGATTGTCGGCGCGACTGTGGTGACCATGGGTTTGCTGGCCCTTCCAACCATGTTGCGCAACGGCTACTCGCCAGAGCTTTCGACGGGTGTAATTGCGGCATCCGGCACGCTTGGGCAGATCATCCCGCCTTCCATTGTGATTGTTTTGCTCGGCACTCTGGCGGGGGATCTGTATTCCACCGCGCAGGAAGAACGCGCACAGATGGTGGGCTGTTCTGATGCGCTCACCTATCTGGGCGAGGCGGCCGTGGTCTCGGTCGGGACTTTGTTTCAGTCCGCGATCTTGCCCGGCATTTTGTTGTCCTTTCTGTATGCCGCATATGCGTTTGGCTTTGCACTGATCAATCCGACCAAGGCGCCGCCGGTGCAAATGGGTCATAGCGACGGCGAACCGGTGACCCAGTCTGAGGCACTGACGTGGTTCTTGGCTGTTCCGGTCGGGTTGATTGGCGGTGTGATCTTGTTGATGAATGTCAATATCATCGGCTCCCAGGATATTTCGGTGTCCAGCTTTACAGATGCTGGGCAGACCTCGTCTTTGCGCACGAATGTCAGCCCGCAATGCGCCGAAGCTATGGTTGAGCTGCATGGTCAAGAGGCCTGGGATTTGGCGCTGGCCGAGCAAGCAAAGATTGACGCGGCGGGGGGTGTTCAACAAGCCCAAGAACGGACGGCCGACGAACTGGCCGATGCCATCGCGACAAAGATTGCCGGGATTGCGCCGATCGGTTCCGGCATTGCCGTTATGTTTTTGCTGCTGGGTCTGGTCTTGACCACAGCGCGCGGCGTCGCGCCTTCGGCGGATGTTCGTCCTTTGCTTGTCGGCGCCGGCGGTATTGCATTGGGGATCTTGGCCGATATCTTGATCTTGTCGCCGACGACGAGCGCCGGTGCGACATTCGTTTTGATGGCCCTGCCGGTGGCTTTGGTGCTTTACGGTTGCCGCTTTGCAGCGGCCCGATTGGCAAGGAACGATCTGATCCGCGTGGTGTTTCCGCCGCTGGTGCTCATCGTTGCTGTGTTGGGGTCCATTCTCGGGGGGATCACCAATCCCACGCCGGCCGCAGCACTCGGCGCAGGCGGCGCGATCATGCTCGCGGCGTTCCGCAAACTGCGGGACGAGCAAAAGAGCGGCAAGTTGATCCTTGGGGCCAGTTTCGCAATCCTGATCCTGATCGTCATTGGCGTGAACTTCGATTTGCGCACCGGCCTCGAGACCACGGGATTCGAAGAATGGATCGCGATTATCTTTGCTCAGGCCGCGTATCATATCGCAATTTTTGGGATCCTATATGCCTGCTGGGTGCTGCTGCGCAACAATGTCTTGCCCCCCGTGGTGCGGGAGACAGCTAAGGTAACAAGCATGGTGTTTACCATCTTGATCGGCTCACAATTGCTCAATCTTGTGGTGATTTCTTTTGGTGGCGAACATTACATCCAGCAGTTTTTGCGCAGTTTTGACAATGAGCTGGTGGTTTTTCTGATCGTGATGTTGGTGCTGTTTATCTTGGGCTTCGTGCTCGACTTTTTGGAAATCATCTACATTGTGATTCCGATCGTCGGCCCGGTGATATATGGCGGCACGATGGACCCCAAATGGGTGACGATTATGATCGCGGTGAACTTGCAAACCAGCTTTTTGACACCACCTTTTGGCTTCGCGTTGTTTTATTTGCGGGGTGTGGCCCCCAAAGAAGTGACCACAGGCCATATTTACCGCGGTGTGATCCCGTTTGTGATTATCCAGGTGGTCGGGCTTCTGATGCTTTGGGTTTTCCCGGAAATCGTTACAATCGTGCCGAAACTCCTGGCGAATTGACCCGTTTGGCAGCCCTGAGTGCCGACATCGGGGCTGTCTTATCGGATCGCGGCGACATTTGACATTGTGTTTGTCACGCCTGTCCGCCATTGTGGGGATTACGGAGTCGCCGAGCGGAGACCCGTTGTATTCAGGTTTACCTGCCCGCCTCGCGCCTGCTGAGAACAAGGCTGAGAGACGGCAGACGACTGGGCATATTTCGCCCGAAGAACACTCCCACTTTCGGGTCGGGGATTAAAAGATGCCCTCAGCGGTATCGGAGATGAAACGCGATGAAACGCGCTAGAGCAGTGACAAAACAGGTGAGGGGCGTGTCCGCCCCCATGTTGATGTGCGCTTCTGGCCGATCGCCCCAATTACAGCCCCTCGGCCATTCGTGTGACATGTCAGTCTCGCGCGTTGCCAGGCGCTGCAAAGAGTTAACATGGCTAAGAAAATGCTTATCGACGCCACCCACGCGGAAGAAACCCGTGTCGTGGTGGTGGATGGAAACAAGGTCGAGGAGTTCGATTTTGAGTCGCTGAACAAGCGACAAATTGCAGGCAATATCTATTTGGCGAAAGTCACCCGGGTTGAACCCTCGTTGCAGGCCGCTTTCGTGGATTATGGTGGCAACCGACATGGCTTTCTCGCATTCTCAGAGATCCACGTCGATTATTACCAAATTCCGGTGGCTGACCGCGAACAGCTTATTGCCGAAGAGCGCGCCTATGCCAAATCTTTGGAAGACGACGAGGACGAAAAGCCGGTACGCAAGCCGCGACGGCGGTCTCGTCGCAAGATCGATACGACTGCGGAAAACACACCGATAGAGGACGAAAGTGCTGCTGCGGTTGAGGACAATGTCGCGTCACAAGACACAGAGGCTGTCGCGCAAGCCCCGGAAGACGAGGCAGCGATTGACTCTGTCGTTCAGGCTGACGGTGCAGATGCCGCCGTCGCACCTGCTTTTGACACCACAAGATCCGAAGATGGCAGTGAACCGCCTGTACAGCCAAATGCAGACGATCAAGAGGCTCCGGTTGTCGCGGAGCAGGCCACTGACGTGGCCATCCCTGACGACAGCGTCACGGATGACGTCGGGTCGGACACCGATACGGTTGACTTGGATTCGACAGATGCGTCAATAAAGCCACAAGCAATGGCAATTGACGGCGACGATCCGGTTGTTTCAAAGGATCCGGAGGCAGAGGCGGCACCAGTGGCCTCTGGCCCTGAATTGGACGAGCTGCCCGCTCAGGACAATCCGGGTGCTGCAGATATACCTGGCATGGATATCGTAGAGCTGTCAGAACAAATCGAGGATTTTGCCGGCGCGCCAGCATCGTTGGAAGCAGCCAAGGCGCCTGCTGCGCAAAAAGATGGCATCGAATCCGTTGCCGATGATGATACCGACGAAGATATTCGCCCGGTGCGCAAACCACGGCCTCGACGCTACAAGATACAAGAGGTGATCAAAGTACGTCAGATCCTGCTGGTGCAAGTTGTCAAAGAAGAGCGCGGCAATAAAGGCGCGGCGCTGACGACCTATCTGAGCCTCGCGGGTCGGTATTGTGTGTTGATGCCCAACACCGCCCGGGGGGGCGGGATCAGCCGGAAAATCACCAATGCTTCGGATCGCAAGAAGCTTAAGGAAATTGCGCAAAGTATCGAAGTTCCGGATGGGGCTGGATTAATTGTGCGGACTGCAGGGGCGAAACGAACAAAAGCTGAAATCAAGCGCGATTATGAATACCTGCAACGATTGTGGGAACAGATTCGTGACTTGACCCTGAAATCGATCGCACCAGCACCGATTTATGAAGAAGGCAATCTGATCAAACGCTCCATTCGGGACCTCTATAATCGCGAGATTGACGAAGTTCTGGTCGAGGGCGAGCTGGGCTACCGCACCGCCAAAGACTTCATGAAGATGCTGATGCCGTCGCACGCGAAAAACGTGAAATTGCACACGGATGGGCAACCATTGTTCGCAAAATACCAGGTCGAAAGCTATTTGGCGGCGATGTTCAATCCAACTGTGCAGCTGAAATCGGGCGGCTATATCGTGATCGGGATCACCGAAGCCCTGGTCGCAATTGATGTGAACTCCGGTCGTGCGACCAAAGAAGGCAGTATCGAAGAGACTGCGACGAAAACCAATATCGAAGCAGCTGAAGAGGTTGCGCGTCAGCTTCGGCTGCGCGATTTGGCTGGGCTGATCGTGATCGATTTTATCGATATGGAAGAGCGCAAGAACAATGCGGCTGTTGAAAAACGTTTCAAAGAGCGTCTGAAAACGGACAGGGCCCGGATCCAGGTGGGGCGTATCTCAGGCTTTGGGTTGTTGGAAATGTCACGTCAGCGGCTCCGCCCCGGGATGTTGGAGGCCACGACCCAGCCATGTCCGGTATGCCATGGCACCGGCTTGATCCGTTCGGATGACAGCATTGGTTTGGCGATTTTGCGCCAATTGGAAGAAGAGGGTGTGCGCAAACGCTCACGTGAAGTTCTTCTCAAAGCGCCGGTGCCGATCATCAATTTCTTGATGAATACCAAGCGCGAACATATTGCCTCGATTGAGGGTCGGTTTGGCCTTTCGATCCGTTTGGAAGCCGATCCGCATTTGGTGGCGCCGGATTATACGATCGAAAAATTCAAGACCGCCACCCGTGTGGTTCGGGAACTGCCAAGTTCGGTGATTTCCATCGATACAGAATCGCCCGAAGATCAACAGATCGAGGACGCGGTTGAAGTCGACGTTGTAGAGCGCGAGGATATTGTCTCCGACATTGCGGCGGAAGAAGAGCAGCCGCGCAAAAAGCGGCGGCGGCGGCGGCGACGGAAATCCGCCAATGCGGATGAATCGATAGAAAACGCGGAAGATTTGCCAAGCGCGCCTGACGATAAGACCGAACAGACTGAAGCAGGCGTCAGCGATGAAGAGCCCGCTGCAGAGGAGGGCGGCGAACAGAAAAAACGCCGTCGGTCACGTCGCGGAGGACGCAGTCGCAGAAAGTCAGAGGCGACCGAAGATACAGGGACAGCAGGAATCTCTGAGCCAGACCAACTGACTCAGACTCAGAGTGCCGCTACACCTGATCCGGCCACTGAACCAGCTGTCGTGGCCGACACACATACAGAACCAGATAGGGTTGCTTCTGTGCCTGAACCCGACCCCGTCGCGATTGATCCCGAGGTATCTCATACTGAAATTTTACCAGATCCGCCAACGCATCCTGCTGAGACGGCGGCCGCTGCACCGGCTGTGCCGGATCCGGTAAAGCCAAAACGCCGCGGCTGGTGGTCGAAGTGAGAACAATGCAGCGGCCCAGTTTGGGCCGCCGCTTTCAGCGCTTTTGAATGCGATAAAGTTGGCCGCCGTCCAGCTCCTGCTGGCCCAAAAACAAATGCCCGGACTCCGTGCAATAATGCGGAACGTCTATAATGGCGGCTGGATCATCCGCAAGAAGTTCCAGAACATCTTGAGTGTCCATCGATTTCAAGCGCTTACGCGCTTTCAAAACAGGCAGTGGACACAAAAGGCCCAAGGCATCGAGACGAATTACTTTCATGCGTCAGTTATAGTATGACCGGGCGCAGCGAACAGGCAAATTTCGCACGCAAATGTGACAGTTGATCTCGTGACGTGGCACGAAGGACAGTCTAAACACAAGCACATGTTCGGAATTGATCTTATTGATGCATCCTTGATGCCGGCAATGCTCATTGCTCTTGTGGCCGGTGTGCTAAGCTTTTTGAGCCCATGCGTGCTGCCCATTGTTCCGCCTTACTTGGCCTATATGTCGGGTATCTCCATGGGACAGATGATGGACAGGGCTGTTTCCAGCACTGCGCGCTGGCGTGTTGTTCTGGCTGCGGTTTTTTTCGTACTCGGCCTGTCGACGGTTTTTGTTTTCCTGGGCTTTACAGCGTCGTTTTTTGGGCGATTTTTCCTGAGCAACCAAACTCTTTTTGCGCAGATCTCCGGTGGTATCATCGTTGTTTTTGGTCTTCATTTCTTGGGCATTTTACGTATCCCGCTCTTGGATCGAGAGGCCCGACTGGATGCGGGGGATCAGGGCGGGCGTGCGTTTGGCGCTTATGTGTTGGGTCTGGCATTTGCGTTCGGGTGGACACCGTGTATCGGTCCACAGCTTGGGGCAATTTTGTCCTTGGCCGCGTCCGAAGCATCAATGCTAAAGGGATCGGTTTTGCTGGGGGTCTACGCACTCGGTCTTGGGCTTCCCTTTATTGCCGTGGCCGTTTTTTGGGAGCGCGCCATGGGTGTGATGACCAGGCTGAAACGTCATATGCGTTTGATAGAGCGCGCGATGGGTGGTCTTTTGGTCACTGTGGGCGTGATGATGGTGACGGGCGCCTTCACCGCGCTCAGTTGGTGGTTGCTCGAGACATTTCCATATCTTGCGGGTCTCGGCTAACACTTACATTTGATGTGTTGATCGCTATGCTGCGTTTGAACCGGACCGGGCGGTGTTGATGTGATGTCTGAACAAGTTGTAAAACGTCGCCACGTCTTTTATCTGCCGGGCTATGATCCGTTTCACCCTCGAAGATACCGAGAGCTTTATCGGCGCGAAGCTAGAAAACAGGCGCAGATTTCCGGGTATGAGATTTCAGTTTTAGCCCAATCTGGTACCGGTCCATTCGGATGGCAGGTGTCGTCACGTCAGGATGGGGCCATTGTAAACACCGGGATCGAAGTTCTTATCTGGCATGACATCGTTCAGGCCTCGATGTCACAAAGTGTTTTATCGACTTATTTTCAATTGCTTCAAACGGCATATTTATACATCGGTTCGGGTGCTTTGTTTCGTTTGATGAAATTGCGCAAAGGACCCATGATCGCGGCGTTGTATCCAGTCGTGGTTTTGTTGGGCCAGCTCGCAGTTGCAAGCGTCAGTGGTGGCGCAATTTACCAAGGTTTGTCGTCACTGGTTCCCGAAAGTATGTTTTTAAGTACTGGTTTCGCTTTGATCAGTCTTGCCGTATGTTATGCAATATTAGAGATCTTTCGCCGGTTCGATGGAAAGCTCTTTGCACATTATCTTATGCATGATTATGCCTTTACGGCGCGAGAGGGCGGCGCGATTCCGACAGTGCTCAAACAAAGACTACGTCAGTTCGAAGACCGAATTCAGACGAAATTAAATGAAGAGCTCGACGAGGTTCTTGTCATCGGGCATTCGTCTGGGGCGCATCTTGGTGTCTCGGTTCTGGCCAATCTCCTGCGCAAAGACCATCACGCCGCTATTCAGGCTGAATTGTCTTTTCTGACGCTTGGGCAGGCAATTCCGATGGTGTCTTTTCTGCCGAAAGCCAAAGATTTAAGATCCGATCTTCATGTTATGGGAAAACAGGACAGGATAACATGGATTGATGTAACGGCGCCCGCTGATGGGTGTGCTTTTGCATTATGTGACCCGGTCGCGGTTTCGGGCGTTGCGACAGAACAATCGTCAAAGCCACTGGTGCTGTCGGCGGCTTTCTCGAAGACGCTGAGCAAAGAGATGTGGGATGGGCTGCGCTGGAACTTTATCAAGCGGCATTTTCAATATTTATGTGCGTTCGATCGGCCTGGCCGATATGACTATTTTCGGATTACGGCGGGCCCCAAGACATTGGCCAACCGCTTCCGCGGCCAAAACCCCTCTGCGAGCCGGATCACCTCTGCGGTCAATGGATATTCGGATGTCGATTTATGACGCCGCCCAAACCGCCATCTAGGCCCGATAAGGTTTCGCTTTGGCGGTATCTGAGGCTTTTTCGACGCGACATTCTCTCGGCGCAACCCGAACGGCTGTATCGCGCGTGGATGGCAGAGTTTCGAACGCCTTTTTTCTGTTCTTTTTTGGTAAATCAGCCGATCCTGATCAAAGAAATACTTCAGATATCACCAGCAAACTTTCCAAAATCGCACAGAGTAGGGGAAGGCCTGCGGCCCCTGTTGGGCAATTCGGTCTTTTTAACCAATGGAGACGCATGGGAGCGTCAAAGACGTATTATTGATCCCGCCTTTGAGGGGGGGCGGTTGCGGTATACGTTTCCGGCGATCCAGCGCGCCACGCGGTCCATGGTCGATCGTCTCGATCTTGAAATTAAGTCGCAACCAATTGAGATTGAAGAAGTGACCAGCCACGCTGCCGCCGATGTCATCTTTCGAACCTTATTCTCAATTCCAATTGAAGATGAAATAGCGAGTGATGTATTTCAGTCCTTTAGGGCATATCAGCGAACGCAGCCGATTTTGAACCTGGCGGCGTTTATACCCTTGCCAAGATGGAGCCCTCGGTTTCACCGGCGCAAGACCCTCGCCCAGGCTCGAAGAATCAGAGGTTTGATCCGAAGGTTAACCCATGAACGTCGAGGATTAATTGCGGCAGGGAATGCGCCGGAGGATCTTGCGACAAAAATCATGACGACCGTGGATCCGGTGACGGATCGGACGTTTACAACAGACGAGATGGTCGATCAGGTTGCAATCTTCTTTTTGGCTGGTCATGAAACCAGTGCATCGGCTTTGGCTTGGGCGCTTTATTTGCTGGCCACCCACCCGTCGATACAAGCGCGGGTCGCGGCGGAAGTGGCGCCCTTAGATCCGCTCACGATCGAGTTTTCCCAACTTGCGTCATTGCCCTTTACACGAGATGTCTTTCGAGAAACCCTTCGGCTTTATCCGCCTGTTCCAATGATGGTCCGAGAAGCCGCTCAAGACACGATTTTTCGCAATCGCGTTGTGCCCAAAGCTGCACAAGTGGTCATTTCGCCCTGGCACCTTCATCGGCACACCCGGATCTGGGCAAACCCTGACGGCTTTGATCCAGATAGATGGCAGACGGATGAAGGGCGCGCCTGCGCCCGCGACGCCTATATTCCTTTTTCCGCGGGGCGACGCGTCTGTACCGGCGCCGGGTTTGCGATGGTGGAGGGCGTCTTATGTCTCGCAGCGCTGGTCAAGTCGTTTGAGTTTTCGGCAGTTCCTCATCTGGTCCCAGTACCGCAAGCCCATTTGACAGTGCGATCCAGAGATGGGATTTGGCTGAATATCAACCGCCGGACCTAGAATGATCCAAGGCGTCTGACAGGATAAAGGTCCGCAGCGCTGACGCGAGGCTTGCTTCAATTTCGCGTTTCGCATCGATTTCCGCTGCCAATGCGTTGATAGAGCATCCATTTCGTCTGGCGATGGCGCGCAGCTGTTGCCAAAAAATATCTTCAAGGGTCACCGATGTGCGATGACCCTTCAAGGTCAAAGACCGCTTGATTGGTCGGCTGCTCATTCATCGTCCATTTTGTGAGAATCCAACATACGACGGGCTTTTGTGGTTTGGAGTGCCCTGAGCATTTTTTCGGCTTTTGAGCGTCCAAATTTCATAGAATTTTCATCTGCTTGTTGTTTTGCATCGGCCCGCGCGCGCAATTTTCGAGCGCGCGCCAGGTTGGCAATCTTACTCATTTGGGGCCTATCATGTTTTCGGGGCGGACAACGTCGTCAAATGTGGCCTCGTCAACGAACCCCAATGCGATGGCTTCTTGTTTCAGGGTCGTGCCATTTTTATGCGCAGTCTTCGCAACGGTCGTGGCATTGTCGTACCCAATTGTCGGCGCCAGCGCGGTCACCAGCATCAAAGATTCTTGCATGATTTTTGTGATACGATCTTCGTTCGCCTGAAGGCCTCGAATGCAATTGTCAGTAAACGCTACCGAGGCATCCCCAAGAAGTTGCATAGATTGTAAAACGTTATAGGCCATCATCGGTTTGTAGACATTCAGCTCAAAATGTCCCTGGGACCCGGCAAAGCCGACGGCGGCATCATTGCCAAACACTTGTGCGCAAACCTGGGTGAGCGCTTCGCATTGGGTTGGATTGACCTTGCCCGGCATAATGGATGATCCGGGTTCATTTTCCGGAAGTATCAACTCGCCCAGACCGCAGCGAGGACCGGACCCCAGCATTCTGATATCGTTTGCAATTTTGAAAAGCGAGGCGGCGACGGTTTTTGTGACGCCAGACATCTCGACAAGGGCATCATGCGCGGCCAAAGCTTCAAATTTATTGGGCGCAGTTACAAATGGCAGGCCGGTGATTTGGGCCATATTCTCGGCGACGTCCTCGGCCCAACCGGGCGATGTGTTCAATCCCGTGCCAACAGCCGTTCCGCCTTGCGCTAGCTCATAAATCCGCGGCAACGCGGTTTCGACCCGCGCAATGCTCATCTTAAGTTGATGCGCGTATCCTGAAAACTCTTGTGCGAGGGTCAGAGGGGTCGCATCCATAGTGTGGGTACGGCCAATTTTAATGATCCCTTCGAACGCTTTCACTTTCTGGTCCAGGGCATCTGACAACTTTTTTAAACCCGGCAGTAGGACATCATGTGCCGTCATTGCGACCGCAATATGCATGGCTGTCGGGAATGTGTCGTTTGACGACTGGCCCATATTGCAATGATCGTTGGGATGTATCGGTGATTTACTGCCAATTTCCCCCCCGAGCATTTCAATCGCTCGGTTAGCAATGACTTCATTGGCGTTCATATTCGATTGCGTGCCAGAGCCCGTTTGCCAGACGACCAGCGGAAAGTTATCGTCGAGCGTGCCGTCGATCACTTCTTGTGCGGCATTTTCAATTGCTTGCGCCAGCTCTTTGGGCAGTTTGCCCGACCTGCCATTCGCCATCGCACATGCTTTTTTGATCACCCCGAGTGCACGCACGATCGCCGTGGGCTGTCTTTCCCAGCCAATCGGAAAGTTCATGATCGAGCGTTGTGTTTGGGCGCCCCAATATTTCTCCGTCGGGACCTCTAGAGGGCCAAAGCTATCGGTTTCGGTGCGGGTCTGTGACATGGAAGTCTCCGGCAGTATACATTTGTGCACTGGCTTATCGGTGTGTCTGGATGGGGTCCACAGCCGAGTGATCGCAGGCGACATTAAGATTTTCGAAATGAGTCCAGACTGACAATTTGCGCATCCTTGATCGGTTCAGGTTGCGCATCAGTTTCCATCGGCGCCTCGACATCCGCGTCAAGATTGTCTTCGTCATCTTGAGATTCAAACCGAAGTCCGAATTCGACTGACGGATCAACGAACGTCCGAATGGTGTCATAGGGTACAACCAGCCGCTCGGGTTGATCGCCGAAATTCAACGTGACGCCGAAGCCAGCATCCGTGACATCAAGGTCGTCGAACCAATGTTGGATGACGATGGTCATTTCGTCTGGATACCGCGTTCGCAACCATTCTGACATCTGGACACCCTCCAGGGTGGTGTCAAAGGTGATAAAAAAATGGTGCGCGCCCGGCAGGCCGTCTCTGGCGACTCGGGTCAGCACGTCTTTGATCAACCGGCGCATCGCCTGATGCATCATATTCCCATAGTCTATCCGATCGGTCATAGCACCAAGCTCCTTTCCTGCGGTCCTTGAAGCCTAGGGCAGACTTGTGTCAATGGAAAGAGCCGAGCATGGTTGCGGCTGTCAAAGACTTCACAGCGGTAAACGCGTCAGCGGCATTGATTTGAACACCGGCGATGACCGATACGCACGGGGTGCCACAAATTTAATCAATATAAAAAGGGGATCGAGAAGCTTAGAACAGCGTTTGGCGAAATACGCTCTTATCCGGCGCTGCACTGGAGCTACACTGCATTCAAGGCACGCCCAGCTGCTGATGCTCTGCACCTGACCAGAGGGAAATGTTTAGCGCAACGTGACACGTGCTCGCTGGTAGGGCGCTCAACATCAGCACCGAAATGGTCGCATGTTATATGGTGGTTAACGTGCAAGACCGGCCGCCACAAATTAAGTCGAAGTGCAGGCTTCTGTTGCCAGGTGCCTGCGAACCCCGCCGAGAGCTGCAAGGCTCAAGGACTTAAGATTTCGATTCCTCGAACCGCTTACGCAGCCAGAGCAACCGGAGCACGATTGTCATTTGCAATTGTACATTTTGGGCCGATACGGTGGCACCCCGCCGAAACAAAGCTAACCCCTTTAGACGTTCGTCGATCCTATTTCGGCCCCATGATCCCCAAATGAAGGATGTTGGTGGAGCCGCCGGGTACCGCCCCCGGGTCCGATCCGCTTATTGCGAGCGCGTTTATGTCCATAGTCCCGAAAGACAGTTTCAATATAAGACAGCTGGCTGCCGGTTTAAAGAGGGAAAGCAGTATCGAGATAGAGATCGATTTTTCGGCTTGAGCCTGAGTTGCAGATGGTAGACGGTGAGATTTGAAATGTCAGACAAATGAGAGGGCTAGGCCAATGCGAGCATTAGTGGTGCGCAAAGACGAAGACGGCAAGACAAGCGCCGCTGTTGAAGAGCTCGACGCCAACGCGCTGCCGCCGGGCGATGTCACCGTTTCTGTGGAACATTCGACCGTGAATTATAAAGACGGTCTATGTCTTGGTCCGGGCGGCGGTCTGGTGCGGACTTACCCTCATGTGCCGGGGATCGATTTTGCAGGCACTGTCGAGGCTTCGGATGATCCACGCTACAGCGTTGGGGATCAGGTTGTGCTGACCGGATGGCGCGTGGGCGAATCCCATTGGGGTGGATATGCGCAAAAGGCGCGGGTCAACGCAGACTGGCTGGTGCCGCTTGCGGATGGTGTTTCGACCCGTCACGCCATGGCTGTCGGCACCGCCGGATTTACGGCAATGTTGGCGGTCATGGCGCTCGAAGATCACGGACTTCGCCCTGAAAAAGGCGAGGTTTTGGTGACCGGTGCTGCGGGGGGTGTTGGCTCTGTTGCCACGGCAATCTTCGCGGCCAAGGGCTATCAAGTGGTCGGCGTCACCGGGCGACCAGAGACAGCCGACTATCTTCGTGCACTCGGGTGCGCGCGGATCATCGCGCGCGAAGAAATCAACGAGACGGTCAAGCGGCCGCTTGAAAAAGAGCAATGGGCAGGATGTGTCGACGCCGTTGGGGGCCCGATGCTGGCGCGCGTGCTGGGCCAGATGCAATACGGGGCGTCTGTCGCCGCCGTCGGCTTGGCGGGGGGCGCAGGCCTGCCAGCAACCGTGATCCCGTTTTTGTTGCGCGGTGTAAACCTTTTGGGCATTGATTCGGTGATGCGTCCTTATGCGGATCGCGTCCGTGCATGGTCTGAAATCGCGCGCGACCTGCCAATGAAAACCCTTTCGCCGATGGTCCAAGAGGCCACTTTGTCCGATCTGCCTGAGCTTGGGGCTGCAATCTTGAAAGGTCAGGTCAAAGGCCGCGTTATTGTCGATGTGAATACATGATGTTGCGTACGGAATTCGTTCGGAGCCAGTTTCCAGCATTTTTTGAACCGGATCTGGATGGATGGGCCTTTTTTGAAAATGCGGGCGGATCTTATACCTGCAAACATGTGATTGATCGCCTTTTTCGGTTCTATCATTTGCGAAAGGTGCAACCTTACGGCGCCTATCCCGCATCGCAGATCGGTGGCGCTGAAATGGATGAAGCACGGTCGCGCTTATCGGCGATCCTTGGCGTGGCCCGCGATGAATTGTCATTTGGTCCGTCGACCACAGCAAATACATATGTTTTGGCGCAAGCCTTCCGGCAGCATTTGACGGCGGGCGATAAAATCATCGTGACCAATCAGGATCATGAAGCAAATTCAGGTCCTTGGCGTCGGCTTTGCGATGATGGCATCTCTGTCGTCGAATGGCAGATTGATCCGGAAACAGGGCTTTTAGATCTCGATGACTTGGACAATCTGTTGGATGATCGCGTAAAATTGGTGTGTTTTCCGCATTGCTCTAACGTGGTTGGGGCAATCAATCCGGTGGCAAAGATCGTCGCAAGGGCCCATGCGGCGGGGGCTTTGACCTGCGTTGATGGGGTCAGCTACGCGCCCCATGGGCTGCCCGATATCGGGGCGCTTGGCACAGATATTTACTTGTTTTCGACCTATAAAACATATGGTCCACATCAGGGTGCGATGGTCATTCGTCAGCGCCTCGCCGCGCTTTTGCCCAACCAAGGACATCACTTTAATGCGGGTTTTTGGGAAAAACGGTTTACACCAGCAGGTCCGGATCATGCTCAGGTGGCGGCCTGCGCGGGGATCGCCGATTATCTTGATGAGATTGCCCGAGCCCATGACTTAAATTCTGCACAACAAGTGCACGATTTGATGCGTAGCCATGAAATCAATCTATTACAGCCGGTTCTTGATGCTATGACGGGACGCAACACAGTGAGGTTGATTGGTCCGTCCGATGCCAAGAACCGTGCGCCAACCGTTGCCGTTGATCTTGGACGGCCCGCTGAACCAGTCGCCGCCGAACTTGCCCGACATAAGGTCATGGCCGGTGCGGGCGATTTTTATGCGGGACGTGTGCTCGATGCCGTGGGCGTGAAATCTGAACACGGCGTTTTGAGGTTGAGTTTTGTACATTACACCACGCAAGCCGAGATCAATCAGTTGTTGAACGCGCTCGACGACGTCCTTTGACTTCCTAAAATTGGCGCTATTTCGCTGGAACACAGAGTGGAGCAGCGCTTGGACAACCAACCAATCATAGTTTGGATCCGGAGGGATCTTCGCCTCACCGATCACCCGGCTTTGACCGCAGCCGCATCATATGGTGTACCGGTCATCCCGATATTTATTGCTGACGATAATTTTTATCAGATCGGCACAGCCGCAAAGTGGCGATTTAGTTTAGGTCTAGAGGTGTTCCGGACCAGTTTACGTGCGATTGCTTCTGACCTGGTTTTGCGTTCGGGGCCAGCTGTAGATGTTCTGGATCAGCTGGTCGCGCAAACCAGTGCCCAGGCGGTGTTCTGGCAGCGGGCATATCTCAGCGGGGACGTGGCGCGCGACACTGAGGTCAAAAGGCATTTGCTTGATCGCGGGGTTGATGCGCGAAGTTTTCCGGGGCACCTGCTGTTTGAGCCTTGGTCGGTGCAGACAAAGACCGGTGGCTTTTACAAAGTTTTCACCCCGATGTGGAACACCGTGCGGAATGTTGATGTTGCCGCAACGCTGCCGACGATCACTTCGCTGCGGCGACCGGAAAGCTGGCCGTGTTCTGAGTCGTTGTCAGATTGGGCGCTGGATGATGCGATGGGGGCAGGCGCTGATGTTGTGCGCGCCTATGTGGCCGTGGGCGAACACCACGCGGCACGGCGACTTGATCTCTTTTTGGACGAAAAGGTGCACAGCTATGCCAAAGATCGCGATTTTCCCGCACGCGCCGCGACATCGCGTTTGTCAGAAAATCTGACCTATGGCGAGATCAGTCCACGGCAGGTTTGGCATGCAGGACAACGGGCTCTGCAAGAAGGAGCCCCTGGCGCCAAGACGTTTTTGAAAGAGTTGGTTTGGCGAGAATTCGCATATCATCTTGCTTGGCATACGCCCGAAATCATGTCGCGCAATTGGAAGCCGGAATGGGACGATTTTCCATGGCAAACCGACGGTCCGCAGATCTTGCGCTGGCAGCAAGGGCGCACGGGCGAGCGGTTCGTTGATGCCGCAATGCGCGAACTTTATGTTACCGGCACAATGCACAATCGAGGTCGTATGATCGTTGCAAGTTATTTGACCAAACACTTGCTGACGCATTGGCGCATTGGCCAAAAATGGTTTGAGGATTGTCTGATTGACTGGGATCCGGCATCGAACGCCATGGGCTGGCAATGGGCCGCGGGATCAGGCCCGGACGCGGCCCCCTATTTTCGTGTTTTCAACCCCGCTGGCCAATTGGAAAAGTTTGACAAATCAAATGATTACCCATCAAAATTTATTGCGGAAGGGGCAGCGCAGCCAACCAAAGCTGCATTATCCTTTTTTGATGCTGCACCAAAGTCTTGGGGGCTCAGTCCCCGGGAAAGCTATCCTATGCCGTTGATTTCATTGGATGTGGGTCGCAAACGTGCCTTGACGGCATATAGCGATCGCAAGTCAACGACGTCCCGTAAAACGTCTTAAATTTCCTTGAGACAGGCTGAGCAATCGGGTCTAACAGTGTCAGACCAAGCAGGGATGACGGAATGACGGTTTTTACAACGACCAAGGGACAGCACGGCCTACCGCGGTATTTTACCCAAGTGTTTCAAATTGCGCAGACAATCAATACGGGTCAGTTGGATATTGTCCTGTCGGACGGACGTCGATTTCGGGCCAAAGGCACCAAAGCGGGGCATATTGTCGAAGTGGAAATCCACAATGACGATTGTTTTGCGCGCTTGCTCCGCGATGGGGATTTGGGCTTCTCAGAGGCCTATATGGATGGATGGTGGAGCACACCTGATCTGCAAGCTTTCATGGATTTTGTACATGCCGATAATGACGTGTTGTTTAACGGGTTTCCCGGCATGGGGATGGTGCGCGCATATGAACGCCTGCGCCACTGGTTGCGGTCCAACTCAAAACTGCAAGCCAAGAAAAACATCAGCTACCACTATGATTTAGGTAATGATTTTTATGGCTTGTGGCTCGATGACACGATGACGTATTCCTCCGCCTTGTTCAAAACCGGCCAGGAACCTCTCGAACTTGCGCAAACCCAAAAATATGCGTCCATGGTTGATCAGATGAATGTACAACCAGGCGATCATGTTCTGGAAATCGGCTGCGGCTGGGGCGGGTTTGCCGAATATGCCGCGAGTGTGCGGGGGCTGAAGGTGACATGCCTGACCATCAGCCGAGAACAATACAACTATGCCGTTGACCGCATCGAACGGGCAGGCCTTTCGGATCTGGTCGAATTTAAGATGCAGGATTATCGTGACGAAACCGGACTTTATGACGGGATTGCATCTATCGAGATGTTCGAAGCCGTCGGTGAAAAATACTGGCCGATTTACTTCCAAACCGTTCGCGAGCGCTTGCGCCCGGGCAAAAATGCAACGCTGCAGATTATCACAGTCAAAGACAGCGTTTTTGAACGCTATCGAAAAGGCGTTGATTTTATTCAAAAATATATTTTTCCAGGCGGCATGTTGCCGGGTCCTTCCGCGCTTCGCGATCAGGTGCGCCAGGCTGGGTTGATGGTGCAAGGCTCTAAGGAGTTTGGGGCTAGCTACAGTGTGACCCTGCGGCGTTGGCATGAGATGTTCAATGCACGTTGGGATGAGGTAGCCCAGCAGGGCTTTGACGATCGTTTTAAGCGGATGTGGGACTTTTACCTTACATCTTGCGCTGCGACGTTCCAATACGATAATTGTGACGTCACACAGATTACTGTACGGAGACCCATTTAGACCAAGGAAATTACATACATGCCAAATGAAATGCCCAATGGGCAAAAGTTAATGGGCGCTATTGTTTACGGAGTCCTCGGTGCGGCCTTCGCATACCAATCTTTGCCAGCATTTTCTTATCAGTTTATCCAATTGTATCTGGTACCCCTATCCGTCGGCGTCGGCCTTTGGCTTGGCTGGACAACTATCGGGCGCGCCCGACATCTTGGGTTTGCGACTTTGCTGTCGCATTCTGTAGCAACGATTGGATGCATGGTGATCGTCGTCTTGCTGCTGATCAGTGGGTGGAGAATGATTGAGCTTTCCACCATGAACCGATATGATGCTTTCTTAGAAGCAATGTACGACGTGTTAAACCTGTTTGTCGAATTTGGCACCTTGATCCTGATCCAGCCTGTCTTGATCACGCTTGGGGTGGGTGCGGTGGTTGGCGCGGTACTGGTCGGATTTGCCGGACGCCATTGGTCGTGACGCCGCTTTTTTTCTACGGCACGTTATGTGACCGGCTCTTACTCAATTGTGTTCTGGGCCATGATGTGGCGCAAGGTTGCGCCGCCGAAATATCGGATCATGCGGTGTTTTGGGTGCAGGGGCAGGGCTTTCCGATCATTCAGCCAAAGGCAGGACGATCGGCAAAAGGTCTTTTATGCGAAAATTTAAGCGATCAAGACGTGGCGCGTTTGCAATATTACGAAGCGGGCTTTGATTACCATACGAAGGTTTTGCCGGTTCGTGTCGGTGAAAAGTCGATCCAGGCCAAGGTTTTCTTTCCCCTGCCCGGGGCATGGGCGCCCGGAGCGGATTGGAACTTGGCGGATTGGCAGCAAAAATATGGTCCTGCGGTCCGCGATGTCGCCGCACAAATCATGACAGATTATCGTCCAGATGCACCGCCAGTGCCGCCGAAGCGGCAATCTGTGCTGGGCCAGCGGGCGCAAGCGCGCCTGGCAGCTGGTCAGGACCCAACACCATCGCGCGCCGGTACTCCGGGTGTAGAAAATATCAAGATACACTCAAAAACAATGCCTTATGACTCTTTTTTCGCGGTGCAAGAGGTGTGCATCAACGTCCCTCGATTTGCGGGCGGCACAGCGGCGGATGTGGACCGGGCGGTGTTTGTTTCGGCGGACGCGGTCAGCGTGTTGCCCTATGATCCGGTCACGGACCGCGTGCTGTTGATCGAACAGTTTCGGACAGCGCCGTTTGTGCGCGGGGATACCAATCCATGGCAGCTGGAACCTGTCGCTGGGCGGGTCGACGAGGGCGAAACCTATCTTGAGGCCGCGCGCCGTGAAATGGTCGAGGAGACCGGCAAAACGGCGGCGCAGCTGATCGAGATTGGCCGTTATTATACCTCTCCCGGATCACTGGTGGAATTCATGGTCTCTTATATCGGTTTGACTGATTTGCCCTCCGAAGGGTCCTGGATAGGGGGGCTGGTCTCAGAAGACGAAGACATTTGCAGCCATGTGATTGGCTACGACACAATGCTGGATTGGCAAGCGCAGGGCTATTTGCGCAATGGCCCGCTGTTGATCAGCACGGGATGGTTGGCCTTGAACCGCGCCCGACTGCGGCGCGCCTCCAGGATCGGTGATGCTGGACCCTTGTAGTGTCGTCTTGCCCAGAATATCACACTTACGACCGCGCAGATCATAGCACTTAAGAGGCCCTTCATGACCATTCATTCCTCGCTGGCCGACGCAATTGGGAATACCCCGTTAATCAGGCTGAACGCCGTCAGCGATGCGACCGGTTGTACCATTCTGGGCAAGGCAGAGTTTATGAACCCCGGCCAGTCTGTCAAAGACCGTGCGGCATTGTTCATTATCAAACAGGCGGTTGCGTCTGGGACGCTGAAGCCGGGCGGCACGATTGTCGAAGGAACGGCGGGCAATACAGGCATTGGTCTGGCACTTGTTGGGGCTTCAATGGGTTTTAAGACGGTGATTGTGATCCCCGAGACCCAAAGTCAGGAAAAGAAGGACATGCTGCGATTGGCTGGGGCCGAGCTGGTTCAGGTGCCGGCTGTTCCGTTCAAAAATCCAGACAATTACGTGCATTATTCGCGGCGATTGGCCCAAAAGCTGTCGCGCAGCGAGCCCAACGGTGCCATTTGGGCCAATCAGTTCGACAATATCGCCAATCGGCAGGCCCATATCGAAACCACAGGGCCTGAGATCTGGCGGCAAACCGATGGCGCAGTTGACGGGTTTATTTGTGCGGTCGGCTCAGGCGGCACACTTGCAGGTGTCGCCCAGGTCTTGCAGCCCAAAGGTGTGAAGGTCGGATTGGCAGACCCCGAAGGCTCAGGGCTGTTTTCGCATTATACTACGGGCGCGCCGGGCTCAGTTGGTGGGTCGATTTCAGAAGGGATCGGGCAGGGGCGGATTACAGCGAACCTTGAAGGATTTACCCCCGATTATTCTTATCGAATTCCCGATACCGAGGCCTTGCCGATCGTTTTTGATTTGTTGGCGCATGAGGGTCTCTGCATGGGGGGGTCCACCGGAATTAATATTGCCGGAGCGGTGCGCCTGGCGCGAGAGCTGGGACCGGGACACACCATTGTAACGATCTTATGTGACTATGGCACACGCTATCAATCGAAGTTGTACAATCCGGATTTTTTGCGTGACAAGGGCCTGCCGGTGCCGACCTGGCTGGAAGCAAAGGCCCGCGAAATACCATCTGTTTTCGAAGGATAACCCATTGAATAAAAGCGTGACCTCAGCGCTTTGGCGGTTTTTCACGGCGGTTTTTCTGTGTGCGATGTGGGCCGCTTCAGCGGGTGCGCAAAATGCATCCGGCACGATTGATTACAGCGCCTGGACGCGGCTGGCCGAACGTGCCGAGACAGTGATAGACGCAGCTCGCGCTTCAACCCCTGCGCTCGAAGAGCTGCGATCTCAATTGACTGCATCGCGTTCGGTGTTTTCGGCCGCCGAACAGACCAATGCAGACCGGATTGTGACGTTGCAAAATCAGATCGCTGCCTTGGGCGCGTTGCCGTCAGAAGGCGGCAATGAGCCGACTGACATCGCGGTGCGGCGGGGCGAGCTCGAAACCCAGTTGCAGACGGCAAAGGCGCCCGGGCTGCGCGCGCAGGAAGCCTTTCGCCGGGCTGACGGGTTGATCCGCGAAATCGACAGCGTCATTCGGGATCGTCAAACCCAAGCATTTTTTCAGCTCGGTCCGACGCCGCTCGATCCGTTTGCATTTGCCGATGCCGCGACAGCGGTGCGCGGCACAGTGATCAACGTGGCCAGTGAAACCCGGACAGTCTGGGCCAGCCCAGTGCGCCGAGCCGAGCTGGCCGAGGATGCGCTCGCAACAGGCTTGTATCTGGCGCTTGCGCTACTTCTGGTTTTCGGCGGACGGGTCTGGATGACGCGGTTGACCCGGTTCTTGTTGTCGGCCCCTCGTCTGAGACGGGGACAGGAGGTTGTCGGATTTGGCATGTCGCTGGGCGAGATTGTGATCCCGTTTTTTGGCGTGTTGGCATTGGTCCAAGCAATCACGGCGACCGGGCTTTTGGGAATACGAGGCGGTGTGATCCTTGATGCGATGCCAGGCTTTGCGTTGGTGATTTTGTGCGCGCGGTGGCTGGGCGGTCAGGTATTTTCGGCTCAGGCTCCGATTTTGGATCTCAAGGCGCTACAACTGCGAGAGGGACGGCTCTATGCCAAGATCCTCGGCTTTGTCTTGGCCCTTTTTGGCGTCGTCAACCAGATCATTGCCTTTGAAGCTTACCCGCCAAATGCGACGGCGGTGCTGCGCGGGGTCTTGGTGGCGATCGCGGCTTTGATGCTGGCGCGCATCTCTTTGATGATTTTGGCAAGTCAGAGAACAGAGCAAGACGACGCGCCATTGCTCGATGAAGGGGCTTCTGCCCGCGATATGCGCAGCCGCTTCTTGCCGTTGATGGCCCGCCTCGGATTGGCCGTCTCGGTGGCGGGCGCGCTTGCGACCGCTGTCGGCTATGGTCAACTGGGGGCGGGCCTGGTGTTCCCGATGCTCGTCACATTTGCAATTATTGCATTGCTGAGCATACTCCAGCGGTTCACCCGGCAGGCCTATGCCGCGCTGCGTGGGACCGATATGACCGAGGCAGGCGAGGCCTTGTGGCCGGTTTTGGCAGATATCGTCTTTCTGGCGGCGTCGCTTCCGGTTCTGGCGCTGGTCTGGGGCGCACGTGTATCAGACCTGACAGAGATATGGACGCGTTTTCTGGGGGGTGTTTCAGTTGGCGGCGCACGGATTTCGCCGTCTAGTTTTCTGACCTTTGCGGTCGTCTTCACGGCGCTATATGCTGCGACGCGCTTGGCCCAAGGCACGCTGCGCAGTTCGGTCTTGCCGAAAACCCATATCGATCCCGGTGGCCAAGTCGCTTTGATTTCAGGTCTGGGGTATCTTGGTATCTTGCTTGCGGCTTTGGCGGCAATCACTGCCGCAGGCATTGATCTGAGCAATCTGGCCCTTGTCGCCGGTGCTCTGTCCATTGGCATCGGTTTTGGCCTGCAGACCATTGTGTCAAACTTCGTTGCCGGGATCATCTTGCTGATTGAGCGTCCGGTGTCAGAGGGAGACTGGATTGAGGTCAACGGCACGGTCGGATTTGTGCGCGATATCTCTGTACGCGCGACCCGGATCGAGACCTTTGACCGAACCGATGTGATTGTGCCGAACGCAGATTTGATCTCGGGCGCGGTGACGAACTGGACTCGGTTTAACCTATCGGGCCGACTGATCGTTCCAGTGGGCGTTGCGTATGGCTCAGACACCAAGCGGATCGAGACGATCCTGCGTGAGATCGCCGAAGCCCATCCCATGGTTGTCTTAAATCCGAAGCCCAGCGTTTTGTTTCGCGCGTTTGGGGCCGACTCACTTGACTTTGAAATTCGAGTGGTCTTGCGCGATATCAATTGGATGCTCAGCGTTCATTCGGACATGAACCACGAAATTTCCAAACGATTTGCCGCTGAAGGTATTGAGATTCCGTTCGCACAACGCGATGTTTGGCTGCGCAACCCTGAGACGCTCTCACGACCGCCTGCTGCTGAAAAGGACCCAACCCCATGACCGATCTGTTGTTTCTCAGCGACAGCTATGCAACCGAACTGGACACGCAGATTGTCGGGATCACCGAAGAGGGGGGGCTGATCCCTGCGGCCTCGATTTTTTATGCGACAGGCGGCGGACAGCCCGGCGACTCTGGTCGGATGTTCTGGTCTGGTGGCGAGATCGGTGTGGCGACAACGGTGAAGGCGGGTCCGGGGCAGGTGGCCTTGGTGCCCGACGCGCCGGGGCCAATCCCATCAATTGGTCAAACGGTGACGCTCAAGCTCGATTGGGCGCGCCGGTTTCGCCATATGCGGATCCATAGCGCGTTACATCTTTTGTCGGTGGTGATCCCGCTTCCCGTGACCGGCGGGGCAATTTCGGCAGACAGAGGACGCCTGGACTTTGATATGCCAGAAGCTCCGGCGGACAAAGACGCGTTGACCATGCGCCTCAATGAAATCATCCGCTCAGATTTGCCGATTGTTGAAAGTTGGATCACGGATGACGAATTGGCGGCCAATCCTGGCTTGGTCAAAACCATGTCCGTCCAGCCGCCGACCGGCCAGGGTCATGTCCGACTGATCGGGATCGGCACTGGCGATGCCCAGATCGATTTGCAACCTTGCGGTGGCACGCATGTGGCCCGGACGGCTGAAATAGGGACGGTGACCATCGGCAAGATCGAAAAGAAAGGTCGGCAAAATCGCCGGGTGAAATTGCTCCTGGACGACTGAAAAAAGCACATGGCTGCGGTGTGACAGGCGCACTGATATGAGTGTTATTTTAAATCAATGGCTCTTGCATTTGCCTGGCGATATTGGCTAAAGACGCCAAAAGGACAGGTGGCCGAGTGGTCGAAGGCGCACGCCTGGAAAGTGTGTAGGCGGGAG
>JBELMC010000021.1:0-35492 GCA_042096155.1 Dinoroseobacter sp.
ATCAGTGACATGATCGCCAGGCAAGAGCGGCACAGCGTAGTCCCACTCACCGTCCGCGCCTCCGGCACCCGCCAGCGGGTGGGCACAGGTGATACCGTAGAGATCGAAATCGGTAATGTCGCGAACACGGCGATACATTGTGTCGTCCAAACGGGCTGCGCTGAAGGTGCTTTCCGCCAGAGCATCTGCCAACAGATACAAGTCTCCCTTCTTGGCCCAGCACTCGTCTGGCGTGCTTACAACTTCGTAGAGACCGTAGGCGATGTTCGGGCCGAAGCAGATCGCCTTGTTCTGAGGGAGAGTCCAAGGCGTAGTAGTCCAAATAACCACTTTCGCACCGAGCAGTTGCTCTGCCAGCGCCACTTGAGTCTTGCGAAACGCTTCCGCCTCGTCAATCTCGCTTTCGAAGAAGATGCCGGACCGGGGCACCGACGCGTCGACCACATCGAATGGCACCCAGACGGCATCCGTCTGCCGCTCGTGGTATTCGACCTCGGCCTCGGCCAGCGCGGTTTTCTCCACCGGCGACCACATCACCGGTTTTGACCCATGATACAGTGTGCCCGTCATCAGGAATTTCATGAATTCTTCTGCGATCACCCGCTCGGCGTGGAAATCCATTGTCAGGTATGGGGCGTCCCAATTGCCACTGACGCCCAAACGTTTGAACTCCTCGCGCTGGACATCGACCCATCCGGCGGCAAAATCACGGCATTCGCGGCGAAATTCGACCACATCCACGGCGTCTTTGTCTTGACCCTTGGCGCGATATTTCTCCTCGATTTTCCATTCAATCGGCAGGCCGTGGCAGTCCCAGCCTGGGATATAGCGCGCATCACAGCCCATCATCTGCTGCGAGCGCACCACCATGTCCTTCAAGATCTTGTTGAGCGCGTGCCCGATATGCAGATTGCCATTGGCATATGGCGGACCATCATGCAGCGTAAAAGGGGGGCGGCCCGTCTTGGCCCGCAGCTGGCCATATACGTCGATTTTGGCCCATTTTTCCAGCCATTCGGGCTCGCGTTTGGGCAATCCGGCGCGCATCGCAAAGTCGGTTTTGGGCAGATTCAAGGTCGATTTGTAATCAGGTGTCGTCTCGGCGCTCATCGGTCGCGTCCTTGCAGATCAGAATGTCAAAAAGTGGGGCGGCGCGAGGGCTCAAACGCCTTGTCCCGGCGGCTTAGAAGCAGCACGCCGGGCCTATAATTCGAACAATAATCACCTTGGTGTTCGTCATGACCGTGCTTATAGGCGGATGCCCGGGCCCCGTAAAGGCGCGGTTTAACGTGCCGCATCCGCTTTGCCTTGCGCCCAGCGGTTCAGCCACGCCAATCCAGCCAGCACCAAGCCAAGTCCCAGCAACGAGACCACGCGCATCAGTCCATCGAGGCCCGAAATATCGACAATAAACACTTTGGTCACGGCCAACCCGATCCCCACCAGGCCCGCTTTTCGCATCAACTCTGAGCGTCTGGTGATCGATCGGACAAACAATGTGGCACCCAAGATCAGCAAGACCACCGTGTAGCTGTACAGCTCCGGCTGGGTGAACGACCAATCCAAGTGCATCTGCGCCGCACCGCGCCAGAAATGACGGATCGCGGTGAAGGCCCAGACCGCCGCCAAAGCAGCCGCCACGCTCAGCCCCAGCCTTCGGATTGATTTTTGCAACGCGATGCGCGTCACGCCAAACCAGATCACAATGCTGGGCAACAGGTATGCAACCGCCAAAGTGTTCAGCAAGATCGGCCCACTCACCTCCGCGCGATCAACCGTGCTGACCAGCGGATTGGCAAGGGTCAGCGCGCGCAGCATCGCCCCTGCGCCGATCATGCCAAACAGGCCCGCCAACAAAAACCGAATATCGCGCAATTGCTTCAGGGCGATGGCACGCTGAAGTTGGGCCAGCGCCGTTGCAAACCAAACCACAGCGCCAAGCCCCAGCGCCCAATGGCTGTCGATCACCAATCCTTGCACCAATGCCGCGATCGCGCGGTACAGCAGCACCGACACAAGCACAGCGGCGGTGGACCAAGCCGCGCTCTCAAGCCAAATCAACGCCTGGCCGCGCCCTTTTTGGCGCCGCAGCGCGAGATAGGCCGCAAAAAACCCCGTCAGCGCGCCGCCATAGGCCAGCACCACTGAGACCAGTGGTGCCGCATGCGCCCAACTCAGCCCCGGGTTGATCAACACACGCCAGCCGATCGCCATCACACCGAGCGCCAGAAACACCCCCATCACCGGTAAATCGAACCTTCGATCCAGCAAGGCCGCCGCCAAGACAGTGACCGTCAACGCCACCGTCAAGGCCGCAGAGCTGAGCACCAGCAGACAGAAAAACGCCGTCAATAACAACGCCGACAAGACCGCCAGCGACAGCCTCAATCGCGAATCCGCACCGTCGACGCGGGCGAACCGCTCAGCCAAGACGACTTGCATCAGCGCCAGCGCCGCGATGTGCAACGCCCACGGATAGGATCCGATGACACCGCTTGGGTGCCAGGAGATCTCTAGGATCACCGCCATCACCGGTGCAATCAGCGCCGCCGCCCCCGCCCAGATCGCGCCAAACTGCGTTGCGGAAAACGAGCGCCAAGCCGCCAAGCCGGACAAAACCGCGCCAATCGCGATCAGAATACTGGCATCGATCGGCATTGCGGTTTCTGGCGGCCGCTGGGCCGCGAAAGACTGCACTGCGCCATGGTTGAAGACCCAATGCACCGAGATCAGCCCCAGTCCGATCACCGGGATCGCGACCAGATCTTGCACAGCGCGCGCGTCATGCGCCCAGGTGATCAACACAACCGCCAGCACGGTCAACCCGGTTACGGCCACCCAAAACGGCAGCGCCTGGCCACCTTGGATATGTGTCACGATCAACGCGGTCGACGCCGCGATCCCGCCTGCTGCGATCAAGGTCGCAACAAATGGGCGGCCCGCCCGAAAGGTCAGCCACATCGACACCATCGGTCCGTCATGGGCGGGCCAGAACCGCCAGCCCGGCACCATCACCGCCAGCAGCGCCAAACCCACCATATAGCCGACAAAATACGGTTCGGTGCCCGGCGCTGCGCCCAGCGCAAAGCCCGCACCATAGGCCAACACCAAAGTCAGAACCGATATCCAACCCCAACGGCGGACCGCATCAACGCTCAACCCAAGCATGGTGATCAACAGAAAATACCCAAACAACCAGCGCAGTTCATCTGCACTGCCGCCAACCGCAAAGGGTGCCAGCGTCGCGCCGATCACACCAATGGCAGCCAGCAGAGGTCCATGCAGCCATCCAAGACCCACCGCACCAATGGCAACAGCCACCAGCGCAACAAAGGCGATCTCAGGCGCGATCAAGTCATACAAACGCCGCGCCGCCACGATGCCGCTGAACACTGTGACCAACCCAGACCCCGAAAACACCGACGGCAAATAGGCGGTGGCCTGGCCCTCGCCATCGCCATACCGTTTACGGATCGCTTCGCCGCCGCTGATCAGTGCGGCCCCAAGCATCAGCGCCGCCGCGACCCGCATGGCGGGCGGCAGCAGGCCGTTTTCGACCCCATATTGAACCAAAAACAGACCTGCCAAGGCCAAGGACAAGGCCGATACCGCGTAAAACCAATTTTCGCGCAGCCAATCGATCAGACGATCCGCCACATTTGGCGGTACTGGCAGCGCCGACGGGCCAGGCCCGTTGGGCGGCGGCATCACAGGCTGCTGGACCATTTCGCCGGACGTCTGCAAGGGGCCTCTGGCCGCGACCGCGTCGGCACTGTCATGTGGCCTGGACCGGTCTTGCTGCGGCGCGGGCGCTTGCGATTTGGGGTCCTCGGAGGCCGCAATCAGATCCTCGATCCTGCGTTCCAAAAGCCCGAGGCGCCGCGTCAACGTCAGCTGTGATACAATCAGTCCAATCACAGCAAATGGGACCGCCAACAGCACCAAACCCAACAGCATAAACAATGCGCCCATCGTCATGTCCCTTTGTCCGCCTGAGCCAACCTACGCGACAGACGCAAAGGCTCGCAAGTCTGCGGATCATCGACAGGCCGGGTCTGGGCTGATCTGGTCTGGTCTGGGCTGCGCTGATCTGGGCTGCTAAAATTTCGATATCACCGTCTTGACCGTGTCTGGCGCAGTGCAAATCAGAACAGACGCTTCAAGACAGTCAATCGTTCAGGCACTGCTGCCGAACATTCCGGCCAAGGCTTTCTGGACCAATGCCGCAACGGAGGGTTTGGTCCTCTTGGTCAATGGCAATGGGCGGCAAACCTCTATCGCAGCGACGCCGACCCGCGCAGTCAACGCGCCGTTGACCACACCTTCGCCAAAGCGGCGACTGACTTTGGCCAACACCCCCCCGCCTGCGACGGAGCCAAGCAGATCATCGCCCACAGCCACCGCGCCTGTGGCCACCAAATGGGTCAGCACCGTGCGGGTCAGCTTCCAGCTGCCCCATGTGCCTGCGCGTCCGCCGTAAATTTCCGCGATACGGCGGATCATCCGCAGATTCGCCGTCAACGCCATAACCACATCGGCCAAAGCCAATGGCACAAGCGCGGTGACCATCGCGACCTGGCGGGCAGAAGCTGCGATTTCCTGTTCGGCGCGGCGATCCAGCGGCGCCAAAACGGTCTGCTCGGCCAACTGGAACACAGCCTCGGCGTCAAAGGCGTCGCCCGTGCGGTCGCTCAGTTTGCGCCGCGCCTCCGCCAGGGCGGGCCGGTTGCTGTACAATCGGGTCAGCTCAGCGGCGATCTTGCGCGCGGCCACCAAATCGCCATCGCCCTGGGCCGCTTGCGCCTGCGCGCGGATCCGGTCCAAACGCGCCAACCGCGCGTAGCCTGCCCATTCCCTCAGCGCCAGCCCCAGAGCCGCTGCGATCAATACCGCAAACAAACCCACCGCACTCCAGCCCAGAGCCGGGTTCACAGCCAACAATCCGGTGACAAAATTCCAAGCCGCAACTGACACCACAAAGCCCAAAAGCGCTGTCAGCGCCGCCCAGAACAAACGCGCCAGCCGTGACACGCGCCGCGCGGACAACTGTGCCAAAGTCTGCATCGCCTGACCCGTCGCCACCGGATCGCCAGACACCGCCAGATCTGACACAGGCGGGGCCGTTGCCGGCGTGATCTGAGAGGCCGCGCTGGACTCCAACTCGAACAAAACCGGGCCATTGGTGGGCTGGGAAGACATCAAAAAGACCTCGCGTCCGGCGCAGCACAACGCGGCTGCAATCTTCGATCAAGTATGCACCCATGGGCGCAACACAAGACCAATCTGGCCAGATTGGGGGCCGATCGCGCGTCTCCGGCGTGCGCGCAACACGGCGGCGGCAAAATGAGCGCGTCGGTTTTGTCCGCGCGAATATACCCGCACGGGTCAGTATGAACGCGGTGGGACCATGAACAGCCGACAGCTCCAAGCCGATCAGCGCCGTCCCGCTCGGTCCGCCTCTCACTGTGACAATGCCAGTTTCGCGCGCCAAACCCTAGCGCAGCTTGTCACCCACCAGAAACTCTACGGCTTTGTCGAGCCGAATATGCGGCAGACCGTCACCGGGCGCCAGATCGAGCGGTGCAGGCGCAAAGCTCATGGCTTGGAACCCGCCATCGCGCCGGTCATCTGACCCTTCTTGCGTCGGATTCAACAGCCGACTGAGATCTTGCGGCAACTGGCCGGGATGGAACGCGGCCGCGCGGCCTCCATCCAACAAGCGCCCGCGCACGACGTCCAGCGTTTTGCCATTGTGCATGCGTTCTTCTTCCACTGTAGCGCGCAAACTGGCGATCGACATGGCCCCGGTCAAAGCCCCTGCGAAATCAGCGCGGCGGCGGGCCTCATCGACCAGCGCCTCGATGATCGCGGTCAGCTGCGGGTGTTGGCGATGATGGATGTGATCGGCCTTGGTTGCAGCGAACAAAATCCGCTCGACCCGCTTGCCGGTCAAGGCACTCAGCCATGAATTCCGACCGGGGCGAAAGCTGGTCAACAGCCCCGCCAAGGTGGCACGCAGATCTTCCAGTGCCGATGGTCCGGCATGGATCGCGCCCAGCGCATCGACCAGCACAATCTGGCGGTCGATACGTGAAAAATGGTCTTTGAAAAAGGGCTTTACGATCCGCGACTTATAGGCCTCAAAACGCCTTTGAAACTCGCGAGCCAGCGACCCGCGCGGGGTCGCGCTGGCGGGTAAGGGCGCAAAGGTCAAGGCAGGTGATCCGGCCATTTCACCAGGCATCAGGAACCGGCCTGGCGTGCAATCTGAAAACCCGGCATCGCGCGCGACCTGCAGCGCTTTGGTAAAGGTCTCGGCCAATTGACCGGCTGTGATTTCATCCCACTTGCCATTCGGCTGCAGGGTCGTAAGCCGGTCGAGATAAGCCGCACCGCCAGGTCGCCGCGCCAGGTTTTGCAGCGCCTTTGCGGACCAGTCACGATAGTCTTGATCGATCAAGCCCAGATCCAGCAACCACTCTCCCGGGTAATCGACGATGTCCAGGTGGATATTTCGCGGCCCCGAGAGCGCGCCCAGAAGCCCCTGAGGCTGAATCCGCAGCGACACGCGCAGCTCCGATATCGCGCTGGTGGCCGATGGCCATGTCGGCGATGCCCCCGTCAGGGCTGCCAAATTCGCTTCATAAGCAAAGCGCGGGATGGTGTCGTCGGGTTGTGGGCGCAGATAGGATTGGATCACCGCACCGGACGCCACGCCCGACACCTGTGGCATCCGGCCACGATTCAACAGATTGGCCACCAGCGATGTAATGAACACCGTCTTGCCCGACCGCGCCAGGCCTGTGACGCCCAACCGGACAACCGGCTCGAAAAACGTCTCGGAAATTGAGGCGCTGACGCCATCCAAGCGGCGGGTGAGACCTTCTGCGATGCCCTCGTTGATGCGTCTCAATCGGCTATGCTCCTTGTGTCGCTGCCAGTCAGATAGGGACCAAGGCTCGCTCTGTATAGGGGCGCCTTGCGCAAATCGCTGTTGCAAGTCGCCGGCGCAAATCCTCACCATTGAGCCGTCCTTGGTCAAATGCTATCCGGCCCCCATGCCGCGTTTTGCTTTCAAAATCGAATATGACGGAGCTCCGTTTCGCGGCTGGCAGCGCCAGCGCGACCAACCTTCCGTGCAGGGCACCATCGAAACCGCCTTGGCGCGCCTGGATCCCTGCAGGCCAGTGCTGACAGCAGCGGGCCGCACCGATACAGGCGTTCACGCCACCGGCCAGGTGGCGCATGTTGATCTGGTGTGCGACTGGAAGCCCCACAAGCTTCTTGGGGCGGTCAACTTTCACCTAAAACCAAACCCGATTGCCATTGTCGCCGCCACCAAGGTTGACGATGACTTTCACGCAAGGTTCAGCTGCACCGAACGGCGCTATATCTTTCGCTTGGTCAGTCGTCGTGCACCCGCCATCCACGATCTGCAAAAGGTCTGGCAAGTCCCCTACCCGCTGGATATCTCGGTGATGCAAGACGCGGCGCGCCACCTGTTGGGACAGCATGACTTTACCACGTTCCGGGCGGTGGGCTGCCAAGGGAAAACGCCGGTAAAGACACTTGATCGTCTCGATATCACAGCGCATCCCTATGCCGACGGGGTCGAATACCGCTTCGATGTGCGCGCGCGATCGTTTTTGCACAGCCAGGTGCGCAGTTTCGTTGGCACGCTGGAGCGCGCCGGCGCCGGCAAATGGACCGCGATGGATGTCAAAGCCGCCCTAGAGGCGCGCAACCGCGCGGCGTGCGGAACAGTCGCGCCTCCGCAGGGGTTGTACTTGTCTCAGGCGTGCTATGGGCAGGACCTTTTGTTTAAATAAGCAAAAATAGGGGTCAAACCGACATTCTGTAGACGCAGCCAGAAATATAGCGTAATAATTGTTCGAATAAGACAAAGCGCATGCAACGTCATGCAGATATAAATTGAGGCTTGAGCAGCCCTCGGAACCGCCGAACCCAAATGCGCCGCACGATTGAGCGGTCCGCGATGTGGTTTGGCCAGATCCGGCTGAACAGAAGCGCAGAAATGCGCGGTATGGATGTCGGTATGGCTCTGGGGGATGAATTGGGACAGGCGGTATGAATATTCGGCACGAACGACCCATGCCCGATATGGCCTTTCGGATGCGTGCACCGCTTGGCCTGACGTTGCGTGATGGCACGCGTGCACGGATCGAAGATTGGTCAATGCGCGGCCTGTCTGCCCCAGGTCTGATGGACAAAGATGTCAGCGACGCCATCCTTGCAATCCCGTTTCAGGGCGTGGTTTTGAGCTTTCCGATCAAACTGCACCCGTCCGACGAACCCGATTTTTATGAGTTCCGAGAGATGAACAGCCGCCAGCGCGAGACGTTGGCGCTGTTTTACCGCAACCTTTTGTCTGGCAAAATGGCGACCACCACCGATATGATCACGGCGCTCGACACACCGGTCGACCTGGTCCCCATGGACGAAACCGAAGCCGAGCGCGCGCGCTCTTCGGGGGGGCGAGTGCGCCGGATTATACGCTCTGCGATAAGTCTGACGGTCTATCTTGCGCTGTCTGTCTTGGTGTTTGGCTATCTCGGCAACCTGGCCTGGCAGCGCCTCAGCAGCATCCATTTGAGCCAGCCACGCTTTGTCGCGCCGCTGGAAACCCTGACCACCCAGATGTCGGGTTTTGTCGACGACATCCGCGCGCCAGTCGAGCGCGCAACAAAAGCCGGTGCAGTTGTTGTCGTGCTGACAGATCCCGAACTGCAAACCGCGATGGATCAGATCCAGTTTGAAATTCGCGCCATGCAAGCCGAGCACGCGCAGATCACCCGCCGGATCGAGACCCACATGCAAAATCGCGAGGCCGTTCGGGCGCGTCTGGTGGCCCAGCGCAAGGCCGATCTGGCCATGTTTGATCACCGCGATTTTGTCGAAGGGCGCCACCAGACGCTGCGATCGGTGCAAGCGCTGCACAGCTTTGATCTGGGGATCAGCCTCGCGCCGCGCGACTTCAACGATGTGCTGGGCCAATTGCAAGGTCTCGAAAACAAGCACCTTCAGCAATTGCGTCTGCTGCACCGCGAGCGCGCCAATATCCAGGCCCAAATGCAAGGCTTGCAGGTGCGCGCCCCCTTTGATGGCGCGATCACCGAACTGTTGATACAACCAGAACAGTACCTGCGCGCAGGCGCAGATGTCGCCTTATTCGAGGCCGATCAATCCCGCCATGTGCTGGGCTGGCTTGATGCCCGGCTGGCGGCGGACGCCTATATCGGCATGCCCGCGAAGATCATCTTCAACATCGATGGCACCAAGCGTGAGCTGCCTGGCACAGTGACCGACCTGCAAGCGGGCATGAACCCCAACGAACCCGACCGCTTTGGATCCACCGTGACCGTCGAAGCGGTCGGACTGACCCGCCAGAAAACCCGCGAGATCTTCGCCAACAACGCGCCCGCGGTGGTCAAGCTTGACCGTCAGTTGATACAACGACTGTTTGGCGATGGCGCATAACGGCACCGACCGGGCCTCGATCTACCCGTTCGAGAAAAAGCTTCACGCAGGCCTTCGTGCGGTCAGCGGTCCCGCCCCGCGCGGCGTGTCAAAATGGCACCCAAAGTTTCTTCTGGACCTGCTGATTGTGGTTGCGGTGTTGTCGATCATCGCGACGCTTTTGCCAAACCGCTTTTTCGATCCACAGTTTCGCGCGGTCAGTCTGGTGCTGGGCCTATTGGGGTTTTGGCGGTTCAGCTGGTGGTTTAATCACTGGCTGCGATCCGAGTATTACGGCAAATTCACATGGCCCAAGATCCGCGCCAAGGCCGATGCGTTATGGGCCAAGGGATGGCGCCCCGGACATCTGCACATCCAGATGACGACCTATCACGAAGCACCCGCAATCACCCGGCTGGTGATCGGCTCGATCCTCGAGCAGGTTCGTCAAGAACGGATCCCAACAACCCTTTGGATCGGCACAGGGTCGGCCTTCGATGAAACGGTGATCCGGGACTTTGTCGATATCCATGGGGCGGATCTGGACATGGAGCTGGTATTCCTGCGCCAGAACCAGCCCGGCAAACGCATGGCCATTGGTCTGATCGTGCGCGGCATCTCGCGCTATCTGACCGATCCGGATGATCTGGTGATCTTCATGGATGGCGATGCGGCATTCGGCTCTGGTGTGCTGCGCAAATGCCTGTCGATCTTTGGCGTGGATCAAAAACTGCAAGCCCTGACCACCAACGAAGACGTGTTGGTGTATGGCCCCAAATGGATCCAAAGCTGGCTGTCTTTGCGCTTTGCCCAACGCCGTCTGGCCATGCAAAGCCATGCGCTTTCGGGCAAAGTGCTGACCCTGACCGGGCGGATGTCTGTGTTTCGCGCGCGCCATATCATGGACGAGGAATTCGTTCGCACTGTCGAGGCGGACCATCTCGATCACTGGCTTTGGGGCCGGTTCCGGTTTCTGTCAGGCGACGACAAATCCACCTGGTTTTACCTGCTGACCAAAGGCGCCAAAATGACATATGTGCCCGACGCAATGGTCCATACTGTTGAGATCATCGAAGGCTCAGGGATGGCGCGCATGATCCAGAACTTTCGTCGCTGGTCGGGCAATATGTTGCGCAACGGCGCGCGCGCGATCGCCTTGGGGCCGCGCCGGGTCGGGCTGTTTATCTGGTGGTGCCTGATCGATCAGCGCCTCGCGATGTGGACAATGATGGTCAGCCCGGTGCTGGCGGGCATGACCGCGTTCACCGATTTCTATTACATTGCCAATGTGCTGTTGTGGATCGCTGCCAGCCGCATTGTGTTGTGTTTGGTGTTGTACCGGTACGCAAGGCGGCCCGATCTAAGCTGGCCAGTGATTTTATATGTGAACCAGATTGTGAACGCGGGCGTGAAGATCTTCATGCTGTTTCATTTGTCCAAACAACGCTGGACCAATCGCGGCAACCAAGCCGCGCGCCTCGGCGGTGGCGGGGTCGCTATCGTCAAAAACGGGATTGCCAAGTTCCAGCTGGCCACCGCGGTGATGACCTTCCTGACGGTGGTTGGACTGATCACGGGCCTGTTGCCCGCACCGTTCTGACGCCAAAGGCCCCTCGCACAGCAGATGCGCAAGGGGCTGGCCCAGCCGAGGCGTGCTGGGAGCGACGGCCCGCTCTTGGGCCATCAGGTTTTGTCGGCGGCGTTACGCAATCAGCGTCTCCCAAACCATGTCGGCCATACGCTCTTGGCTCAGACCCATATCGTTCTTGATCCGCACAGCGCCATCGTCCAGCGTCAAGAGCGCATCCCCCCCGCTGTCAAATTCCAGCGCCGTATCAAACCAAGCCTTTTTGACGGTCTCATCGCCAAAGGTCCAACCCACCAGCTTGATCGTATCGCGACTGCGCAGATCGCGGATCGTGTCGGTGGAGGTGTCGCTGTCGTGTTTGTAAAATAGGAAGATATCTGAACCTGCTCCCCCTTTGAGGATGTCCTGACCCAGACCGCCGCGCAAAACATCTGCGCCCGACCCACCCGTCAATATGTCAGCGCCTTGATCGCCGTGCAGGATGTCATGGCCTGATCCACCGGTCAGCGTGTCTCGTCCTGCGCCCCCAAGCAAGGTGTCATTGCCAGAGCCTCCGGTCAGCACATCTTTGCCACTGTCGCCGCGCAAGCTGTCATCGCCCGACCCGCCCAAAAGCGTGTCGTCGCCACCGTCCCCCGACATTTCGTCATTGCCCTTGCCCCCCGACAGCCAGTCGCGCCCCAAGCCACCCGACATCACGTCAGCCCCATTGCCACCGCGCATGATGTCGTGACCACTGTCGCCATGCATCACGTCATCACCCGTGTCGCCATAAAGCCGGTCGTTTCCTGTGCCGCCAGACAGTGTATCTGAGCCAGTGCCGCCAAACAGCCGGTCGTTGTGCTCGCCCCCTGAGATCACATCGTCGCCAGAACCGCCACGCAACTGATCCGCTCCCGTGCCGCCTTGGAGCCAGTCATCGCCCTTGCCCCCGAACAAGGTGTCACGGCCTGCGCCCCCATCCATGACGTCAAGGCCATGGCCGCCGTACAAGGTATCATTGCCAACACCGCCCTTCATAACATCATTGTCAGAGCCGCCCGACATCCAATCATTGCCCAGATCACCATAGAGCTTGTCTGACCCCGAACCGCCAGACAGCGTATCACTGCCCTGACCGCCTTCGAGCCGATCGGATCCGCTGCCCCCAAAGATCTTGTCACGACCGCCGTCGCCGTACAACGTGTCATGTCCCGCACGGCCATGGATCTCGTCGGCGCCCTGTCCGCCGCGCAACGTGTCATTGTCGAACATTATATTGCCGAACGCGTCCAAAAGGTTGCCATCGGCGTCGTAAAAGCTTTTGCGAATTGCGGTGAGCGACTTGGAGCCGCCGCCAATCAGAACATCATTCCCACGACCACCTTCGATTGTATCATGTCCCAAATTACCGGTGATATGGTCGTGAAACCGGGTGCCGATCAGCTTTTCATCGACATTGGTTCCCATCTGTTTTTTAAAACCACTGCTCATGGCATATTCCTCTGATGGCGCATTGAGTATTTGGCAGCTGCGCCGAAATTAAGTCACGTTATACGCGCGGATATCCGCATTCGGGTAAGCGTGCCCGACCCTGTCTGTCGCAGACAACGACACCAGGCGGGCGTAACGATGGATGGCCCTTACCATCCGATACCAGCCACCAAAGACGACTGGATTGGATCTTTGAACAATCGCACCACATCAACGGTGGGCTTGAAACTGGAGGCCACGATCTCGCGATAGGTGTCATTGGCATGGGCGACGATAATCGCGTCAGCGCCTTGCACAGCGGCCGCGGCAGTCTCGGTCAGCATATCGCCCAAGCGATCTGCAACCTTGGCCAAACCCGGGGCGGCATGGGCCACATAAGACAGCTGACCGGCAATATTGGTCTTGCGGGTGATTGCCGTGTCATGGGCCAGAACCGTAATGCCGTGATCGATCAGATCGGCAATAACTTCGAGAATCGGGCTTTCACGCAGATCATCCGTGCCCGGCTTGAACGCCAACCCCAACACCGCCACTGTCCCCGCCCCGGTGTCCTTGACCATCTGCGTCGCAGCGTCAATCTGGGCGCGATTGGATGCCTCAAGATTGCAAATCAATGGCAGATCAACACCCGCGGTCTTTGCGATATGGGCGACGGCACGGACCTCTTTGGGCAAACAAGAGCCGCCATATGCAAATCCGGGCTTCAGGTAATATGGGCTTAAATTCAGCTTGGTGTCCTGAACAAAAATATCCATCACATCGTGGCTGTCGACCCCCAGAGACTTGCACAAACGTCCCACTTCATTGGCAAAAGTCACCTTGGTCGCGTGCCAAACATTGTCGACATATTTCACCATCTCGGCGGTCTCGATGCTGGTGAGGATCGGCGCATCGTCCACAGGGGCAAAAATCCGGGCCACAACACCAGCCGCGCGCGGGTCGCTGGCCCCGATCACAGTCTTGGGCGGTGCGCGGAAGTCTTCCACCGCCACGCCTTCGCGCAGAAACTCCGGGTTGAAACACACACCAAAATCCACGCCGCAGGTCTTGCCAGACGCCATTTCAAGCGCGGGCACCATCACATCCATCGTGGTTCCCGGCGGGATCGAGCACCGCATCACCACAATGTGAAACGCGCCCTTGACGCGGAGCGCCTGACCAATTGTGTTGGCGGCCGAGACGATATGGCTGAAATCGCAGCCTCCGTCCGCCGCCGTTGGCGTGCCAACGGACACAAATGTCACATCTGTGCCCAGCACCGCTTGGACCAGATCATCTGTCGCGGACACCAGACCCTTTTCGACGCCTGCGCGCAACAGATCGCCCAGCTGTTCTTCGTGGATCGGGGCCTGACCCGCGCCAATGGCCGCTGTTTTCACTGGGTCCAGATCGACGCCAACAACCCGGTGACCCAGATCCGACAGACATGCGGTTGAAACGGCCCCAACATAACCAAGGCCCACCACCGATACCGACGGCTTTTCGGTTTTGACCGCACGCAAAACCGGCTGGGGGGCAAACTCGCAATCACAAACCTCAGATTTGAACTTATGACCTATCTCGAGCATGACAACGCCTTTTTCTATCCTGCCCAGACGCAGCTGCATCCGGGTCAATCCCACCTTGTCGCAACGATGTGCGGATAATTTGGCTAAAATGCTCAACTCTGCGGCACAGCGGTCCAATTCTCGCCCCAGTGTGGCGGCCTTGGCATCAATCAAGTCGACAGGAGCAAATTGTTTGCCAATTTCGAAACAATTTTTATCGTTTTGTTTCGGTAAGTTAACCAAATCTCACCGACCTGCGCCGCTGAAGCCAGACCCGTGTTTCGCGTCACATTCCTTGGTATATGTCCTAAAATGGCCCCAATTTGACCGGCACAGATCCGCAGTCAGAGCCTAGATATGACCCGTTCGACGCAACCCAAGAAAGGCTGCGGCTGGCGCTTTTGGTGTTCAACCGATCAAATGCGCTGCGTCTCCGGATCGTGTTTGCTCTGCGTTTGAATGCAAGCGATCTGCGAAAAATTCGTATCAGCGCGCGCTGTCTGAAATCAACGGTTACTCCGCAATAGGTGATCAGCGATGGCGCAAGCCTGTGGTCAAACGCAACAGATGTCGCGCTTACGACACATAGACCCGCGTGCCCAGTGGAACCAGCGCGTACAGATGCTCGACATGATCATTGACCATGCGGATACAGCCATTCGACACCGAGCGACCGATCGATTGCGGCACCGTCGTTCCATGAATGCGGTACATGCTGTCGCGGCCATTGCGGTATAGATACATCGCGCGGGCGCCCAAAGGGTTACCCGGCCCACCCGGCATGCCGCCTGCATGCTGTTTGTACAGGTCCGGACGTCGCCGGATCATGTTGGCGGTCGGCGTCCAGCTGGGCCATTCGACTTTGCGACGGATCGTGGCGTTGCCTTTGAACTGTCGCCCTTCGGCCCCGACCCCGACACCATAGCGGATCGCCTGGCCCTCGGCGGTGACAAAATACAGCAAGTGGTTTTCGGTGAAGACATGGATCGTGCCCGGCGCATAGCCGGACGTGATCTTCACAGGCGTTGGGCGGAAATGTTCAGGAACAACATAGCCCGCAGCAGTTGCCTTGGCCAAAGTCGGCAACGCGGCAGCACCAAAAAACGCAGCAGCCCCGGCCATCAATTCGCGACGGTCCATTTTTCCAACTTCGAAACTCATGTGAACACTCCTGCTCCAATGGCATCATTCTTTCGATATGCTTCTGTGCTGGGAATGGTTTAGGAATTGTGACCACCGCAACAGCTTGAAACATAAAATGCCACGCACCTGTGGATAAGTCACATAAAACTGAGGATTTGAGCCAGTTTTGCGGTGGTTTGTTGTCTTTTTTCTACACCGCGTCGATGCCGAAAACGGCGACGCGATCGCAACGGCGCGGACCGGCGTGAACCAAATCTCGCTCACGCATATTGGCCGCGCATATTGCGGCGTGCCGCTTTCATCGGCCAAACGCTTACAGAAGCTTGAGACTTGTTTGAGATCCTCTGGCCCATTGCGCAGGCTGTCGTCATCAAACCCGGTATAGCGGTCCTTGACATAGATGGCGCAACTGAACTTCGAGGGCTCGCCATTTGAGACGATCTCAACCCCGCTTTGACTTTCTTTTGGACAACATGGCCACATGGAGAGCGCATTTCAGCGTCAAACGCGGCGTGGCCATACGCTTTGCCATGCTCTCGGGCAAAATGAAACCGACGATATCATAGCAGCGCGGCAGGCTGCCATGCTGGGTGAATGTGACGGTGCGCCCGATCTGCCCTTTGGTAGAGGTGGACAAGGCGATGTGCGGCAGGTCTGCGACCCCGATGCTCAATTGGAACGATGAGAAGATCCGCCGGTCCAGGTTGCACCGGCTGGGTCCTGGGTCGATGTGACACGGAACAGACTGGCCTCGCCGGTCATCGCCGGTTCCAACCCGTGGGCCATATTGGGCGGGATTGCGGCGGTGTCGCCGGGATTGAGCGCGGTGCTGCCGTCAGGCCAGCTCAGACGCCAATGGCCCTTGACCGGCATCAAAATCGCGTGGCTGTCGCGTGCGGTCGGGCTGTTTGCAATAGACCCACGGGTCAAGAACTCCACCTCAAATCCCGGACGATCGACCAGCATGGCCTTGGGGCCAATCACCTGCGCGGGCTGCTTGTCAGCCAAAGCCATCATATCCCAGTAGCGCGCGACATATCCCGGCACGACGTCGCGGGTGGTCGGCTCAGGGTAAGTCGCCAGCTCGGCGTGCGTCAACAGCGGCATCGGGCGCACGCCATCGGGCAAGGCCTGACCCTTTTTGCTGTCATAAAGCACCCCATTATCGCCCAGAACCAATCCGTGATCGGCCGCGTCTTTGATCACTTGTGGCGCCCAGATCACGCCACCGCCGGCATCGTCGCCCCCCAAGATGGCCATGATCATCCCATAGTCCGTTCCGATATTCTCGAAGCCCCGAAAGATCCCGGTGGGAATGTTAAAGATGTCACCCTCCTCAAGAACCACCTCGCCGGCATCGCCCCAGCGTCCCCAAAAGAACCGCCAGCGCCCCTTGAGCACAAAGAACACCTCCGCCGTGCGGTGCGAATGCAACGAGTTGCGACATTTGGGCGGTTGGCCGGCCGCGCCAATGTTAAAGCCCGGCGTCTCGTGAAGATGCACGTGCTGATCAGGGCTTTCCGATACACCGCCCCCAATAATGGTAAAGTTCTCTTTTTGATCCGAACCCGGCGTGTGGGCATCGATAAACGCCGTTTTGCACGGGCGCAGATCGCCATAGCGTACGATACGGGCTTCCATCTCGGCTGGGGTCATCATGGGGTCCTTCCGTCTTTTGGGGCGCGGCCCCGGATCGTTTTGCACGGCCCAATGCCGCTTCACTGTGCACAGAAAACGCAAATCCCGACGCTAGCCGGTATGCATCAAAATCTGTTTCCATATCGAGATCTCGTCAAACAAAGCGGTTTCACGCCGCAACCCCCAGGGCCCAAACTCAGCGTGACAAAGCCCCATGACATGCACTGGAGCATCTGTGGGTTTGCCAAAGCTGCCCCATCCCGAATGCGTGCCGGTCAGGCTCCAGCGGAGCGCCGCACGCGGGGGCATCATTGGATCTTCGCGTCCGATCTGGTGATGGATCTCGAAGGTTGCATCGGGAAAGGATGACCGCAGACCCATCCAAAACGCCTCGATGCCCGACCATCCGCGCACCTGCAGATCGCCGGCATAATCGGCCAGTGCCGCCCGGTCATACGCCCGCCGGATAACGTCAAACTCGAATGCCATGATCCGGGTCAGCAAATCCGCGTAGCGTGCGCCCCATTCATTGTCATTGCCAGTGCCGTGATAGCCGCCATCCACATCCTGGTCCGGCGTGAACGGGCGGACAACCGCACGGCCCTCGTCCGCGATCATCTGGCGCGCGAAATCTTTCGGCACATGGCCCAGCTGTTTGACCAAACCGCCATAATCCCGGATCAACCACTCGTCATAGATGGTGTTTTCCTTGGCCGCACAATCCGCGATCACCTTGATCGAGAACCGCTTGCCGGTCGGCGCACCAAACACGCCATGGCCGGTATGGGTCCCTGACGTGACAATCCGGTGCGAGCTGAGATACCCGGTTTGCGCATCGCCCGACCAAATCACATCCTCGCCCAGCAAGGCGCGGTCCGGAAACTCCACCAGCGTCGCCATAGTCCCGGTCATCACCGCCGCATTGCCGGTCACCAACCCATTGGGAAACCGCATCACCACGTCTTTGGCATAATAGTCATGAAGCGCGGCAATGCCGCGTCCTTCCCAGATCTCTTGGGTGATCCCAAGAATGTAATCCGGAAAATCCGTCCAACGTTGTGAGAAGCCTTCAAAATCGCTCATGCGTGATGCCCTGTGCAGCAAGATCCGTTGCCGGATTTTGGGTGTGTGTCAAAAAACTTTATCGGTGCCGCGCCACCTGCGCGGATCACCGGACCGCCCGATTTGTCAGCGGGAAAATGGACAAGGTCAGAGTGGAGGATTTTCATAACATCCCCGCCGGCTTTCGCGCCGAACCGCGCCAGATCAGCGGCGCAGCCACTTGGATTTTTTGCGGCATTACTGGCCTGTCTTGGCGCAGCGCACCCAGCATCAACTGGACCGTGGCCTCGGCCATGGCATCGACCGGTTGCTGGACGGTGGTCAAATCATAAACCGGCCAGCTGGCAATCGGCACATCATCATACCCAATAACCGAAACGTCTTGCGGCACCCGCAGACCCAGCTCGCCGCGCAAACAATCCAGGGCTGCCATCGCCATCATGTCGCCGCCGGCAAATATCGCGTTTGGTCCTTGACCGTCGCGGAACATCGCGCGCACCGCCGCCAGGGCCTGGTCGCGGTCAAACCCGCCTTCGCGAACCGCATGGGGCACCAGCCCCGCCGCCGCCATGGCCTGGGCAAAGCCCGCCGCACGGTCGCGCCCGGTGGTCGCGCTTGGAACCCCTGACAAATGCGCAATCCGCCGATGCCCCGCAGCGATCAGCGCTTCAGTCGCCGCGCGTGCGCCTGCGATGTTGTCGCTTGTGACTTGCGAAATCCGCGGATCGTCCTGTCCACGATTGAACATCACAACCGGAATGCCAGCATCCGCGCACCGCTGGGTCAGCGCGTCGGACATGTCCACACTGGCGGTAATGATCCCATCGACCTGATAATCGAGCACTTGCCGCAACACATCATCGGGCACCGCCGCGCCACCTTCGGCCAGGAACATCAAGATATGATAGCCCTGCGCCTGCAACAGCCGCGACAACCGCTCAACCGCGCCGGGATAAAACTGATTGTCGATATGCGCCACGACCAGACCGATCATCCGGCTGCGTCCTGTTGCCATCGACCGCGCCAGCACATTGGGCGAATAGCCCAGCTGATCGGCCGCCGCGCGCACCGCCGCCACAGTCTTGCCGCTGGCCGAGCGCCCGGGCGTAAACACACGGCTCACCGCAGATTGGCTGACACCGGCCAGCCGCGCCACATCCGCCGAGGTGACGCGATCAGACATGCAGCGCCCTCCCGGTCGTTCGATCAAATCCGACCCGCGCCTTGTTGAACTCGCGCATGCGCGCCAGAGGGTCGACCCCGATCTGGTCGTAGAGGTCCAGCAGATCAACCAGCACCCAGTTTTCACGGATCAACCCGTCCTCCAGGCGCCAAAAGTCGAGGCTCTTCATCGTTGTCTTGATCCCCGGCGCCGCGATCCCCATCCAGCCAGGATGTGTGACCGACTGGATCATATTGGGCCAGCCGGTCACACCGACATAGGCTCCGTCACCAAAGAAGTGATACTGGATTTCTTCCGCATACAACCCCCGATCGGGCATCGCATTGAGAAACGGAATCTGATGCCAGTCGCGAAAGCCCTGAATGCCGCGCCCGGTGCCAATGCCAGAGGGCCCATACCAATTCATCAAAGGATGCCAGAACCGCGGCAATTCCATCACCTCGGGGCCGCCGGTGCTGGGGTGCAGCTTCATCTTGCGCAGCATCTCGACGACGATGGCGCAGTTTTGCGCGCTCAATGCGGCATCATAGGGCGCCATCTGCAATCCATCTTGCGTCGCAGGCCCCGGCACCATCCATTCGCGGCCCAGCGCCGGGGCCATCGACCATGCACCGGCTTGCAACATCAGCTCGGGGATGTCCCAGATGGCCTGCATCTCGGTCACTTTGCCATTGGTGATCTGATAGAATTCATGAAAGCGCATCGCAGCGACGTGGCCTGTCGGCGGAATGTCCAGCCACGGCGCCCGCAGCGTGCCCATGTAATGGCCCCCGCAACCGACCCAATCCTGGCCTTTGTCCGTGGTCCCGGCCATTGCGATGAAATCGCGACGCTCAAGATCTGGCATCGCGCGCGCCAAAGGAGCAATGGCCAGGTCATAAAACGCCTGCGGTCCGGTGCTGTCGCCAAGCGGATGACACATATGAAACACACATTCCGGCGCGCAAACCATGTCCAACGCCGCCCGCGCTGCGGGCTCGGAAAAATCGTACAGCGCCGCGCGCAATGCGCCAATCAGAGCCTTGTTTTCCGCGTGTCCGCCCATCTAACCCCCATCCGGCCGGGGGGCGCGCTTGCGCCCTTCGTCATAGGCCTCCCACCCCTCGCCGTCGAAGCAATCCACACCCAGCTGCGCCAAGACATCGGGGAAATCCACCATCACGTAATTGTCGGTGATCCTCCCATCCTCGACTTTCCAAAAATCCATATAGCGGATCGTGACTTTCTTGCCGGTCGGCGCAACCCCCATAAAGGGACCAGAATGGCGCGCCTCTTGCCGCCCAAAAGCCGCCGCCCATTCGCCCATATACAGACGTGCTTCATCGATGCAGACCTTGTCAGAAAACGCCGCCTGGAACGGACGCTGCCAATTGTCTTGAAACTGCTGAAGACCGTTTTTGGTGCCACAGCCCCGATTGCCCATCCAACGAAAGCTCTCGGCAAAAAACGCGCCGATATCATCGATCCGATGATCGTTCAGACCATCCACCATGCCCTCGATCACCGCACGGGTGGCTGCGGTCTTGGTCATATCGGTGTCGCGGCTCAAGACCGCCTGCTCAGGACGAGACCCTTTCATGCGCAATCCTCTGTGATGAAACTCGCCACCCGATGACCGATGATCCTCGCGGGCGCGTTGGTGGTGGCCGATGTGATCGACGGCGTCGCAGAAGCCTCTGCAACCCGCAAATTTTGGCGCCCTTTGACCTGACCACGCGGGCGAAGCGAGACAGGGGCGTCGTCCACATGCACGATGGCACCCCGATGATCGGCCCTGTCGCAACGCACCAGATGGGTTTGAGACCGCCGCACCTGCGGCACCGCGACCGATAAGGCGCCCGGCTCTGCCAGAGGCGTCGCGATCACGTCTCCGGCACCTCCCACGCCGATCACGATGAAGTCCAGCGACGTGGTCATGGCGCTTCGAGCAGATCATAGCCCAGCTGCAGCAGCGCATGCGGGATATCAACGAAGACCCAATTCTCGACCAGCAGATCACTCTCGCGGCGCCACCAATCACAGACCCGCATAAACAACCGCTCGCCCGTGGGCTCTTGGCCCCAAAACGGTTTGATCTGCATGCGGTGGCATTCGCCAAATCGCAGATAGGCCAGCGCAGTTTTGGGGGCGGACCCGGCCACCCGATCAGCCCTTCACCGCGCCTTGGGTCAGACCCGACACGATCTGGCGCTGAAAGAACATCACCAATACAAACAACGGCGCGGTCGCCGACACAACCGCCGCCACCGCAAACATCACATTGCCTTCGGTCTGAGTGGTCCCCAGAAAGCTGGCGATTTTCGGCACCATGGTTTGGTTTTCTTTGTTCAACAGCATCGAAGTCACCGCAAAATCGTTATAGGCGAGCAAAAAGCTGAACAGCCCCGTGGTGATCACGCCAGGCCACATCACCGGGATGATCACATGGCGGAACGCCTGAAACTGAGTGCAGCCATCCACCTTGGCACTTTCGTCCAGCTCTTTCGGGATCTTTTGAAAAAAACTATGCAACATCCATAAGGTGAACGGCTGGTTGATCGCCACCAACACGATGATCGAGGTCGGCAAGATCCCCCATAGATTCCACTCAAAGAACGGCAACAGATAGCCCGACACCAAGGTGATCGGCGGCATTGCGCGGAACAACAGCGCGAAGATCAACAGCCAGAACACATATTTGTAGCCCGAGCGCGACAACGCATAGCCGCCCAGCGTGCCGAAGGTCAGCGAAATTGTCACTGTGAAGAAACAAACGATAAACGTGTTCAGAACCGCGCGGCCAAACTTCTCTTCGATCCATGCCCCCGAATAGCCATCCCCAGTGAACGCCGTACCATGCTCAGCCAGAGTGCGCGCACCGGTCAGCGCATTGGTCCAATCCGCCTTCGAAAAGAAATCGAGCTCAACTTTGAAACTGCCCCAAAAGGTCCACAAGAATGGAAACGCCGCAAGGATCAACCACACTGAGACGAAGCTCCAGATCATCAGACGCAGCGCCAAGGGTTGTTGTTGTGCTTTGCTTGCCATCGGTCAGCTCTTTGCGTTGTAGTCGCGCCAAGTGCGCGCCAGGACAGGAAACAGCAAGATCGTCACGCCGATGATCGTCAGAACCGACGTTGCCGCCGCCGAAGACAACAAGCGCGTCTCGCCGCCCAGATCGTTGAAGATATACCAGCTGAGCGAGGTCGCATGGGCCGACGCATTGAAGCCCACGATCGGCTCGAACACCCGGAAATTGTCCATCAGCTGGATCAGCGCAACAAATGTCACCAACGGCATCAGATGGGGGATCACGACATATCTGGTCTGCTGCCAACGGCTCGCACCATCAATCTGTGCCGACTCGAGCGTGTCTTGCGGCAAGGTTTGCAGCCCCGCATAGAACACCACAAAGGCGAAAGGCGCGGAATGCCAGACCCCATAGACGATCAGCATCACCCATGTCAGCCCGGTTGAGGCTTTCAGCGACAGCTCCGGATCGCCTGCGATCCACTGCAAAGCCGTGCCGATCACGCCGCGGCTGTCAATCATCCAAAACAAGATCAACGAGCCGATCAAAGGCGTCACAATCATCGGCAGCAATGAGAAGAAAATGATCACCCCCTTGAGATGGCGGTGCAGCGAATTGACCGCAATCGCGATCATGAAGCCGAGAACGATCAACAGCGGCGTGACGCTGAAGGTGTAGACCAGTGTAAAGCCCATGGCCCTGTAGAACGGCAAGTTGCCCAGATCCCGCGCAAAGCCACCCAGACTGTCGCGGCTGTCCCATGCGGCGGCCACTTCAGAGATCGCCAAATGGCCGCGATCAAAATAGATATCCAAACCGGCAAATTGGCCCAGCGGCTTGGCTGTGCGCAGCTCTTCTGTGGCCGCAACATCCACGGAGGTCTCTTTGGTGCACCCAAAAGGGCCGCAATTCTCGACCTCGCGCAGGACTTGTTCATGCGGTGTGTACATCGACTGGATCGTCACCGAGACAATCGGCAGCGCGATAAACAACAGCATCGCCGTCGCTGTGGGCAGAATAAACCAGAAGAAGGTCTTGTGCTTCATAGATCCACACCGGAGCCGAAGAGAACGATTTTGACGAGGCGCAAAGGAACACCATGGGCCCCTTTGCGCAAAGTTTGGGTCAACCCCAGTTTACTGAAGGAAGCCCTTCTCTTTGGCGGCCGCTGTATATGCCGCTTCTACGTCAGCCAATGCAGTTGCGGCATCTTCCTTGCCCTGCATGAAGTCGGCCAGCTCAGCGCCCAAGGCCGAATGCAGCAGGCCCTGGTAGGGCAGCATCGGATAGGGCACCGATCCTGCATTCGCAGCCGCAAAGACGCCGATGGCCGCCGCGGTAGGCTCATAACCGTCGATCAGCCAAACCGCCTGTGGCGCGGTCTCTTCATTCAGCATCGACGGATCAATCGCTGCGTTCATCGCCTTGAAGGTCGCAACCGCGTCCTCGTCGCTGATGTTTTTGGCCACTGTCCAGCCATCCCACCACAAGGTGGTTGCAGGCACGTTGCCCCCCGCAACAGTCATCGGACCGGCGATCATGGTGTTGTCGACAACCACCTGGCTGGACCCTTCGGTGTCGCGCAGCGGGCCTACGCGGCTGCCCCACATGTTCATCAGCGCAACATTGCCTGCTTTCCACTCGGCCGATGTGGCATTGGAGTCATGGGTCAGGAAATCGGGGTTCATGTATTCCGACAGCGCCTTCATCATCTCAAGCGCGGCGATGCCTTGGGCATTGTTGACTGACGCCTTGGCGGTGCCGGGCTCAAAGAACGTCCCGCCATGACCGATATACATGTTGTTGAACTCTTGCGCCAAATTCCACCCAGCTGCATAGGCGCCGCCCACCGGATGTTCCAAAATACCCTGATCCCGGATCATCTTGGCAGCGGCGAGAAGCTCTTCATAGGTTTTGGGCGGCTCCACGCCGATCTGCTTGAGCACATCGTCGCGATACACAAGGTGCTGTGCATTGGCCATAAACGCCACAGCCATCACTTGACCGCCCACTGTGATCAGCTGATTGGACTTGAGGTCCTGACCATATTCGGCCACCAGATCATCCAAGGGACGGATCAAATCGTCGTTCATCAACGCCACGATGGACGAATTCGCAACAATCGCCGAGGTGTACTCCGCCGGATTGCCGGTCATGCCCGCCACGTTGATCTTCTGGTGATCCGCCGTCAGATTCGATGTGATCTCGACCCCATCTGACGCACAGGCCACCGCGCCCGCACCAACGGTCTGGATCGCGGGGAATTCGTTGCCCACGATGCTGACGCGCCCGCTGTCAATGCCACAGGCGGCATAAGCTGTACTGGCCAGCAATGTGAAAGACCCAGCTAGGGCCACTTTTTTCAGAAACATTGTCGTCTCCCTGTCCTAAAGAGGTGCATCTTCGAAGCCTGCACCTCGGGGTTGTCCCGATATATCTTCGGGTCTTTACAGAGCGTTATGCCCCGATACGCGCACCTGATCCGGCTTCAAACAGGTGGCAAATCTCTGCTGGTATGGAAATCGAGACCGGATCTCCGATCTCGGCCCGATAGCTTTTCTCGGCCTTCACGCTGACCAAAGCGCCGCCCACGCGGACCGAAATCATCGTCGCATCGCCCAGCAATTCCAGCGTGTAGATCGGCGCATTGATCTGGCCCTGGCCTGCCTCGGCAAGCTGCGCATCCTCGGCGCGGAACCCCAGGGTCATCGCGCCCTCTGCCGCCGCCAAGCCGGGGATTACGGTGCGGTCAGCCGAAAACACCCCGCCTTTTGCCGCGCCTTCAATCAGGTTCATCGCCGGGCTGCCAATGAAGCTTGCCACGAATGTGTTGGCGGGCGTGTCGTAAATCTCGGTCGGGCTGCCAACCTGTTGCACCACACCCGCCTTCATCACCACGACCCGATCCGCCAGCGTCATCGCCTCGATCTGGTCATGGGTCACGTAAATCGTGGTGACCGCCAGCTCGTGGCTTAGGTTCTTGATCTGCGCACGGGTGCTGACCCGCAGTTTCGCATCCAAGTTCGACAACGGCTCGTCCATCAAAAAAACATTTGGCTCGCGCACAATTGCGCGCGCCAACGCCACGCGCTGACGCTGGCCGCCGGACAGCTCTGCGGGTTTGCGGTGCAAAAAATCATCCAGCTCAACCATCGCACTGGCCCGGCGCACTTTTTCATCATGGGTGCTTGGGTCAATTCCGCGCACCTTCAGCGGGAACCGGATGTTGTCGTAAACATTCATGTTGGGATACAGCGCATAGCTTTGAAACACCATCGCCACGTCCCGGTCCTTGGGTTCCAGATCATTGATCCGTTTGCCATCCACCAGGATGTCCCCTTCCGAGGCATCCTCCAACCCCGCAATCATCCGCATGGTCGTCGTCTTGCCACAGCCCGACGGGCCCAGAAGCACCAAAAATTCCTTATCCGCGATGGTCAGGTTCAGCTGATCGACACCAACGAAGCTGCCCCAACGTTTCGAGATGTTCTGAAGCTTGATCTCGGCCATCGTCGCACCCCCCCTGAACGCGCCACCGAACGCTTTTTGCAATCGTATTCAAGCGTTAGGCTATGCCTCGCGCCCGCCATCACGCAAGTGTTTTTTGCATGCGCTTGCAAAAACATCACAAGCCCATGAAAAAAATGATTTTTTCATACCGTACATCTCAGCAATCAAAAGCCGGCCTACAGCGCCAGACCGCGATAGAATCGATGCCAATCGTCGAAACTCTGCTCGTGGGGGATATTGGCCACCGACGTCTTGCGATAGCCTTGGGTGAACAACGCGAACGGCACCGCCGCTGCCTGCGCGGTGGCCGCATCGACTTCACTGTCACCGACATAAACCACATCTGTGACCCCCATCGTCGCGATCGCATGGGTCAGCATCAGCGGATCGGGCTTGCGCGTCTCAAGACTGTCGCCGCCGATCACCACATCGAACAGGTGGGTCAAATTCAGATAGCTCAGCACCTTTTCGGTCGCCGCAATCGGCTTGTTGGTACAGATCCCCATGGCGACACCTGCGGCGTGCCAGCCCTCAAGCGCAGCGCGCACCCCGGGATACAGGATCGTTAGCTCCGGCGCGTTCTGATACCGCTTGAGCAGCACGTCGAGAATCCTGCCATGCTGGGTCATATCCATGCCGCGCGCGGCCATGGCCCGCGCCACGAGCGTCTGCGCCCCGTTGCCGATAAAGCCTGTCACTTGCGCCAATGTGAATGGCTCTTGCCCTTCGTCTTGCATGACCGAATTCAGCAACCCGGCAATCTCGGGGGCGCTGTCGATCAAAGTCCCATCCAGATCAAAGATCAGCGCCGTCACGCGCAGGCCGCCCGGATCGCAGCCATATTGGTGCCGTAGGGGCCCGGATCCCGAACCGAGCCGCCGCGAAACACCGCAGAGCCTGCCACCAGCACATCCGCGCCCGCCGCCCGCACCAAAGGCGCGGTTGTCGGATCAACACCGCCGTCGATCTCGATGTGGATCGGCCGGTCGCCAATCATCTCGCGCAGGCGCGCCACTTGGGCGACCTGGGATGCGATGAATTTCTGACCACCGAAGCCGGGGTTCACTGTCATCACGCATACCAGATCCACACTGTCCAAAAGCGGCGCTGCGACCTCGACGCCCGTACCCGGGTTCAGCGCCAGACCGGCCTTGCACCCAGCGCCGCGAATGGCTTGCAAGGTCCGGTGAATATGCGGTCCGGCTTCAAAATGCGCCGAAATCACATCCGCGCCGGCCTCGGCAAACGCCTCGATATAGGGATCAACCGGCGCAATCATCAGATGCACATCCATCACCGTCTTCACATGGGGTCGGATCGCTTTGCAAGTCTGCGGGCCAAAGGTGATATTGGGGACAAAATGTCCATCCATGACATCGACATGGATCCAATCCGCGCCCTGGGCCTCGACCGCTTCGATCTCGGCCCCGAAATTGGCGAAATCCGACGCCAGAATAGATGGCGCGATTTTGAGCTCACGTTCAAAGGACATAGGGTTACATCTCCAAATGTGTTCGGTGGCCTTGCTTGCCAATCACGCCCGTGCCGTCAAGACCCTGCAGCGCCGCGCCCGGCATTGGATGTCACACCCCGATGCCCACTCGCGGGCCCTTCCACCCGCCAGGCGCCCGGCGTTTTGCCAAAGGCGCACCGAAAGGCCCGGCAAAACGAGGCCGGAGTCTCGTAACCCACCCGCAGACCGATCTCGGTGATGCTCAGGTCGGTCTGCGCCACCATGCGTTTGGCCGCATCCAGGCGCAGTTTGACGTAAACCGCACGCGGCGACGCCCCCAAACCGGCCCGAAACCGTCGGTCCAGCTGCACATGATACACCCCCAAGACAGCCGCGATCTCCGATATCTTCCAGGGGCGCTCGATATGCGCATGCATCATCTCAATCGCGCGCGCCACCAAAGGGTCACGGGCCACCAAGCCCGGTGACGGCCGTTCACTGCCCGACATAAACAATGCTGCGATTTCGAGGGTCAACGCGGTGCCGTGGGTGTCTCCGATCAAATGCAGCACCAGCTCGAAGCCCGGCAGCGCCCCCCCCGCCGTGATCCGATCATTGTCGATCACCCAGCGTGAGCGCTCGGCGCGGACATTTGGGAACCGTTCTGAGAACGCGTCGAATTCGTCATAATGGATCGTTGCGCGGCTTGCGTCCAACAGGTCGGCATCGGCCAGCAACCACGCACCGCAATCGACCCCTGCCATCCACAAATACCGATCCGACGCCGTCCGCAACGCCCGGCGCAAATAAGGGTTGGGCAGCGCGCGGAAGCCATAGCTTGGCAATACGACCAGCATATCGCCTTCGCCTTCATCGCCCAGCGCCGCATGGGGCATCACCGGCAATCCGCTCGACGAGCGGACCGCGCCACCATCCACAGTCAAAAATTTCCAGCGATACACCTCGCGTCCCAACAGATCGTTGGCCGCGCGTAGCGGCTCGAGGATATTGGCCAGCACATGATTGGAAAAAGGATCAAACAGCAGCAGGCTGAAATCTTGGCGCGTCTGGCTAAGTTTTGTCCAATTGGGCATATTCTTGATTAATTGCGCATATTACAAATGTGTCAAGGCGTTTCAATTGACACATACCTATTGCCCCTCAGCCGGAGCCCGCCATGCCACTTGAACCGAACAAGGATGTCTTTATCACCTGCGCTGTCACAGGCTCCGGGGGCACGCAGGACCGCAGCCCCCATGTGCCGCGGTCGCCCAAACAAATAGCCGACAGCGCGATTGAGGCGGCCAAAGCCGGCGCCGCCATTGTACATTGTCATGTCCGCGACCCAGATACAGGCGCACCAGCGCGCGACCTTGCGCTTTACCGTGAAGTTACAGATCGCATTCGAGACTCCGAGACAGACGTAGTTCTGAATCTGACGGCTGGCATGGGCGGCGACCTGGTGTTCGGCCGCCCGGACGCACCGCTTCCGCTGGTTTCGGGCACAGATATGATCGGCGCCGCCGAACGCGTTGCCCATATCGCAGAGTGCTTGCCGGAAATTTGCACTCTGGACTGTGGCACCATGAACTTCGCCGAAGCCGACTACGTGATGACCAACACGCCCGGTATGTTGCGTGCCATGGGAAAAATGATGACCGAAATCGGCGTAAAACCGGAGATTGAGGCCTTCGATACCGGCCATCTCTGGCTTGCTAAAGCATTGGTTTCGGAGGGCATTTTAGACAGCCCTGCCTTGGTCCAATTGTGTATGGGGGTGCCATGGGGCGCGCCAGATGATCTCAACACGTTTCTGGCGATGGTCAACAACGTGCCCGCCGACTGGACCTGGTCGGCATTCTCTCTTGGTCGCAATCAAATGCCCTTTGTCGCCGCGTCCGTCTTGGCCGGAGGCCATGTCCGTGTCGGGCTGGAAGACAACCTGTGGCTGGAAAAAGGCGTCCTGGCCACAAACGCACAACTTGTTGAAAAAGCGCGTGGAATTGTCGAAAATATTGGTGCAAACATACTTGGCCCAGACGCAGTACGGGCCAAACTGGGCCTTACGAAACGGGCACCAGCATGACAAGTCTACACGGGAAAAGGGTTTTCGTCACCGCCGGGGGCGCTGGCATCGGCGCCTGCCTTGTGCGCCGTTTTGCCGCCGAAGGGGCCATCGTTGCCTATTGTGATATTGATCCTGAAACGGTTCACGGCACTGATAATGAACATGTTTTTTCTCACCATGCAGATGTGACTGACGAAGCAGCGATGCAAACAGTCTTTGCCAAAGCCGAAATTCAGCTCGGCGGCATCGATATTTTATGTGCAAACGCTGGCACAGGCGGACCTGCAGGTCGCATTGAAGATCTGTCTCTGAGCGATTGGCGCGCCACATTATCGGCCAATCTTGACGGAGCATTCCTGGCGACAAAATGGGCCAGCCCCATGATGCGGACGCAAAAATCCGGATGTATCTTGTTGACGTCCTCCACCGCGGGATTGTTCGGCTATCCTTTCCGTTCGCCCTATGCGACGGCCAAGTGGGGCATTATCGGCTTGATGAAAACCCTCGCAATGGAACTCGGCCCCGACGGGATCAGGGTGAACGGCCTGTGTCCGGGGTCCGTCGAAGGACCTCGCATGGACCGTGTCGTGGCCAACGAAGCGGCCGCCCGTGGTATCGGCGAGCAAGAGGTCCGTGATCGCTATGTCGCTGGAGTTTCGTTAAATACCTGGGTCACGGCCGATGACATTGCCGATATGGCCTTGTTTCTGACCTCAGAGGCTGGGTCAAAAATCTCCGGTCAGGCGATGTGCATCGATGGCCATACCGAAACCCTGAACGCATGAGGCCGTTATGACGATAGCAGGACTGATCGGTGGTGGCGTCATCGGCGGCGGCTGGGCCGCGCGGTTCCTTCTAAACGGATGGGATGTCAAAATTTTTGATCCCGATCCAGAGGCCCCGCGCAAGATTGATGCGGTCCTGCGCAATGGGCGTCACGCGCTGCCCATGCTATATGATCGCGCCCTGCCCCCTGAGGGCAAATTAACCTTTATCCAGAGCTTGGCAGATGCGGTGAAGGATGCCGATTGGGTTCAGGAAAGTGTGCCTGAGCGTCTTGATCTCAAACATAAAATATTTGCCCAGATTATGGAACACTGCGCGCCAGATACGGTTGTTGCATCGTCCACCTCTGGCTTCACGCCATCGCAGTTAAACCAAAATGGCGCCCATGCAATTGTCGCCCATCCCTTTAACCCGGTCTATCTTCTGCCTGTCGTCGAGATCGTCGGCAATCCCGATCAGCGCGCCAAAGCGGTCGCTTACCTGACGCGCATCGGAATGTATCCCCTTGAGGTTCGACAGGAAATTGATGCGCATATTGCGGATCGCCTGTTGGAAGCCGTTTGGCGTGAGGCACTTTGGCTGATCAAAGATGGCATTGCCACGACAGAAGAGATCGACAATGCGATCCGGTATGGTTTTGGCCTGAGATGGGCGCAAATGGGTCTGTTTGAAACCTATCGCATAGCGGGCGGCGAGGCGGGCATGGCCCATTTCATTGCGCAATTCGGGCCGTGCCTCAAATCGCCCTGGACCAAGCTTATGAACGTGCCTGAATTGACACGGGATCTGGTCAAAACCATTTCCGATCAATCCGATACCCAATCTGGCCACCTGAGTATTCGCGATCTTGAACGGCTGCGCGACGACAATCTCGTGTCGATGTTGCGCGCATTGAAGGCCCGTGATCAGGCGGCCGGGGCTCTGCTGAACAGCCATGAAAAAGCGCTGCCGCGGCCAAGCGGGGGACCGGCCTTGCGCACGATCGAACGTGTCGTGCCAATCGACTGGACGGATTATAACGGCCACATGAATGAAAGCCGCTATGGGCAGGTCGTGTCTGACGCCAACGATGCGGTGATGGTCGCAATAGGTGCCGATGCCGACTATGTTGCAAGCGGGCTGAGCTATTTCACTGTCGACACGCGGCTGCGGTATTTGTCCGAATGTAAGGCCGGCGATACACTTGTCGTGGACAGCCAACTTCTGGAAGCGAAAGGCAAAAAACTGCGCGTTTTCCACCGTCTGCTGAATTCACAAGGGGCAGAGGTTGCGACCGGTGAAGCCTTGATGCTTCATGTCAGCTTACAGACCCGGCGCACCTGCCCACCGACGGATGCGGTGATCGCGCGCCAAGAGGCGTTGTTGAAACACCATGCCAGTCTGCCGCAGCCAGACCCGGCCATTTTGCTTTAGGACGCCGCTGCGAGACGCGGCGCATTGCCGCCCGCTGCTGTCATGTCGATGCAGCTGTGACGCGCGGTGACGGCGCGCGGTGATATCCGCTTGGGCCATCAGCGGCAGGATCGGTCTGGTTTGATCGGCCCAAAACATCCGTGCAAGGCGCGGCAATTTTGGATCAGGCGCCATTGCATCAACCGGCATGGCCAGAGTCACAAATTGGTCAATAAATGACGGCTTCGCGCCGTTTTGCAACAACCGCCTTGCCCAATAAACCGGCAAATCGCGATGCGCGCCGACCATTGGATAATTTCGACATCGGACGCCTGAATGTGCCAGGACCAGATCATGAAGTGCTTCGCCCAGCATATCAAACGAGTGACGATCGCCGCGCGCCACAGGCCTGGCCCCACACGCGCGTGCCGTATAAATGCAAACGGCGCCCCGAAGGACGCCGCCATCATGTTCTATCGCGATGGGCTTACAGGCCCCATTTCGCAGCTGTGTTCGCAAAGAACCCTTGGGCCTTGCGCAGCTCGATCCAGCTGTTGACATAGTTGATCCAGACTTGATCGCCCTGAGGCAACAGCATCGCGATTGGGGTTGGCGCGCGCGCAGCCTCCACCGGGATCTGGCGGACATTTGGGAATTTTTCCACCAAAGTCGAGCCTTCGATATTTGACGTGACGAACACATCGGCACGGCCTGAAAGGACTTCTTGAAAGCCCCGTGCGGGAGCTTCAACGACGGTGATCTGCGCATTGGGGAACCAGTCGCGCACGAGTTTTTCGAACGAGGTGCCCAATGTCGTCGCGACATTCACACCGGCTTGGTTGATCGATTCCCAGCCGGTGAAATTCCCAATCTTGTCATCAGTGGTGAATGGGAACATCTCAACCGCGATGTAGCTTGAGGAATAGCCCGCCGCTTTCAGACGTGCAGGGCTGATCGAAGCCGAGCCTGTCATATGATAATTGCCCGCGACGACACCGTTGACCAGCGTTTTCCAGTCGGTTGGAACGAATTCCAACGTGACGCCCAGATCCTCGGCCAGCTTGGTCATCACATCAATATCATAGCCGACATAGCTGTTGGTCGCAGGATCGCGGACGGTCATTGGGTTCCAGTCACCAGTTGTTCCGACTTTTAGAACACCCCCCGACAGAATGTCGTTCAGCGCCGATTGGGCATGAACTGGTCCACCAAGCAGCGTCGTCGCAAACACCAAGGCGAGGCCCATCTTCTTCAAAAAATTCATGTTTTTCTCACTTCACATAGTTTTGTCAGAATTTGCAGTTTTTTGATACACAAAAAATGTCAACTTGAGTAGTCATTGTAAGCAGACATTTTGGGCCAGTAAAGCTGTGCAATGAGGGAACGTCCGTGACACAAACCGATCAAGCGATCAAAATTCGAGGCCTGTGCAAATGGTTTGGGACGTTTCAAGCCCTCAAAGACATTGATCTTGATGTGACCCATGGCGAGCGAATGGTCATATGTGGCCCATCGGGGTCTGGAAAATCAACGCTGATCCGATGCGTGAATGCGCTTGAAGACCATGATGGCGGCTCGATCATTGTGGATGGCATTGAGCTGACCGGGAAAGCTGCGACAAACCAGATCCAGGGCGAAGTGGGGATGGTGTTTCAGCAGTTCAACCTGTTCCCGCATCTGACGATTATGCAGAACTTGACGCTGGGCCCGATGAAGGCCCGAGGTCTTTCGCGCGACGCCGCCGAAGCCCGCGCGATGCAGTACCTGGAACGTGTCCGCATCCCTGATCAGGCCAATAAACATCCGCGTGAACTATCCGGAGGCCAGCAACAACGGGTCGCTATCGCCCGCTCGTTGTGCATGGATCCAAAGATCATGCTGTTTGACGAGCCGACCTCGGCGCTTGATCCTGAAATGATTTCCGAAGTGCTCGATGTGATCGTTGATTTGGCCGAAGGCGGGATGACCATGATCGTGGTCACCCATGAGATGGGCTTTGCCCGTAAAGTCGCCGATCGGATGGTGTTCATGGACCAAGGCCAGATCATCGAGACGGGCGCACCCGAACAATTTTTCAGCACTCCCGAAACCGCGCGCTGTCGCATGTTTCTGAACCAAATCCTCCAACACTGAGGCCCGCCTTATGAAAAGCTCTACCATTGTGCTCTTGGCATCGATGCTGATTTTGGCCGGTTGCGGTGCGTCGGGCAATTGGGGCTGGTATGTGATCAATCCGAACACACCAGCCGGACTGAACAATATCCAGTTTTTGTTGAACGGCTTTGGCGCGACGATTCTGCTGTCCGTGATTGCGGCTGCTTTGTCGATGATGATCGGGATACTTGTGGCGTTGCCTGGCATGTCGCACAACCGCTGGATCAGGTTGCCAAGCCGCATCTATATTGAGTTTATCCGCGCGATCCCGTTGCTGCCCATGTTGTTTTGGGTGTTCTACGGTCTGCCAGTGGTGCTCAAGTCCATGGGGATCAATGTCAGCATCGACGCGTTTTGGGGCGCGGTGATCACATTGGCCATTTCTGACAGCGCCTTCACCGCCGAGATCTACCGGGCGGGCATCCAATCGATCAGCAAGGGCCAGACAGAGGCGTCCAAGACCATCGGGCTCAGCTATGGCCAAACCATGCGCTACGTCATCCTGCCCCAGGCGATCCGTCGGATTTTGCCGCCCTTGGCCAATCAATTCATCTATATCGTCAAAATGTCCGCCTTCGCGTCGGTGATCGGCATGCAAGAACTGACGCGCCGGGCCAACGAGCTGGTGGTCACAGAATACCGACCACTTGAAATTTATACGCTGCTTATTTTCGAATACCTTGTTCTTGTGCTGATCATCAGCTTCTTTGTACGCTGGCTGGAACGCAAAATGGGCGCCGACGAAAGCCGCTAACCCCAGGCGATTTTGCGCAGACAATCCCGTCGGACTGCATTCGCTTGCGGCCGTCAGCGCGCCTGACCGCTTGGCATCATATGCGGCCGCAGATCCCGTCATATCCTCAAACACCCGCTGGTCTGTCGAGATCCACACAAGATCTTCTTGGCGGCGGTCCGTCTGACCCGTACAGGGCTTTAAGGAGCATTTACGCGCGAGCGCTGCGACCGCACTTGCGCCTTTGGTTTTGTAAAACCGGGCGCAGTTGCGCATATATTTGGATCACACGCATCGTTTTGCGTCATAAGCGACCGATATGGCTTATGCGGCACACCTTGTGTGGTTCATATCCTGAAGCTCTTGCCGCATTTGGCCAAGCGGTGTTCTGCGAAGCCCTGCGCATCGCCTCTTTGAGCGATGTGCGACAAGACCGCCTATCTGGCAGCGGCCAACAAAGCATCCAGGTCGAGATGAGTTTCCATATGATCGGCAAGCGCGCTCAGAACCGCGTCGACCTCCGCGCCGTAGCCGCCTTGAGAAGCCGCGCCGAATTGAGCCAGCCATTCGGCCCGGAACACATCATCGCGGAACATTCCGTGCAGATAAGTGCCTTTGATCTGGCCAGTCGCGGATGCGGCCCCTTCTGGCCGACCATCGATATGGGCCACGGGACGCGCACAATCCGGGCCCGTGGTTTGGCCAATATGCATCTCATAACCACGATACAACGTGCCCGCGCCGGAGACTGCACGCACTAGAGTGAGACGCTTATGAGGTGTCATCGTTGTCACAACGTCGAGCAGGCCCAAGCCATCGCTGCGCCCTGGCACGCCTTCGATCCCAGCCAGATCATCTATGCTGTGCCCCAGCATCTGATAGCCGCCGCAAATTCCCAGCACATGACCACCGCGCCGGATATGCGCTGCAAGGTCCACATCCCACCCTTGGGCCCGCATAAACGCCAGATCGCTTCGGGTCGACTTCGAGCCTGGCAAAATCACCACATCGATATCGCCGGGAACAGGGCGGCCTGCCTCAATCATTTGTAAATCGACATCGGGCTCTTGCGCCAGCGGATCAAGATCATCGAAATTCGAGATCCGCGCAAACACAAGACACGCGATCTTGACCCCGGATGTCCGAGGCGCTTTGGCCAGGTCCAACGCATCCTCGGCAGGCAGTTTCCACGCATCGGCAAACCAGGGCAGAACCCCAAAACCAGGCCAATTGGTCTTGGCCTTGATATAGCTGTAACCATCATCGAACAGGCTT
>JBELMC010000022.1:0-8261 GCA_042096155.1 Dinoroseobacter sp.
GGTCCAGAAGGGGTCCAAATCCACGCTCGGTCACGAGGCCTTCGCCCGCGCTGATGAGGAAGGCTTCATCGACAAGGTGCGCGCCACGCCCGCCAACCGCGCCGCGCCGCGCGCCCGGAGTTCGGGTGTATGATCGAAGGGGCCAGCGCCCGGCGGGTGCTGGCCGACAAAGCCTATGCCAGCAAGGCCAATCGCGAGAGGCTGCGCGGCAAGCATCGCGACGGGATCCTGCGCAAGGCCGCACGCAACCGTCCGCTCCGCGCCTCCGAGAAGGGGTGCAACAAGCTGATCTCCAAACGCCGCTTTCGGGTCGAGCACTGCTTTGGCGCGATGAAACGCCTCTTCGGTCCGCACCGCGCCAGCTGTTTCGGGCGGGCCAAAACCCACGCCCCAACTGGCGATGGCCGCGATCGGGCAGACCCTGCTCAAAGCCGCAAACAAGATCACCCCCACTCCACAAACCCCGGATCCCCAAGTCTCGTTTTATGCGATTGCTGACGGGCCAGCCGATCACGGGCCAGGACTGCCCGTCCAGGACCGAGCCTTTGTCCGCCATTGGTTCGAGCCCATTGGACGCCGCTTATATCGCCTGCCCACTTCTGGTTCGGTTGATCGGCACGGAAGTCCCGGTTCAGCAGGTTTGGCGCAATGTTAAAAGCGTGGTTGCTGTCGGTCGTCAGTTTGTATTTCTTTGATCTTTCAACCTCGAAGCCGTTCTCACGCATGAGCCTGCCGACGCGGCGGTGGCCAATGTTCAATCCCAACTTTTTAAGGTCTTACGTCATTCTCGGACGGCCGCAGCTGGCCAAGCTGAGACGAGCCTGTTCTTTGATGTACGCCATACCGACCTGTCGGTCGGTTGCCTTTGGCTGGCAGGTCGGCTGCGATAGGCACGCAGGCCACGTTCGCCCACATCCAGAACCTTGCAAAGACGGTTGGTCGGGAAATCGCGGCCAGGCTCTTTGATGAACCTAAACCTCATGGCTTTTTGCGCGCGAAGACCGCTGTTGCCTTTTTGAGAATGTCTTTCTCCTCCGCCAGAAGATGATTTTCTCTCCGAAGTCATTCGTTCTCACGGGCAAGGTCGGGGTCCTTGGCTGACACAATCTCGGTGTCAAGATGCGCCCTGACCCGCTTGTTCAGCGTCAAAAGCCCACCACCTAGCTGTTCAGTCCCGGCATCTGAGCGCACGGATCGCGTTTGAATCTTTCTGGTTCGTGTAGCCATGTTGTGCAAATGAACTCATATAGTGTGAGGGCTGAGAGTGTCTTCAAGCGCCGCGCATGTTTGTATGCGTCCAGAAAATCGGAGAGATGCGGCTGAATCTGATCCTGTGTGTCGTTGGGAAAGCGTTTCACTGAGGCCTCTTTGATCGTTCTGTTCATCCGCTCAAGCTGACCCTCTGTCCAGGGATGCTTCACTTTTGTCAGCCGGTGCTCAACCTGGTTTTCACGGCAGGCCCTGTCGAAAGCGTGCTCAAAAGCAGAAGTGTTTTTCTTGCGATGGGTGAACGGAAGTCCAGTAACGGTGAATACGATCTGGCATGGCACTTCTGCGATCACTTCGCGCAGAAACTGTGCCGCGGCCAACGTGCCAGCCATGGGCACCAGGCGCGCGACGGCGCATTTGGATGTTCGGTCCATTGCCACAAACAGATAGCGCTTGCCTTCTGTGGTGCGAGCCTCGGCCAGATCGACATGGAAGTCTTTGATGGGTCCCGCTTGCAACGCGTCTTGGCCGGTTTGTCGCCATCGACATCTGGCAAGCGACGAATGCCATGCCTGTGCAAACAGCGATGCAACGAAGAACGGGACATGTGTGGAATTGGAGGCTGAAATGCATAGAGCCAATCATCGGAGGGAGGCAGTCTCTGCCTGCGCGATACAACGATGATCGCTTCCTCGTCTGGGCGAAGAGCAGTGGCGGCGGGTGTCTTTGGCCCTGTCTTTCGATCCCAAATTGAAGTGCTTGGCTTCCATTTTGCGACAATCTTGGGGTTGATCCCAAAACCCTCAGGTTTTCTTGACTGTTTTGTGGTGCTTAATAGACTGCCGCTGTCGTCGTGGCGTTGTCGTGTAAAACTTGTCCCACAATGCGTCCGTCCAGTCCGAGGAAAAAATCGCACTATGAAGGCTTGGGATCGAACACGTAATATGATCCCAACCAATGCCGCAAAAGACTGTATCGGATCAGAAATCCTAATAGAAAAGTGCGAATGCCAGATATTGGCAAGACAGATCGACCGTTGTTCAAAATTGCCCTGCGCTTTAAGAGCGTAAAAATTTGGAAACCAGATTAAACAAAAAAAGCCCGGCGTGAGCCGGGCCAGTCCAACAGGGAGGAGTGCCATTTCCCCGACACCCAGGGCTCAGTTAAGCGATAAGGCGATACCCACCGCTTTCAGTTACAAGAATACGCGCATTCGAAGGGTCTGGTTCAATTTTTTGTCGAAGCCGATAAATATGTGTCTCAAGTGTGTGAGTTGTGACACCTGCGTTGTATCCCCACACTTCATTGAGGAGTATATCTCGGGCTACCACATTTTTGGTTGTTCTATACAAATATTTGAGAATATTAGTTTCTTTTTCTGTCAAACGAATTTTACGCTCGTCTTCGGTCATCAGGAGTTTCATCGAGGGCTTGAATGTGTATGGGCCAAGCTGAAAAATGGCATCCTCTGATTGTTCATGTTGACGCAATTGCGCGCGAATTCGCGCCAACAAAACCGGAAATTTAAAGGGCTTCGTCACATAATCATTTGCACCTGACTCAAGGCCCAAAATTGTATCTGCATCGGTGTCATGACCTGTTAGCATCAAAATGGGGCATTTCACCCCTTGCTTGCGCATCCGACGGCACAGCTCTCGGCCATCAGTATCTGGCAAACCTACATCAAGGATTACGAGATCATAAAGCCCGGCTTTAGCCTTCTCATTGGCTTCCGTTCCCGTGCTCGCTTCAAATACGTCGAAGTCTTCCGTCATCACCAACTGCTCACTCAACGCTTCGCGCAGATCCTCGTCATCGTCCACCAGGAGAATTTTACGAAGCGTTGACATAGGTGACCTCCATTGCATTGTTGACCAAGACATGCGCCCACGAGGGGGCTGCGGCAAGGGTGCGGAAAAATACTTCACGGCGACGTGTCAAAAGACTGTGATATATTTCAATTTCTAGCGTATCGGCTTAAGTCAAATACAAATGAACGCCTTTTTGTTGCATCCCTACGAACTGATTGCTCGCGCCCGAGGCGACCTTAGAATGGGTGCGCCAATCATTTTGGCGGGTCAACATGGCCGTGTGTTGGTGATCGCTGCTGAAACTTTGGCGGAAGAAAGGTTCGATGCCTTGCAGCATATCGAGAGCTCCGAGCCTGCTGTTTTGGCGATTACAGGTTTACGTGCGCAGACCCTCAAGGCGCGGGCCTATGACGGCGATATCGCGCGTATCTTGGTGCCCAATGACGTAAACGGTGCATGGATCCGTTCGGTTGCGGACCCTGCGTTGGATCTGCAAAAACCATTGAAGGGGCCATTTCAAACGCTCCGCGACGGCGAAGTTGGATATGCGCGCAGCGCGGTGCAGCTGGCAAAAGATGCGCATTTATTACCGGCTGTTATGATGCGTGCTCTGCGGGATAACCTCGAATTTCCCGGTGTCACAACTTTAAACGCCGACGCGATTTCGGAGCATTTGGGCCATGGTCTGCCATTGCATCCACTTGTATCCGCAAGAGTCCCGCTGATCAGTCATGAGACTGGACGAGTGCATGTCTTTCGCCCCGAGGATGGCGGCGAAGAGCATTATGCGATTGAAATTGGTACACCAGATCGTACGAAACCGGTTCTGGCACGCCTGCACTCAGCCTGTTTCACCGGTGATGTCATCGGCTCATTGAAATGTGACTGCGGCCCACAGTTGCGGGGTGCGCTGGCACAGATGGGCGCCACGGGTGCGGGCGTTTTGCTGTATCTGAACCAAGAGGGACGCGGCATTGGATTGGCCAATAAGATGCGGGCCTATGCCTTGCAAGATCAAGGCTTTGATACAGTCGATGCCAATCATAGGCTTGGGTTCGAGGATGATGAGCGAGATTTCCGTATCGGCGCAGATTTACTGAAACGGCTTGGGTTTGGTTCTGTGCGCTTGTTGACCAATAATCCAGCCAAAATAAAGATGCTTAACTCGCACGGAATAGACGTGACTGAACGCGTGCCGCTGAACATCGGAAAGACAGCGCTGAATGCTGACTATCTTGCTACAAAGGCGGCACGGTCTGGACATTTATTATAACCCCGTTTGATTTGGCGGGAACCCTCGCAGGTCTTCGACTCCAAGGTTGCTGAGTCCTTGTTGTAACCGGCACAGCGGTATTTTCGCAGACCAATGTGAAGGAGAAGGGGCGACACCTTTTTGATCACATCGTATTTTGGGTATGTTTTATCAACCCGATAGAATCGTGCGGCCCCGTGCTTGGGTTTGGCTGATTGGACCGGGGAATCTATGGTGAGACGACCCATCGCATGGGTGCGACACTGGATTGCAAAACGGATAGAGAGTTAAGCTCAACAGATCGTACGGACCGCCAGTTCCAAGATGTGAGCGACGCTTGGTTGTTTCGGTTTGGGCAACAAATTGTTGATAAAAATTAATATAATTTGCCACAATATCACCCCAAGTGCCCGCTACGCCTTCTCTTCAACAAGGCTTTTTGATGGGGAGGTGAGCCATGATGCTCCGAACGCTGCTACAAACGTTTTTACGGTCTGACCAAGGTGCAGTGACAGTCGACTGGACCGTTTTGACCGGTTCAATGGTTGGCCTTGGCGTCGCGGGTATCAGCACGATATCGGTGGGTCTCTCCGATCTGACTTCGGATATCGACCGCTCTTTGCGACTTATGGGTGTGACCGAGTTTGCACGCACTTTAATATCGACCGACACGTTCGATGGTGGATCACTGGGAAAATGGTCATCGAACATCGCGTCTTACGATGACCCTGTTTTGAAAAACATGATGGGCCCATTCCGCGATGAAAGTGGCGATGCCACTCTTTTCCGCTCTCTGGAGTTTATCGAGGGCACTGAGTATGCTGTTATGGAGTTTGACCTCACCACGATCGGCAAATGGGAAGCAAGCGACGATATGCGGCTGTATGTTGATGGTCAAATGATTGATACCACTTCACTTATGACCGGCAATCTTCACACGACGTTTGACGACGGCAATGACGAAACGCAGATTGCCTATTCCGTCGTGGAAACTCGAAAAAGCGATTCAGACGTCGTCACTGAGCGTATGGAATTGGCTAAGGAATACGATCCCGTCGGGTATAATGCCAATCCGCGTAAAGTGGAAACGAACGTCAGGAAGGAAACGGATTACACCGTACAGGTGGTGGTTAAGAATCCAGGTAAGAACATGAATTTTGGGATAGGTCGTGGTCGTGGTAACACGTCACCCCAACCGGGCGAAGCGTGGGCCATCGATAATTTTGCAGTAAGCTCATCCATCGACGAAGACGACGTGACTATAAACGCGAATTCGTAAGTGAGTGCAGTGACGGAGTCGAGAGGCGCGGCGCCTGCATGAGCATGTGTTTGTCGACCGTTCTTCTTCACAAACTGAACGACAGACGTGATAATCTGATCTGTACGTCCAATTTTGGCCAAAAATAGGAGACGCTAGGGTTTGGGACGTTACCGGCCGGTGCGGCAGACGTCAGACCGATTCGCTGCTTAAGCGTGATAACAAACGGGTCCGGCTGAACATGTAGTGTTTGATCTTTCGGCGCTGTCTTTCGTGTTTACCCAGATAAATATCGCAGGGCAAAAGCTCCTTTTACGTGCAAGTCTGTGTATTTGTGTCGGGCCGTCTTGGTCGGCCTGACATTGGATTGAAAAACGGATAAACGACCTAGCTTGGCTGTGCGTTTCACCCGCCTGTGCTGGGACGAGGCAGGCGGTCCACCGTTTCAAATATGTAAACGAATTGTTGTTATATTAGGTAATAATTTGCAACAATTTTGACCAAATTATTTATCAATATTATAAGGAAAATTTTGAAAGAAGTGCCATGAACATTGCTCGACTGATAAAAACTTTTGCTGAATCAGACCAGGGTGCGGTGACCGTTGACTGGACCGTTTTGACCGGTTCAATGGTTGGTCTTGGCGTCGCGGGTATCAGTACGATATCGGTGGGTCTATCAGATTTGACTGCAGATATCGATCGGTCTTTGCGTCTGATGGGCGTGCCAGACTTCGCACGCACCTTAATATCGACCGACACGTTCGACGGTGGATTGCTGGGAGAATGGTCATCAACTGTCGCGTCCTACGAAGACCCTGTTTTGAAAAACATGATGGGACCATTCCGAGATGCAAGCGCCAATCCCGTTCTTTTCCGAGATCTGGAGTTTATCGACGGCACAGAATACGCTGTTATGGAATTTGATTTAACGACTGTTGGCCACTGGGAAGCGATGGACGATATGCGGTTGTTTGTTGATGGTGAATTAATTGACATGACCTCACTGGAAACTCATCAAGATCCCAACACAGTATTCGACGATGGCAATGACGAAACGCAAGTGGCTTACACCATCGTGGAAACGCGCCGTACGAACTCAGAGCACGCGGATGAACGTTATAACTTGGCGGCGGCACATGATCCGGATGCAGCAGCAGAAAATCCGCAAGTAACAAGATCTAACGTCGAGAAAGAAGCGGACTATACCGTGCAAGTCGTGATTAAGAACCCCGGTACAAATATGAATTTCGGGATTGGTCGTGGCAAGGTGGAGTCGCCCTTCCCAGGTGAAGCGTGGGCAGTTGACAATTTCGCAGTAAGCTCATCCATCGACGAAGACGACGTAGATATGGACGCGAATTCGTAAACCTTGCTGCCATTGACAGGCAACGCGCCCCTATAAAGATGAAACTTTCTTGCGCGTTGCTTGCAAAAAATAGCCCGCTATTGTGATTACTCTTTTGGTGACAATTTGATTCGTATCGTTCGGGAATCGGCGGCGCAGGCCAGTCTGGTCCCAATTCTTACGACGTGAACCGCGTGTGGTCCAGTTTTTAAAACCCTTGCCAAATAGCCGCGGGCGCGTAACGTCTTTCAGACCGGCGTTCGGGGTCCAAAGATGGCTGATCCGACCCTGATATGGGTCGCCCCCAATGACACGGCAGTCTCAAAATCGCTGCTCATTCCCATCGACAGGTTTTGTAGCCCGTTTCGCGCAGCCAGCTTGGCCAGCAATGCGAAATGAAGGCTCGGCTCTTCCTCAACCGGTGGAATACACATAAGGCCGATCACAGGCAGGTCCATCTGTCTGCACATAGCAACAAATTGATCGATCTCAGCAACTGGCAGGCCAGCCTTTTGCGCCTCGTCCCCTGTATTCACCTGAATGAACAATGTGGGGCACGCGCCCAAGTCCTGCGCTAAATCAGCAAGTTTTCGGGCCAGTTTCGGTCGATCGAGGGAATGAATTGTCTGGAACAGCGCCATGGCCTGTTTGGCCTTATTGGACTGCAGTGGCCCGAGCAGGTGTAAATCCGTATCAGCGTATCTTTGCTGCAGCTCTGGCCATTTGGCGGCGGCCTCTTGCACCCGGTTTTCACCAAAACTGCGATGTCCTTGATCAAGCACGTGAATGACGCGATCGAGCGGTTGTACCTTCGACACGGCGATCAACTTGACGCTTTGGTCTGGTCGATCAGCGCTGTGTTCAGCGGCACGGATACGGGCGGAAATGTCTGACAGGCTCATGACACCGGGGTGCCATAGCTTGGCCTGAAGGGAAAGGCCCCAAAATGAAAAGAGCGGGCCGAAGCCCGCTCTTTCCGAAGCATTTATCAAATTCAATTAGAACTTGAAGCTGACGCCCAGATCGGCTTTGTTCTTGCCGTTGACCGAACCGACGCCAGCGCCCAGCGTTGCGCCACCGCCCAGGTCATAGGATACACCGATACCAAAATCAGCCTTATCGCCTGCTATGTCTGTGTCGCCGTAAGCAACAACAATCGATGTGGCACCCATGGTGTAGCCGACGTCAACACCGTAAGAAGCAATATTTGTGCCTCCGACTTTTGCGTTGTCATAGAAGACACCGAAGTTGATGTCGCCCGATCCGCCATTTACAACAAACGAGGTCGAAGTGTCGTTTTTCGCTGCGGCCTGATCATCGATCGCGTGACCGACGCTGATGTCAAAGTCGCCAAAATCATAGCCCAGTGCAAAAGCCACGTCCG
>JBELMC010000022.1:8361-34391 GCA_042096155.1 Dinoroseobacter sp.
ACGGTCATGGTGGTGTCTTTGCTGGCGTCATAAGCGACGCCCATATCAGCGGAACCGCCGAAGCTGATGTCTGCGGCTGCAAAGCCGGCTGTTGCGACCAGTGCGGTCGAAGCGATGAGAAGCTTTTTCATCGTGTTTCCCTCAGAATATGTGTTCACGTGTGTTTTATGCACCCCAGTACAGGATATCTGACTGGGTATAACTCTCTGTCTCTCTTTCAGTGTCTGATTGCAACATTGGCGGAGGGCTGCTTACCCTTCCGTTCGTCAATTGGTGCAGCAAAGCCACACTCAGATTTTTGACACAGGGGGTGCGGTGGATCAAAAAACCTTGTTTGGAGGTATATGGTCGGGTAGGCACAGGAAAAACAGGCATTTGCCGGAGCCTCGCCATGCACATTTCAATTTATAAGGTTGGTATAGTCATTTGTGTTGGAGTTGCATTGATTGGATGCAGCAGCAATGACAGTGGCGGTCTACTTGGCGCAAGCGGTCCTGCAGGCGGCGGGCTCAGCGCCGATGAACGTGCGGCGCGCCTTGGGGGAAAAGACGACGAAGAGAAGATCTGGGATGTGTTCGGGGACCAAAGTGATCCAAACACCACTGTTGAGGTCAACAAATATCTTTGGATGGCGGCGCAGGATGTGCTCGATTTCATGCCGATCGAAGCGGTGGACCCGTTCACCGGTGTAATCGCTTATGGCTATGGAACGCCGCCCGGGGGCGGACGATCTTATCGCGCCACGATTTATGTTCAGGACCCCGCCCTTGATGCGCGCTCGATCAAAGTGGCTTTGGCGTCGCGGTCCGGTCCGGTGCCGCGCGCAACCGCCCGTGCCATTGAAGACGCGATCCTGACCCGCGCACGCCAGATCCGGATTCGCGACAGCCGTCTCTAGACGCGCCCGCCACCCCGAGGTAAATCACCGCCGGGCCTTATAAGCCCGGCGCTTTCGGTCTGAAGTCAAGGTTACGCAATGTCCCGCTATGATCCCCAATCTATCGAGCTGAAATGGCAAGGCGCTTGGACCGCAGCCGAGATATTCCTCGCAGTGCCAGATGAGTCGAAACCGAAATATTACGTTCTTGAGATGTTCCCGTACCCATCGGGGCGGATCCATATCGGTCATGTCCGCAACTATACAATGGGCGACGTGATCGCGCGATACAAACGCTCCACCGGACACACAGTGTTGCATCCGATGGGCTGGGATGCGTTTGGTATGCCTGCAGAAAACGCAGCGATGCAAGAGGCTGGTCACCCCAAGGACTGGACCTATAACAACATCGCCCAGATGCGAGAGCAAATGAAGCCGCTCGGGTTGTCGATTGATTGGACACGTGAATTTGCGACCTGCGACCCTGCCTATTATGGCCAACAGCAGGCGTTGTTTCTGGATATGCTGGAGGCCGATTTGGTCTACCGTAAGAATGCCGTGGTCAATTGGGATCCAGTCGATCGGACTGTTTTGGCCAATGAGCAGGTGATTGATGGCAGGGGGTGGCGCTCCAACGCAGAGGTTGAACGACGCGAACTCACCCAATGGTTTTTTAAGATTAGTGATATGGCAGGTGATCTGCTGGACGCACTGGACGGCTTGGACAATTGGCCTGCCAAAGTGAAAACCATGCAGGCCAACTGGATCGGCCAATCGCGCGGTTTGCAATTTTCGTTCGAGATGACCGCGCCTGCGCATGGCTTCGATGGCATCGAGGTTTACACAACACGCCCAGACACGCTTATCGGCGCCAGTTTTGTTGGCGTATCCGCCGATCATCCGCTGGTCAAAGCCCTAGAGGCCGACTCACCCGAACTGTCCGCGTTCTGTGCCGAAGTTCGCAAAGGAGCGACCAATGCTGAAGCCATCGAAAAAGCAGAAAAGCTGGGCTTTGACACTGGGTTGCGGGTCAAGCATCCGTTGGATCCCAAGTGGGAGCTGCCCGTCTGGATCGCGAATTTCATCATGATGGATTACGGCACGGGTGCGATCTTTGCTTGCCCGGCCCACGACCAACGAGATCTAGATTTTTGCCGTAAATATAACCTGCCGGTGAAAAATGCGTTTTTTGCCATTGGCGATGACACGCCCGTTGCGGCTGAGGCGTTCGTGCCCCCCAAATCCGAGAAAGTCCAATGGGTCAACCATTTTGCAGGGCTCGATATTGCCACCGGGCAGGACGCAATCGACGCCACGATCGACTTTGCTGAACATGCAAGATGGGGTACTGGCAAGATTCAGTACCGCCTGCGAGACTGGGGGCTTAGCCGACAGCGCTATTGGGGTTGCCCGATTCCAGTCGTGCATTGTGACACCTGCGGTGTGGTGCCCGAGAAAAAAGAAAACCTGCCGATACAGCTGCCCTATGACGAAGATGGCGTGGCCATCGATTTTTCCATTCCGGGCAATCCGCTTGATCGTCACCCGACCTGGCGCAACACCACATGCCCGTCTTGTGGCAAGCCGGCGCGCCGTGAAACCGACACGATGGATACATTTGTTGATTCATCGTGGTACTATGCGCGTTTTACGGCTCCTGGCGCTGGCACCCCAACCGATACCAAAGAAGCTGGGTATTGGATGAATGTTGATCAGTATATTGGCGGAATCGAGCACGCAATTTTGCACCTGCTGTATTCACGTTTTTTTGCTCGTGCGATGCAGGTCACCGGGCATTTGCCCGTCAGCGCGTCCGAGCCATTTGATGCTTTGTTTACCCAAGGCATGGTGACCCATGAGATCTACATGACGACAGATGCAAAGGGTCGTCCGGTTTATCATCTGCCCGAAGACGTGACTGACGGGAAACTCGCTGATGGCACCGAGGTCACGGTGATACCCTCTGCGAAGATGTCGAAGTCGAAGAAGAACGTGGTGGATCCGGTCAAGATCATTGCAGAGTATGGCGCAGACACAGCGCGTTGGTTCATGTTGTCAGACAGTCCGCCAGAGCGTGATGTTGAGTGGACCGCTGCAGGTGCAGAAGCGACTTTTAAGCATCTGAACCGCGTTTGGACCCTGTCTGATAAAATTGCGCATATGACCGAAACGGACGGTACAGGCGATGAGGATTTGCGGCGCGCTATGCACAAGGCCATTTTTGACGTGACCCAAGGTATTGAAAGTTTTGGGTTTAATGCTGCAATCGCCAAGCTGTATGCGTTTACCAACGCCATTGCGAAATCCAAAGCCTCGGCGTCTGTTCAGCGCGATGCCATACGAACTTTGGCGCAGCTGATGTCGCCAATGACTCCGCATCTTGCAGAAGAAATATGGGCTCTTCACGGCGGAGAAGGCTTGATTGCACTGGCCCCATGGCCAGTGGCAGACGATGCGATGTTGCTCGAAGACTCAGTCACATTGCCGATTCAGATCAATGGTAAACGCAAATCCGAACTGACAGTCCCGCGAGATCTCGATAAGGCCGAGGTTGAAAAACTGGTTATGGCGGATAAAGCTGTTATCCGTGCTCTGGAGACAGGACCCGTCAAGAAGCTGATTGTTGTTCCGGGTCGAATTGTCAATGTCGTCATTTAATCGCCGCTCTGTTGTGCTCATGCTTGGGGCGGCTCCGCTTTCCGCCTGTGGTTTTCAGCCCGTTTTTGTGCCAAACGCGCCCGCCCACATGTTGTTTGGTTCGGTTTTGGTCAATGTGCCGACATCTCGCGCGAATTTTGATCTGACTCGCGCGATCGAAGCGCGATTGGGTCGCCCTGAAACTGTGCTTTATGAGCTGTCTGTCTCACAATCTGTTTCGACGTCCAGTTTGGCGGTTCAAGGCTCAAGCGCCGTGACGCGCTTTAATCTCAACGGCCGAGCCAGCTTTTCTTTGACCGAAGAGGCCACGAAGACTGTGATAGCCTCCGGATCCGTCAAAGCGCTGACATCTTATTCAACGGCCTCGAACTCCACATCGACATCGGCCGCGCGGATTGCCGCAACGCGCCGGGTCTCCGAGGCGCTCGCAGATCAGATCGTGAACCGTTTGCTTGCAACGATCGCTACCGGCCCATGAAACTTGCCGCCCGTGATTTGGCACAATTGATCGCCAAACCGGATACCAATCGTGCGGGATTGCTTCTGTTTGGAGCCGACGCGATGCGCGTCGCCCTGAAACGACAGGACTTTCTAAAAGCGCTGGTCGGACCTGAAGCCGAAGCCGAGATGCGCCTGGTCCGGATCAGCGCGAGCGATCTGCGCTCGGATCCGGCACGGCCTTTGGACGAGATGAAGGCCCAAGGATTTTTCCCTGGACCGCGTGCCGTGTTCATTGAAGAGGCAACTGAAGCTGTCGGGTCTGCAATTCTAAACGCGTTGTCGGATTGGCAGCACGGTGACGCAATGCTTGTGGTGTCTGCCGGTGCGCTCAGGGCATCGTCCAAGCTGCGAAAGGGATTTGAGACCCACAGCAATGCGTTTGCAGCTGCAATCTACGATGATCCAATGGAACGGGCTGAGATTGAAGATACCTTGCAAAAAGCGGGGGTCACAGATATCGGCCGAGAGGCGATGGCAGATTTGATTGCGTTGGCCGGTGCGCTTGATCCTGGCGATTTCCGGCAAGTGATCGAGAAGGTGGCGCTCTATAAATATCATGATTCGTCACCACTGGCCCCAGACGATATTTTTGCGGTGGCCCCAGCGACCCTCGAGGCGGCTCAGGACGACCTTATCCGCTTCGTCGCGGATGGGAACACGGGTGCGATCGGCCCATTGATGGTGCGATTGGCCGGACAGGGGGTTACGCCGATCTCGCTGTGTATTGTGGCAACCCGTTATTTCCGCCAACTCTATGCAGCAAGCTCAGACCCAAAAGGACCCGCTGCGGGCGTTGCGGGGCTCAAGCCGCCGGTATTCTGGAAAGTGCGAGATCCAATGATCAAGCAGGTTCAAATCTGGGGCTCGGACAAGCTGGCCCAGGCTCTAGGCCTCTTGACCGAGACCGATCTGCTGCTGCGGTCTGCACAATCGCCGCCACAGCACGCGGTGATCGAAAGGGCGTTTATCCGACTGGCGATGCTGATGCGACGTCGTTAAGGTACCGACTTGCCGCTTGCCCTGCCCAGTGTCCTGTCGCAAGACACGCCGTCAAAAGATATCCGCCAGTGGGCGCTTCCCAATCCAACATTTCGCCCGCAACGAAAATTCCTGGACGTTCGCGCAGCATCAAGGCGTCAGTCACAGCGGTCCGTGGCACGCCGCCAGCGGTTGAAATAGCCTCATCCATTGGCCGCAAACCGGTTTGTGGTACGGGGATCGACTTCAATGCGGCCGCCAAAATGTTCTGGTCCGTCGGAAAAGGGCGCAGCCACTCTTGCATCAGTGCTCGGCGCGCGCCATCCAACTTAAGCGTCTTGCGCAGGTGATTTGTGAGTGACGACTTTCCGCGTGGTCTTGATATCTTTTGAACCAATGCATCGACCGTATAATCGGGGAAGAGATCAAGGAACAAAGCATGGCCTTCACGGACCTTGCGGCTGATCATATAGACCCCGCCACCTTGGATGCCATCGGCCGAAAGGACAAATTCACCCCGCGAGGTCGTTTCCCCAGTACAAAGTGCGACTCCCTTGATTGGTTGTCCAAGAACGGGCGCCATATGCGCCGACCACGCAATATTTAGGCCGACATTTGCAGGCTTGAAGGGCACAAGCGGAACGCCGATCCAGTCAGCCCATAAGCCATCGCTGCCCAAACGCGCCCAGCTCGCCCCTCCCATGGCCAGAACAATCGCCTCGGCGCTCTCAACAACAGGTCCGTTGGGTGTTTCAAACGCCGCTTGTTGATCCATAATCCCACAACACCGCCACTGAGTTCGGATCTCGACGCCCAAATTTGCCAATTCGGCAAGCCACGCGCGTAACAAGGGCGAGGCCTTCATCTTGGTCGGAAATACGCGCCCGGTGGAGCCAGTGTATAAATCTTGTCCGAGTTTTCGCGCCCAAGCTTGGGTGGTCGCGGGCCCAAAGGCTTGCAGCATAGGTCGCAGCCAAGAGCTGGCATCGGTGTAATTGTCGACGAACAACGCGAAGGGTTCGTCTTTGGTCAGATTAAGTCCCGATTTTCCTGCCATCAGAAACTTGCGCCCAACCGAGGTTTTCGATTCGACCACGATGACTTTGTGCCCGAACCTTGCCAAGGTCTCAGCCGCCATCAAGCCTGCAGGGCCTGCACCGATGATCAGCGCTTTGGCAGACATGGCTGCAAAGGGCGCGGCTGATGAGAATGTGGCATTACAGACAAGGGCTCATGATCTTTTGGACCATGCTTGTGGCCAAAGCGGCGATATTTCGAGAGTGGCGTTTCATGTTTCAGCAAAAAGCTTAAGCCTAAAAAGATAAAGCCGGACGCAGCGTGATATCCGACCTGCAATAAAAGGCAGATTGTATTTAGATGGGGTATCCATTCTTAAAGCAAACCGCATCAAGAAAACTGCGATATGGTTTCAATCTGACTGTTGCAAGATTTATACACGCAGACCCGCGCGACCAAATTCAGTCTTCGCATAGCGCTTTGATCGCCGTCACCATATCTAACGTGGCGGCGCGAGACTCTGTTGAAAGCATGTTGATCGTCTCAGTCAAGGTGCCAACGGGTACAATTTGGTCAAACAATCCCCATGAAAGCGCGGTCTCGGTATCGATCTTTTGTCCGGCAAGGAACACCATTTTGGTACGTCCCGGTCCAATCAGCGCCCGCATACGCACGGGATCAGACGGTTGTGGCAAGAACCCATGGCGTAAAACTGGATAGAACACTTTGGTACCGGCGACAGCAACGCGCAAATCACATGCCAGCACCATACCCAATGCACCACCCGCGACGGTGCCGTTCAGCGCAGCAATGCTCAGGCCTTTGAAGCGAGCAACCGCCGCCGAGAGCTGCTCCCAGACCGGGTCGGTTGTCAAATCGGTTGAGCGGGCCGCATCCAGATCAGCGCCCGCACTGAACACCTGCCCAACACCTGTCAAAACAAGCACTTTTGCATCTGTATCTGAGGCATGGTTCACTGCCGTCACCAAGTCGCCAAGCATCCTGCGTGTCAGGGCGTTGGCTTTGTCCGGACGATTCAGCGTGATTGTTGTCATTGCATCCTGATGCGTGAGCTCGATCATTTTATCCAAGACCCAATTGAGCCAGAATGCTGGGGTCGCGCAACGATATCTCTGTTCCTATCAGATGATCCGCAGCGTCACTGCACAACCACACAAGCGCTTTTGCGGGCCATTCGGCAGGGATATGTACAGACGGGTCAAGTTCACTGACGCGATTGATCCCGCTGGCCTTGATTAAGACCTGCATTTCTGTCGCGACTGTCCCTGGACTTAGACCGAAAGAACGGATCCCGTGGGCGGCCATTTCTTCGTGCAGGCATCGTGTCAGCATCGCAGCTCCGGCTTTTGCGCTACAATAATGCGCCCAGCCTTCCATCGGACCATGAGCGGCACCTGAGCTGACCGTGATCACCGTGCCATGTCCTTGGCGTTGCATTTGCGGTAAACTTGCATGAATTCCGTTAAATACACCCTTCAAATTGATGTCGAGTGCATGAGACCAGGCGTTCGGGTCGGCTTCGCTCAGACGGCTGATTGGCTCGATCACGCCGGCGTTGTTAATTAAAATGTCGAGCGCACCGAAGGCTTGGATGGTGTCAGAAATTGCAAAAGCCATAGCGTCATACGCGCTGACGTCGCAAGGGTAGGCGCGTGCATTTGGCCCAATCTCAGCTGCGAGCGCTTGGATCGCATCGCCAGAGCGCGCCACCAGCGCGACATTGGCACCCATCTTGGCAAATTGGCGCGTTGCGGCGGCACCGATGCCCTTACTTGCGCCTGTAATCAGAACTGTTTTTCCCGATAATTCCGCCATTTGATCCTCGATTCTAACGTTTTAACTGACACCATATGGCTGCAACGCTTGACGGCGGCCTACGGAGCTACGACATTTACGCAATATGTCATTTTTGCCAGGGATAGTACTCATGGATTTTTTCAAAACTGCTATGTCGGCGGCGATTATGAGCATCTTTGGCACGATTGCGATGCCTGCCTTTGCCGATGTCACGGGGCCAGAGCTGTGGCTGGAATGGCAAAAAGCTGCGCAGGACAGTGGCCAAAAATTATCAGTGTCCTCTCAAAGCTATTCTAATGGGGTCATGACATTGTCAGGCCTGACCAACACGATAGCGCTGCCTGAGGCGAAAGTGGTCGTTCTTGTACCAGAAATTATCATGTCAGACCAGAAGAATGGTGCTGTCGAGGTGTCTATTCCCGACCCTGTAAAGCTAGAAGTGGTACCCGCTTATGAAACGAACGGCCGCGCCTCATTGCTGCTGACCCATGAAGGCCTTTCACTGATTGCCGCTGGGACCGATGACCACCGTACATATTCTTACGCCGCTGATGTGTTGACGATCATACTCGACGAATTCGTGGATCGGGCCGATGTTGTTCCAGTCGAGATGTCGCTCATTGCGCGGTCGTTTCTGACCGATTACGTAATTACCGGGCGCGGTACGGATGAGGCGCGAATCTCCAATACTGGAACAATTGCGCAGTTCGACGCGACACTCAGCGTGACCGATCCCACTGAAGATTCGCTGGAGATGTCCTATCAATTGCGCGATATCAGAACTGAAAGTGCAGGACCAATCGTCGCCTGGAGCCAATTTGACGATCCGTCGGCAGTGTTTGTCTCAGACCAGGTCACGAGCGTCTCGCTGAGCCACGGCGGTGGCGGCTATTTCATCCTCGTCGAAGACCCTACAGAGCCTCTTGAGATCAGCAGCTCATCCTCAGGGGGCGCAGTTGACATAGAAATCAAAGATGGTTCGGCCCTTTACGGGGTAAACTCGCAGGGTTTAAAGACTTTGATACGCACCCCTGACATTTCGTTTCCGATCGAGGTGTCTGCAGATCGTGCGGCACTCTCCGCGCGTGTGCCAATGGTTGCCAGAGACTCTGTGAGCGATTTTGGCCTGTCGATTGATTTGTCCGGCCTGACCTTATCCAAATCTATTTGGAGCATGTTCGACGAGCTAAACGCCCTGCCGCGCGATCCCGTGAGTTTGCTTGTCGCGCTCTCTGGTAAGGTCGAGCTCTTCGCTGATTTGTTCGATCCAAGCGCTGCTGACGGCCAGATTCCAGGGGATATTAAAGCGTTTGCAGTCGACGCGCTTGAAATCTCAGCCTTTGGTGCGGATCTGAAAGGGTCTGGCGCTTTTGCTGTTGATACGGCGTCTCAGGGACTAATACCGAATGCGCCCAAGCTGGTTGGGTCTGCTGAGGTCATGTTGGTCGGAGCGTACGGACTGATCGACAATCTGATCAAAATTGGTGTGTTAAAGCCCGAAGATGCGATCGGTGCGCGGATGATGATGAGTATGCTGGCCCGTCCCGGCAAGATCGCCGATAGCCTGGTGTCGACGGTTGAATTGACAGAACGGGGCGGTTTGATTGCCAATGGTATGCAGCTTCAATAAGCCATTGTAACCTGTCCCTTGCACCGGCACGGTGCGGGGGCTACCTCCAGTGTAATAACTCTGGAGGCCCTCTTATGTCGCACGACCTATCCGCGCTCAGCCAGCTGCTGCTGTCTGCTGCCACCAAAGCCGGTGCCGATGCGGCTGACGCCATGGTTGTGCAAGGCACCTCTGTGTCCATCGGTGTTCGCGGCGGTGCCCTCGAAGAGGCTGAGCGCGCAGAAGGCATTGATCTGGGCTTGCGTGTTTTGTTGGGTCACCGTCAAGCTTGCGTGTCTGCATCTGACATCTCGGCCTCGACGATCCGCGAAATGGCAGAGCGTGCCGTTGCGATGGCCGCCGAGGCCCCTGAAGATCCAAGTATTGGCTTAGCAGATCCTGATCAATTGGCCCACGATTGGGATATTGAGGCGTTGGAGCTTTGTGATCCAACAGCCGAACCGATGGCCGCCGAATTGCAAGACAATGCCTGCCGGGCCGAAGCTGCCGGTTTGGCCGTCAACGGAATTAGTCAAGTGCAATCGGCGTCGGCGGGCTACAGTGCGCACCGCCTGCATCTGTCAGCGACAAACGGGTTTTCGGGAGGCTATGCGCGCACCAACCGTGCGACGACAGTGGTCGCGATCACCGGCGATGGCACTGATATGGAGCGGGATTACGCAAGCGAGCAGCGGATCTTTCAGTCTGATCTGCCGACTCCGGAGGAGATCGGCGTGCTTGCCGCAGAACGGACTTTGGCTCGCAAAGGGGCAAAACAGCCTCCAAGTGGGGCCTATCCCGTCTTGTATGATGAGCGGATTGCAAGCGGCCTTATCGGCCACCTGCTTGGTGCGGCGAATGGCGCAATGATTGTACGAGGCGGATCCTGGTTGCGCGATAAGATGGGTGCGCAGGTGTTGCCATCCAATTTGTCGATTATCGAAGATCCGCACCGCCCCCGCGTGAGCGCAAGCCGCGCTTTTGATGCAGAAGGCTTGCCGACCCAGCGGCGCGCGATTGTCGAGGACGGCGTGCTGCGGTCCTGGAGCCTCGATCTGGCAACGGCTCGAAAGCTGGGGCTTCGTAGTACGGCCAACGCCTCTCGGGGTACATCGGCGCCACCTGCGCCTTCGTTTGGCAACATTGCGCTGAGCCACGGTCACATATCACGTGACGGTCTGCTGGCGGAAATGGGTACGGGCTTATTGGTCACGTCGCTTATGGGGTCGTCAATCAATCCGACGACGGGCGATTATTCCCGCGGCGCGTCGGGGTTTTGGGTTGAGAATGGCCAGATCGCCTATCCCGTAAACGAATGCACCATCGCTGGCAATTTGCTGGACATGTTGATGCACATCACACCTGCCAATGACGGGCGCTTCCATCTTAGTCGCGTGGTTCCAAGCTTGTTGGTCGAAGGCCTTACCGTTGCCGGAACATGACCTTAACCTGCTGATTAAAGGAGCACAGGCGGCGGGTCAGATTGCGTTACGCTGCTGGAGACGTGATCCACAGGTTTGGACCAAACCCAATGATGCAGGGCCCGTGACAGAAGCCGACTTAGAGATTGATGAGATGTTGCTTGGTCTGCTTACAGCTGAGCGACCGGATTATGGCTGGTTGTCGGAAGAAACCACAGACGATCTTGCGCGTCTTAAGACCAAACGTCAGTTCATTATTGATCCCATCGACGGCACGCGCGCATTTATCAAGGGCGAGCCGAGTTTTGCACATGCGCTTGCCATTGCTGAAGCAGGCCAGATCATTGCCGGGGTGGTCTATTTGCCTGCACTAGAAAAGCTTTACGTGGCGCAAAAAGGTGGTGGTGCATTTTTGAATGATCATTCTATTCATGCTGTTATCGATGCCGGTGATCCGCCTAATCTTCTGACAACCAAGCCAAATCTTAGGCCAGAACGTTGGCCGGGCGGTGTGCCTGATGTGATCCGCCATTTTCGTTCGTCATTGGCCTACCGTATGGCTTTGGCCGCTGAAGGCCAGTTTGATGGCATGCTGACTTTGCGCGACAGCTGGGAATGGGACATTGCGGCTGGCGCGCTGATTTGTACAGAGGCCGGTTTGTCCACAAGCGATCGTCATGGTGCGCCCTTACGGTTCAACAATACCGTGCCCCTAACAGCAGGGGCCATGGCTTTGCCAAATCACTTGCATGCGGAATATCTGACCAGACTGGCCTAGAGTGTGCGGCCCTGTAAAAGTTGGGGAACATCACCGGTAAGGCCAGCGGCCTCACGGATAAACTTTCGGCGCAGGCCAGGCATGGCCCCGATCAGGCCCATTCCGAGGTCACGCCCCAGGCGCAACAGCGAATGATCATTCGAAAACAATCTGTTTACGCCATCTGTCGCTATCGCCAATGCAGTTGTATCGAACCGCCGCCATGCTGCATAACGTGTCAAAACCGAGGGCGAAGCGATGTCTTCACCGCGGCGGTTTGCTTCAATCAAAACTTCAGCCAGGGCTGCAATATCGCGCAGGCCCAGGTTGAGACCTTGCCCGGCAATCGGATGCACCCCATGTGCCGCATCGCCCACCAAACATAGCCTGGGACCGATTATGGCATTCGCCAATGTTAAGTTCAGCGGATAGCTGAACCGGGTCCCTGTCAGCGCGATTTGACCGAGAAAATCGCCAAATCTGGGGCGCAAAACTGTCAGATAATCGGCGTCGCTCAGCTCTTGGATTTGAACAGCATTGGCGTGGCTCTCGGACCACACAATAGAGGATCTATCGCCTGGCAATGGCAAAATCGCCAGTGGCCCGGCTGGCATAAAAAATTGATGGGCTACCCCGTTGTGAGCCTTTTCGTGCGTGACGGCCGTGACCAGCGCAGTTTGGCCATAATCCCATCCAGTGCGGCGGATCCCGGCCCTTTCGGCAACAGCGCTACGACGCCCGTCGGCCCCAATCAGCAAACGCGCCGTTAATTTACGCCCATCGGCCAGAACAATTGTCGCTTGTGCATCTGTGACCTGTTGCGCCACGACATTTTTGCCGGACAGGAGCGTGACATTCGGCACATCGGCAACTGCGCGCAGCAATGAGCGCCGCAAAAAGCGATCTTCCAACATGAAGCCCATGGGGCCTTCTTCGATTTCGGTATGGTCGAAATGCAAAAAAAACGGCGATGGGCCAGCGCCGGCGCGACCATCGCTGGCCTTGATTTCCAGCATGGGCTGAGCACATTCGGCAACATCGTCCCAAACGCCAAGCGCGCTCAGCATACGTTTTGACGCCAGCGCGAGGGCATAGGAGCGGCCGTCAAACGAAGGGTTTTGATGTGTCGGTAACGGTGACGCATCGACAATCGTTACACGCAGGTCCGTGCCTGAAAAGGCCAAGGCAAGCGCACAGCCATTAAATCCGCCACCCACAATCAAAATGTCCGAATGCTCTGTCATTCTTCAAATATGCGTGCCATCGGGCGATTGTCCATCGCTGCGCTGGGCGTTAGCGTCGCACCTGATTGCAAAGGAGGATCGTGTGATGAGCACAGAATGGTTAACCAAGAGCGCCGCTGATTTGGGGCGGTGTATCGGCACGGGCGAGATTGATCCCCTAGCGCTGACGACCATGTATCTCGACGCGATCGAGTCCCACCCGTTTTCAGACCGGATCTATGCACGTTTGACCCGCAAACGGGCTCTGGCCGAAGCGCAGGCCGCGTCGAACCGGGCAGCAAACGGCCAACGGCTCGGATTGTTAGATGGTGTCCCAATCAGTTGGAAAGACTTGTTTGATACGGTCGGCGTCGCCACCGAAGCCGGTTCGGCCTTGCTGAAAGGTCAATTGCCGGATGCGGATGCCGAAGTTCTACGCAATGCAACATCTGCGGGTTTGGTGTGCCTGGGAAAAACCCACATGACTGAGTTGGCGTTTTCGGGCTTGGGGTTGAACCCGGTTACGGCCTCTCCGCCGAATGTGAATGATCATGATGCGGTTTCAGGTGGGTCATCGTCAGGGGCTGCGACCTCGGTTGCTTTTGGACTTGCGGCGGCTGGGATTGGCTCTGACACGGGCGGATCTGTCCGCGTGCCCGCGGCTTGGAATGATCTCGTGGGGCTGAAAACTACCGCAGGACGGGTCTCGTTGAAAGGCGTCGTCCCGCTGTGCGAGACGTTCGATACCGTTGGGCCCTTGTGCCGCACTGTTGAGGACGCTGCATTGCTGCTTGCAGCACTCGAAGGTACAAAACCTACTGATCTTAACGGTGCGACATTGGAGGGAGCACGCCTTGCGATTTTGGATACCGTTGCTTTCGACGATATCGAAGATACGCCGCACGACGCCTTCACCAATGCGGTATCCCGTCTGGCGGCCGTTGGTGCTCAAATCACGCATGTCGCGGTGCCAAGCCTGCTTGATGCAATGGCGTTGTCCGGGGCCTTGTTTCCGACAGAGGCCTATGGAACCTGGAAAGACGTGATTGAGGCCAACCCCGATAAGATGTACCCTCAAATCTTGGAGCGCTTCCGAGGAGGGCTTGCAACTGACGCCCCGAGCTATGTTGCGGCATGGCGCAAATTACATCAGTTGCGCGCGGAATGGGCCGCGCAGATGTCGGCCTTCGATGCTGTCTTGATCCCCTCTTGTCCGATCCTTCCGCCGAACGCAGCTCTGCTGGAGTCAGATGCCGACCATTTTGTTCGCGCCAATCTTCTGACCTTGCGCAACACACGGATCGGCAACCTGATGGGATTATCCGCCCTGACCCTGCCAACTGGCGTCCCGTCTTGTGGGATTATGGCGATGGGTGCCCCGATGCAAGAAGCCGGTCTGTTGCGAATTGGTGCCGCAATGGAAGTTACACTATCCTAACCTTTGGCTTTTTTATGGACCTAACCTGGCCAACGCTGTACTTTAACTACAAAAGGGGCAAAAGACCCTGTATTTGAGGCAGTTATGGTAAGACCCGAACGGTTTTCGAACCTTCCGGAATACGCGTTTCCGCGTCTACGTCGGCTTCTCGCGCCCTATGAGCCGGGCGGCGATCCATTTGTTATGACCATCGGTGAGCCTCAACACCCTTTTCCCGCTTGGGTTCCAGAGAGTGTGGCCGCAGCTTCTTCAAGTTGGGGCAAATATCCGGCCAATGATGGATCCGATGCTCTGTTAGGGTCGATTTCTGGATGGGTATCGCGTCGATTCAATGTTGATATCGATCCCAAAACACAGATTCTCGCACTGAATGGCACGCGTGAAGGGTTGTTTTCAGCTGCTGTGGCTTTGTGTCCTGAAAGAAAGAACGGCGAAAAGCCAATTGTTCTGATCCCAAACCCGTTTTATCAGGTTTACGCCGTGGCTGCTGCGACAGCAGGGGCCGAGCCGGTCTTTCTTAATGCGACAGCTGAAACGGGGTTTTTGCCTGATTTTGGCTCTCTCGACACTGAAACGCTAAATAAAACCGCGATTGCTTATCTGTGCACGCCGTCAAACCCTCAAGGCGCTGTTGCCACACGCGGTTATCTCGAAAATCTAATCGGCTTGGCGCAGAAGCACGATTTCGTAATTTTCGCGGATGAGTGCTATTCCGAGATCTACCGGAATGAAGCCCCCGTCGGAGTGTTGCAAGTCGCCCATCAGATGGGTGCTGACCCAGAGCGCGTGGTGATCTTCCACTCGCTGTCCAAACGCTCGAACCTGCCTGGGTTGCGGTCTGGTTTTGCCGCCAGCGGCCCCGAGAATATCCGGGCGCTCAAGCAATTGCGTGCCTATGCCGGAGCGCCCTTGCCGACGCCTGTACAGAATGTCTCGATCCGAGCCTGGGATGACGAAAACCATGTGAGAGAAAACAGGGCCCTGTATGGCGATAAATTCAGGCTTGCGGATCAAATCTTCGGCGACTTGCCTGGATATCACAGTCCAGAGGGTGGGTTTTTTCTTTGGTTGCCGGTCAAGGACAGCGAGGCCGCAGCGATCACATTGTGGTCGACCTACGGCTTAAAAGTCCTGCCAGGCGCCTATCTGAGCCGAGACACCGACAGCGGAAACCCTGGTGCACAATTTATCCGGGTCGCATTGGTTGCACCGTTCGATGAGTTACGCGGCGGATTGACCAGGTTGCGGGCTGCGCTCGACGAAATAAGGACAAAACAATAATGGCCTATCACTCAGCACGCACCAGAGATCCGCTATTGGATGACGGTATGCAGGCCGCTTTGGAAAAGCGCCTCAAAGAGCTCTTGGGTTTGATGTTGATCGCGATTTCCTTGGTACTGACCGCTGCGATGGGCAGTTATGTGCCCAATGATCCCAGTTGGTTGTCTGCAGGGGATGCCGCGCCCCAGAACTGGTTGGGGCTGTTTGGGGCGTCGGTCGCTGCGCCGTTGTTTATCATCTTAGGTCATGGCGCGTGGGGAGGGGTTCTAGCCTGCGCTGCTTGGGGGCTGCGGATGGTTTTTCATCAAGGTGCGAATCGGTTTGTGGGTCGCAGTTTATTTTTTCCGTTCCTCGTTGCGCTGATCTCTATTCATGCCGCGGGGCTGGTCCCCGGTGAAGGCTGGACCCATTCTTTTGGATTGGGCGGTCTGTTCGGTGATACCATTTTAGGGGCGCTGGTGCACATAATCCCGATCGATCCACTGGTCGCTGTAAAGTTGGTCACAATTTTTTCCGCTGCCGCGATATGTGCGCTTGGACTGTTTGTATTTGGAGTAACGCGCGATGAATTGGCGCGTGCACAAACCTTTCTGACTGAGGGTATTTTCAGCCTGCACTCCATTGTCACCGGATCATTATTTCGTATTGGCGGAACTGCGGTCGCGGCAGGTGCGTCGCGGGCGGGATCGTTGCGCATGCGGATGGGCGCGCGCTGGTCCGCCGACATTGACCCGAATATGTTCTCAGCGATTCAATCTGATCCTGATCCAGGATTGGGCATTGTTCCGCCGATGCCACCCAGCCGCCACGCACCGCTTCCGTCAAACTTTGATGCTGTTCCACAAGAGCCGATCATACCGGTCAGTACGCCGCCGATGGAGGCGAAGATGGATATCCCGGATCTAGGAGCCGCAAAGCAGAGCCTTTTGGCTCGGGTCGCACAACGCCGCAAAATGCTTGAAGCGCGTTCGACGGAATTGACGCCGGAAATTATCGAGCCTTCTGGAACACATACGTCCGTGAAGGATGTTCCTGAAGGCCCGCCGGTCATTGGAGATCGTGTTCAGGACCGTATTGCACGCGCTATTCACGAGCGTAAAGCGCGCAACGCCGCTGAGCAGCAGAATGATACCGCGCGCGCAGAGCCCACCCTATCGCGCGAAACGATGCCCTTGTTTCCTGAGGTTGACATACCGCATTTCACAACGCCTTTAAGTCACGTTGCGCCACTGAGCGAGGGTGACGCGTCACAAATGGTGCGCAGCTTTGTGCCTGCTGCACCCAAGGCTGGCTTTGCCGCTTCGCCCTTGACTCGCACTCAGCCAGAGTCTCTGGTCCAGCATCCTGCACGTAAGCCGCTGCAGCCATCGCGCCAGGCTCAGGCCGAAGCCCAACCTCCGTTACAGTTCGAAACACCTCCCGCGCCCCGCTATGAAATACCGCCATTGTCGCTGCTGGCCAGCGCTTCGAGTGTTGAACGGCATATCCTGTCAGATGAATCTCTTGAAGAAAACGCACGCATGCTTGAAGCGGTGCTTGATGATTATGGGATCAAAGGCGAGATCGTTTCAGTGCGGCCTGGTCCAGTCGTTACAATGTACGAGTTGGAACCCGCACCGGGTCTGAAAGCGTCGCGCGTGATCGGGCTGGCGGATGATATTGCCCGGTCGATGTCTGCTCTATCTGCGCGTGTTTCGACCGTGCCCGGCCGGTCTGTCATCGGTATTGAGCTGCCCAATGCAAATCGTGAAAAGGTCGTACTCCGTGAGATTTTGTCTGCGCGTGATTTTGGCGACAGCACTCAGAACTTGCCGCTCGCACTTGGCAAAAGCATCGGCGGTGAACCTGTTGTTGCGAACCTTGCCAAAATGCCCCATCTGCTGATTGCCGGAACGACTGGCTCGGGGAAGTCGGTGGCGATCAATACGATGATCTTGTCGTTGCTGTATAAGCTGACGCCGGACGATTGTCGCTTGATCATGATCGATCCCAAGATGCTGGAACTCAGTGTGTATGATGGTATTCCACATCTTCTGTCCCCTGTTGTGACTGACCCCAAAAAGGCTGTTGTCGCTTTGAAATGGGTCGTTGGCGAGATGGAAGAGCGCTATCGTAAAATGTCCAAGATGGGCGTGCGCAATATCGAAGGCTATAACAGCCGGGTGCGTGACACTCTTGCACGCGGCGAGATGTTCAAACGCACCGTTCAAACCGGCTTTGACGATGGAACCGGAGAACCGGTATTCGAGACCGAAGAGATCCGCCCCGAAACCTTACCCTACATCGTTGTAATTGTGGACGAAATGGCTGATTTGATGATGGTTGCGGGTAAAGAAATCGAAGCCTGCATCCAGCGTTTGGCGCAGATGGCGCGCGCCTCGGGCATCCATTTGATTATGGCCACGCAGCGTCCATCAGTGGATGTGATCACCGGAACAATCAAAGCCAACTTTCCAACGCGAATTTCGTTCCAGGTGACCGGAAAAATCGACAGCCGTACCATTTTGGGGGAACAAGGCGCCGAGCAATTATTGGGCATGGGTGACATGCTGTTCATGGCCGGGGGCGCCAAGATCACCCGCGTACATGGTCCGTTCGTCAGCGACGAAGAGGTTGAAGAAATCGTGACCCATCTGAAATCTTACGGTCCACCGGATTATGTCGAAACCGTTTTGTCTGGCCCAGAGGAGGACGAGGCAGGAAATATTGACGCCGTGCTGGGCCTGGGGGGAAACACCGATGGTGAGGATGCGCTTTATGATCAGGCCGTTGCAGTTGTGATCAAGGATCGCAAATGTTCCACAAGCTATATCCAGCGCAAACTGGCGATTGGTTACAATAAGGCTGCGCGCCTGGTCGAGCAGATGGAAGAAGAAAACCTTGTGAGTGCGGCAAATCACGTCGGCAAACGAGAGATTTTGATCCCTGAGCAGTGAACAGTTTTGTGATCATGAAAGCTTTGCACTGGTATCGGCCTGGTTGCGGGCCTACTCTAACGCTTATGAAACGTCTTTTTTTGATTGCGTCTGTGTCACTCGCGCTGTCGGCGCCTGCATTGGCTGAAAAATTAGACCTTTCGGTTCTGTCAGACTACGTCACTCAGCTGGAAGCACTCGAAACAACCTTCACGCAAATTAATTCCGATGGCAGCTTGTCTACCGGTAAACTCGCGCTCCAACGCCCTGGCCGGATGCGGTTTGAATATGATCCGCCAAGTCGTGCATTGGTCATCGCTGGGGGGGGAATGTTGGCGATCTTTGACCCGGTTTCAAATGAGCCGCCGACCCAGTACCCGCTGCAGAGCACGCCGCTGAACCTGATTTTGCAGCCAGATGTGGATTTCGCGCGCTCCAATATGGTCATAGCACATACGGGGGATGATACAGCGACCCGGATTCTTGCCCAAGACCCTGATCAGCTTGACCTAGGCACGATCGAACTGGTGTTTTCGCCGTCTCCGGTTGAACTGCGTCAGTGGATCATCACCAATAAAAGCGGCGCGCAGACGACGGTAATTCTCGGCGCATTAGAAGAACGAGACGGGCTGTCTTCGTTCCTTTTCAACATTCCACTCATCATCGAAGAACGCTTGAAATAGCGCCTAAAGACGTCGTCCACAGGCTCGCAGTTGGGCGTCATACATGATCGCGCGATCCGCTATTTCGCCCGCAATCCGCAAGAGCCAACTTTTTGTGTTGTAGCTTTCCCGTGAAAAGCCCGTGTGACCTTCATGATACGCCAAATATTGATTGCGCGTATCGGTCATAGCGATGCCGTTTCGCTCTTGTGTTAGGGACATGTACCATCCCATGAAATCTGTTGCATCTGCGATCTGATCGCGTTTGGCGCCCTGGCGGCCAGTCTTTTTTTGATATTCTGCCCATGTTGCATCTAACGCCTGCGCATAGCCGTAAGCTGAGCTTTGACGCCCCATGGGAATCACACCTAACGAATATTGTACTGATGTCCTTGCGGTCGCGCGAAACTTGCTCTCTTGATAAATCATCGCCATGACCACGGGGACCGGCGCCCCCCATTTCTCTTCTGCACGGTTCATCGCGCGCAAATAAGCTGGACGTTGGGCGACGATTGCACATGCATTGTCCAATTGCGACGGTGCACGACTTTCAGATCCGCCGCATGCTGCAATCAGCACGAGAACAACGACCAATCTGATCCGCGTGTTAAGCACGTGCACTCACCCCCTCGTCTATCCAGAGTAGCTTAGAACAAGCCTAAAGAAAATATGTAGATGCGCTTTTCAAAGGACCAAGGCCAACAACACCGGTAACAAGACAACCGCCATCATAGTCGATACCACAACCATACCGGCAACTTCAGCCGCACCTGCTTGATATTTTTGAGCCAGCAAATAAGAGGTTACCGCGACCGGTGTTGAAAGCTGCAATACAAGTATCCCCGTGGCAACAGGCCCCAATTCTAAAGCCCACGCCACACCAAAACCGGTTCCCGCGCACAAGAGAACCTTGGTCGAGGACAGAATGATTGCTTGACGCACTTTGCTTGGCGTCAAGTTTGCAACCGCAACACCCAATGTTATCAACATCATAGGGATCGCCATTTGTCCAATCAGGGTTATCGTTTTGCCAATCACCTTTGGAATCTCGAAATCCAGCCACAGGACCAGAGCCCCAAGTACCGCCGCGATCACGATCGGCTCCCGAAGCACCCGTGCAGGGTTTGCGCCGCCTGTGACGACCCATAATCCAAAGGTAAATTGCCAGATCACAGCGACTGTAAAGCAGACGACCGCGTAACTCAGCCCAATCTCGCCAAAGGCAAATAACGCCAGTGGCAGACCCAAATTCCCGGTGTTGCCGAACAAGAGCGGGGCAAAATATGTTTTTGGGCGCAATCCTATAGCCCTTACCAGTGCAAAAAACGTAAGGGTTAAGGCACCATAAGCAGCCAACGTTGCCAAAGTCATCTCTGTCGCGGCGCTTCGTGAAAGGTCTGTTTGTTCCAACGCCGAGAAAATCAGGCATGGCACAGCAAGCTTCATTCCAAGGGCTGTCACGAATTCGACCGGGTAGTCGTGCTTCAAACGGACCCAGAAAAATCCGATCGCCACCAACACAAAAATTGGGGCTACGATTTCCAGCACTGTCAGGAATAATATCACAGTCTGTTTCCCGAATTTCCATAGTCGGCCGATGGACAAGCGCTCCAAAACTCGGCTATCTGTAAATCCTGGGGGTTGCAAAACTATGCTCACGACACAAGCAAAATTCACGTTGGGACAGGTGGTCCGTCATAAAAGACACCCGTTTCGCGGTGTTGTTTTCGATGTCGATCCACAATTCTCCAATACCGACGAATGGTACGACTCGATCCCTGAAGAATCACGCCCTCGCAAAAACCAGCCTTTTTATCATTTGCTGGCCGAAAACGATCAAAGTTATTACGTGGCGTACGTATCTGAACAGAACCTGTTGGCCGACGACACGGGCGAACCAGTCGACCATCCCGATCTACCCGACCTGTTCGGTGATTTTGAAAATGGCCAATATCCACTTCATTTCCAAATGAACTAGACAGTTTCGACTTCCAAGCCCTGTGCGGACCAAGCAGAAAATCCGCCTTCAAGCTCAGCTACATTTTCAACGCCCATATCTTGCAAGGTTTTCACCGCCAAAGCAGAACGCCACGCGCTGGCGCAGTAGAGGATCAAGGTTCTGTTTGTCGCAAACTCTTGTTTGAAATACGGACTGGACGGATCAATCCAGAATTCCAACATTCCGCGCGGCGCATGGGTTGCACCTGGCAGTTTGCCCAGCTTTTGCAGTTCGCGGATGTCTCGAATATCGATCAGCAAAGCAGAACCATCTTCAAGTTTTGCTTGCGTTTCAGCGATGCTTAGAGTGGTGATTTCGGATTTTGCGGCCGCAACGAGGGTTTTAACGGGGGTAATTGCCATTTTTTCAGTATCCCAGTGCACAACCGTCTTTGCGTGGGTCAGAGGCCGCGCTCAATATGCCAGTCTCGGGGTCTATCCAAATCGCCTGTGCACCACCAATAGGGATCTTTGGGACTTCAACAGCATGGCCCAGCGTCGTCAATTCGGCACGCACCTTGTCTGAATATCCACGTTCAACTCGCAATATCCCATCATTCGCAAAGCTGCGCGGCGCGTCGAGTGCTGACTGAAGGTCCATCTCAAAGTCAAACAAGTTCGACAGCAATCTCGCGTGCCCATTGGGCTGATATTGGCCACCCATTACACCAAAAGGCATGACCACTTTGCCATTTTGCTTCAGCATCGCTGGAATAATCGTGTGCATGGGGCGCTTACCGCCTTTTGCTTCGTTTGCATGACCGTCCTGCAGCGTGAACCCCGCGCCACGGTTTTGGAACAAAATTCCGAATTTTTCTGAGGCAACGCCAGCACCAAAACTATTAAAAATCGAGTAAATGAGCGAAACCGCCATGCGATCTTTATCAACCACCGTCACATAGACTGTGTCTTTGTGAACCGCCTCTGTCAGCGGGTTGGGCGTTGGACCAACGCGTTTGGGATCAATCAATACCGCAAGTTTTCTGGCGGTTTCTTTGGACATCATGTGGTCCAATCGCGTCATGTGATCGGCATCAGCGAGAAACCGGTTGCGTGCATTATAAGCCAGTTTCACAGCTTCCGCTTCGATATGGGTCCGTTCGGCGCCAAACGGATCAAGCGAAGCAATGTCGAATTCAGCCAAAATATTGTTAATCAAAAAGGCCGTGACTCCCTGTCCGTTCGGGGGATGCTCTACCAGTTCCATCCCTTTGTAACTGTCCGAAAGTGGGGTGGTGACGGTTGATTTGGTGGCATCGAAATCGCCTTGTTTGTGTGTGCCGCCAATTTTTTCCAGCGTTGCAAGCATGTCTTCGGCGACCTCGCCGGCATAGAACCCATCGCGGCCTTGCTGGGCGATGCGCTTGAGAACTTGCGCCTGCTCAGGAGAGCGGAACAGCTGTCCCGGCTTGGGCGCTTTGCCTTGCCATAAATATTTGTCACGGGCGGACCCGCTAAGCCGATGCGCCGCGTCGGCCCAATCAAACGCTGTGCGTGGCGCGACGGGAACACCTGCTTGGGCATACTGGATCGTAGGGGCGAGGCTTGCATCAATTCCCTTGCGTCCGTATTTGGCTGAAAGCGAGCAAAACGCGTCTATTGCGCCGGGAAGTGTGATCGACTCAGCGCTCTCGAGACCAATGCTCTTCAGGCCTTTTTCACGCAGATGCGCTGCATCCAAACCGGCGGGGGCACGTCCAGATCCGTTCAGAGCGTGGATATCTTCACTGCCCGCCGGTTTTACGAGGACAAAACAATCGCCTCCAATTCCGGTCATTTGCGGCTCGCATATCCCAAGCAATACGGCTGCTGCGAGGGCGGCATCCATCGCATTACCCCCCGTTTCGAGCATCTCAATTGCAACTTTTGCAGCCAGAGGGTGGGATGTGGCACACATTCCGTTTTGTGCGTAGACGGCTGATCGTCCGGGTCGTTGAAAATCTCGCATGGCTGCTCCTGCTTGTGCGCAGTTTACAGCTTAAAAGGTGTGCGCTGGGATGCAATGCGATCCTACGACCAACTAAGTATTAACTTCTCAGGAATGGGGTACAAGGCTTGTCGGTGAGATCGGAATGTGTACGGTCAAAATATTGCGGTTGGCATCACGTTTGTATTCAAAGCGGTCCGTCAAAGTGCGAATCATATGCCACCCAAACCCGCCTTCGGGCAGTTGATCGAGGTCGACTTTAATTTCCGGTTGAGGATCATACGGAGGTATCCCGTTGGGCATCTCGGCGCCATCATCCATGATGATAACCTTCAGCGTTTTTTTGGACCGAAACGAATTTAGGCCAATCTGTCCGTCGTTGCGATTGACAAATGCATGTTCAACTATGTTGTTGAGCGCTTCGCCGAGAACAATCTGGGCATGTTCAATATCATCTTGAGACAGCCGCGCCTTGGTGAAGTTTACAAGCAAATGTTGAAGCGCCTGTCGGACAGCTTTGTCAGTGCCGTCAATTTTCAATTCAAGTATTTGTGCCCACGTGTCGTCGGGTAGGGGCGCTCCCAAGGGCCGGCTTTGCATCATCATTAGGTGTCCGAGGTGATACCCAGCGCATCATCAGCGGTCCCATAAATGCGAAATACTTCGTCCATTCGGGTGAGTCGGAAGACCTTGGCGACAATCGGTGTCAGTCCAGCGAGTTCGACTTTGATTTCGGGTGCACAGAATTTCATCACAGCAACGACTGCCCCAAGCCCAGAACTGTCCAGAAAAGAGACCTGCGATAGGTCCAGGACAATGCGGTCTTTCGCTGTGGCAGCAGCGGCTTGCATTCCATCTTTAAACTGGATGGCTGTAGACGCGTCAATTCGGTCTTCGGCCACATGGACGATCAAAGTGTCGCCATGGACTGTATGATCAAGCTGCATCAAAATGCCTTTCATCTCGTATTGCTTCTGCTTAACTGCAATTCCTTACCAATCGGTTTCGGTGCACGGCGAATCTGGGCAACCGTCCCTAATTTATGCTCATCAAACTATGGAGTGCATATGCCATCTGTGAATTATATTGATTTAACAAAGGTTTGTGGGGCTTTAACCGAAGGCGAAACCGATGAAATCGCGGTTATGGCGACGCTCGCTTGCGAAGTTTTCCATTCTGATATGCGCTTCGATTGGGCCGGGTTCTACCGGGTGGTCGCTCCGGATCTGCTGAAGATCGGACCATATCAGGGTGGGCATGGCTGTCTGGTGATTCCATTTGATCACGGCGTTTGTGGAGCCTGCGCGCGCGCCGGCAGCGTTCAGCTGGTGCCAGATGTCGAGGCTTTTCCGGGGCATATCGCTTGCACATCCTCGACTCGGTCTGAGCTGGTCTTGCCGGTCTGGAACGCCGCAGGTCGGCTATTGGGGGTTTTTGATCTGGACAGTGATCAGGCAGACGCGTTCGAGCAAGCAGATGTTGACGGACTTGAAGCTATTTTGGCGACATGTTTTCGCGATGTGATGTGAGTAGATCATCCTACAAGTGATCCAGTCTCCTATCAATGACAGCACGATTTCGGCGTTGGGCCCGTGGGTTTACGCGGCCGTCGTCGCGCTTCAGAGTCTGCACAAATGCCTCTGACATGCCGTTGGATTGTGGGCTTTTGACCAGCGTGAAGCAGGATTCCAGGCGCAATTGTTGCGCGAAGATGCGTGTGTCCTTCGCGGTGTAGGCGCTGACGTTGTCAGAGAGAACCTCGACCTGTTGCGAGGCGCGGTGTTTGCCGAACCTGCTCTGCACAGCTTCCAGCAGCATGTCACGCACATCGGATCCGCCGATCCCGGCGTTGGCCACAGCCCGCCACGAGATGATCTCGCCGTTCGAGCAAGCGAACTCCAGCCCATCAGAACACCAACGCTGGTTTGAGCGCATCATAATGACTTTGCCGTCGTGGTTTCGCTCAGGCCTGTCAAAGTCGGCTGGCTGGAGAAGCAAGTTATTGCGCTCCATGATCCTATAGACCCGCTTGTGATTGACCTCGGCGACGCCTTCGGCACGTAGCTGTCGGTTCAACAGAGCCTTGATCTGGCGGTATCCAGTCATTCATATCGGCTTGCAGCGCGTTGATGCTGTCGCAGAGCTTCTTGCGGAATGCGACTTGGTAGAATTCCCAAAGCACCGTCTTATGGAACCGCTCACAGATCCCATTTGTCTGCGGTGATCTCACCTTGGTTTTGGTGTGGTCAATGTCATTGATCGCCAGGAAGAGCTGAAAGTCCTGCTTGTCGGCTTGGCCGCAATATTCTGTGCCGCTGTCAGTCATGATCCGCAGCACCCGGTCATTGAGCAGATTAGCGGCAGTGATGGGCGTTTTGGTAGTGTAAAGCTTGGCATGCGCCACCTTGCAGTATGTGTCCACATAAGTCTGCCTATAGACCCGCCCGACGCCCTTGAGCGTGCCGACATAGAAGGTGTCCTGTGAGCCCAGATAGCCTGGGTGAGCAGTCTCGATCTCACCGCAGGCCTCATCGTCCAGTTTCTTCTTTTCAAAGGGCCTGAACCTGCGCCTCTGTCAGGATATGCCGTTCTCTTCGGCTACTATGCCCTCTAGCGCTTTCAGACGAGATTTGAAGTTGGCCAATCGTGCCGCGGCGAGATCGATCGGACGCCGGATGGCGAGATGAAGAGGCCCCGCTTGCGCAACTCGTTGGAGGTGCAGGCCTGGTCATAGGCCGGGAAATCGGTGGCGGACTTGATCACCGCATCCTCTCTCGGCTGATCAACGCGATTGGCCAGATTAGGTTTGCGCCGGGTGCGTTCGAACAGGGCTTCGACGCCACCGTCCTCGACCGCTGCTTTGTGACGGTAGAACGTGTCCCGGCTGTAGCCCATGGTAATCCCCCCGAAATTTAGGGGTGTGCTGAAGTAGAATTTTCTCGAAGATGAA
>JBELMC010000023.1:0-33546 GCA_042096155.1 Dinoroseobacter sp.
TGTTGGCGCCTCAGAGAACTGAGATACAATTTGCCCGACGCAGTGCAATGAAACGGCACTTGGGTCCCAATGGGCAATTGGATGCGCAAGGGCCACTTGGTTTCATGGCGATCCAGATACACCATCCCGTCGCGATCGGGCAGGGCAATATTGCAGGTCTCGCCAATCTGGCCCGCCAATTGCGACAAGATTGCCAAGCGGGCCGTGCGGATACGCAAGCTCGACAGGATCCCCGAAGATAGCGCACGGGTGCGGCGACCCACAGCATAGGCCCGACCATCAATCTCGCGCTGGATGAAACCTTCGGCTTCAAGCGCCGAAAACAGACGGTGAATGGTCGGCTTAGGAAGTCTGAGAGACTTGTTGACGTCGGTGGGCGTAACAGGCACGCCTGCCTTCGCGATTTCTTCGAGCACAAGCAGAAGCCGTAAATTTGTAGGGATTATTTCATCAGTTTCTCGCCCATTTTCAGCACCTCTCCCTGTGCCGTCGAATCGTTGCCAGCTCAGCGGGAAGAGCCCTTGGGAGCAGACCAAATTGCGTGCGCCACGTTGGATCGGTGTAAGGTATAAATCCAGAGTTGGAAACGCCCCCTCATCCCAATGGCAGGCATAGGTTTTATCACGCCTCGGGAGTAATGTTACCAGAGAACATGTATACTAGCGGTTCAGTCCCATTGAGCAGTGGTCTACAGATCCGCGGCCATCAAAAGGACGCACTATGGGACAAATTCTTCACGGGAGCGCCACGGCCACGCACGCCGTCCGAGCTTTCATACAGCGATCGAAAACTTCGAACGCGGCGCTGAGCCGGGAACTGGGCATCGACGTCAAGACCGTCGTAAAGTGGCGCAAGCGGGATGGTGTACAAGATGCCGCGATGGGGCCGAAGGAAGCCCATTCCACGGGGTCAGAACGCCATTCGTGAGCCAACATGATCGTTAGCACCCGACGAGATTTGCTGAGGTTCGTGGGATCAACGGAACCCAAAGCATATCTGCCACCATAAGCCTCAGTGCTCAAAAACTGACACTGCGAGCCGAAATACTGCGCCAATGTCTGCCATCGAGGCCCCTTGTCTTTGTAAGTTCATGATGCAGGCAATCTGGGCGTCAATGTAAATTGCGGCGGTCTTGGACGGCACGGTGTTCGGTAGTTGCTTATTCGATTTGGCGTTCTCAATCCATGTTTCAAAGACAGTCAGGGAAAGCGCCTTGAATTCATCAACCTGACCACCAGCCAATTCTCCAAGCTGGTCTCTACATTGGCACATGCCGACAAACAGACAACCATTCGGCATTCCGTGCTCTGCGTGGTCGCGCAATATGTAGTCTGTCAGCATGTCTACCGCTTCGCCGAAGGGTAGGTCCTGTTGAAGAAGTTCGTACAACGGTGCCAGCGTCATCTTGTGGTACTCGGCCAAGACTGTTTTCTTGAGCCCGTCTTCGCTGCCAAACTCTTTGTAAAGCGTCGGCTTAGATACTTTGGCGCGCCGACACACTTCGTTCAACGAAACCGCTGATTGCCCATCCTCCCAGTAGGCCCGCATCGCCACAGCCACGACCAGGTCGCGATCAAAGGTCTTCGGTCGCCCGCGTGGCACTCTTTGATGATTTTCGCTCATTTAGTTACCGATCGGTTTTTAATCATTGACTCAACGATCAGAGAATTTTACTACCGCTTGGTAACCAATAGCAAGCGAGATGCCACATGACCGAACTGACGATTTCTAGCTTCGCTCTCATTCTGATGATCGTTCCAGTACTCGTGCATGGTATTGAGGTCCTTTACCCCACCCAAGCCCGTTGGGTCGTAAACTGGGTCTTACCCTTTTTCGCACCGATGCTGCCCAACCGGTCAAAATCGCTCCAACTTGACGGTCAGATGGCCATGTTAAATGCCGCGATTGACGCGGCTCCCGAAGAGAAAAAACGGGCAGCCGAAGACTATATTTTCCTGCTGATGCTTGAACAACGACAAGGTGCACTTTGTTTTGCCGCAGTTGCATCTGGAGCTTTGTATGGGCTAACCGTCGGTCTTGCGGACCGAGATGCGCTCCACGTCGTGTTCGGCGCAATTGCCTTGCTCATGATGTTGGTGAACGCAAATCAAGCCGGGCTTCCAGTCTTCGGAACCCACCCCAAAGTTTCGCCCAATGGCAAGCACGTCGGGTTGGTGTTCACGCCATTCTGGGCGCTGGCAACTGCCCTGAATTGGTTGGGGTTTACATACGCATTGGCGTGAGCGAATTCTAAATAAAGACCTCTTCATAGCGACGGAATTTCCCGAACTGTCTATGGCTTGCAGGGTTTCAGCGGAATCTCAAAGACGGGGTCATGGACCTGTTTTTGCGCGATGCGCAAATCAAATCTTCAGCTCAAAATCACGCCCCCGCGCAGAGGTCTTCGAATGTCTCGGTCCTTAAAAAACAAAAGAAAAATGCGTCCACAACGTGGCTCCGCATCAACTCAAAACGGCCAGCCAAAGGACATGCGGGATTATCCACATAGTTCGCACCCGCCGCCAATACGACCTTGCATCATCTGCCTTTGCGTCCGCCAAGACGAACGCAACATCTGAGCCAGCAGACTGCGACAATGCCGGCCATTCGTTTTGGATCCCAAACAGGCGTTGCCGCACCGCTCATTCCGGCTTGGTGTCGGGTCAGGATCGGCGGGCCGTGAAAGTCACTTGCAAGCCCTTGCGCGCTGTTCAAATTCGGGCCGGACGCAAAACTGGCAGTTTATTGATCCAAGAACGAGCGCAGCTTGCGGCTTCGCGATGGGTGTTTGAGCTTGCGCAGTGCCTTTGCTTCGATCTGGCGGATACGTTCGCGGGTCACACTGAACTGTTGTCCGACCTCTTCAAGCGTGTGGTCGGTGTTCATACCGATCCCAAAGCGCATGCGCAGCACGCGTTCTTCACGTGGGGTCAGGGACGACAAAACGCGGGTCGTGGTTTCTTTCAAGTTCTCTTGGATCGCAGAATCAAGCGGCAAAACTGCATTCTTGTCTTCGATAAAATCACCGAGCTGGCTGTCTTCCTCATCGCCGATCGGGGTTTCAAGCGAAATTGGCTCTTTGGCGATTTTCATCACCTTACGCACTTTTTCCAGTGGCATTTGCAGCTTTTCGGCCAATTCTTCCGGTGTTGGTTCGCGACCAATTTCGTGCAGCATCTGACGCCCCGTGCGCACCAGCTTGTTGATCGTTTCGATCATGTGAACAGGTATGCGGATGGTGCGGGCCTGATCTGCAATCGAGCGGGTGATTGCCTGACGGATCCACCATGTCGCGTAGGTGCTGAATTTATAGCCACGCCGGTATTCAAACTTATCAACCGCCTTCATGAGGCCAATATTGCCCTCTTGGATAAGATCCAGAAATTGAAGGCCACGATTGGTATATTTCTTGGCGATTGAGATCACCAAGCGGAGATTTGCTTCGACCATCTCTTTCTTGGCCTGACGCGCTTCTTTTTCGCCCTTTTGCACCTGGTTCACGATCCGGCGAAATTCAGGGATGTCGACGCCCACATATTGACCGACCTGGGCCATATCTGCGCGCAGCTCTTCAACTTTGGCTTGGCTGCGCTCGATCAGCGCCCGCCATCCCCGACCGGGTTTTTCGGACATCCGCTCCAACCAGGTGGGATCAAGCTCGAAACCACGGTAGTTTTCGATAAATTCGCGCCGATTGATCCGCGCCTGATCCGCCAGCTTCACCATCGAACTGTCAAGTGACATGATCTTACGGTTAATCCCGTAAAGCTGATCGATCAGCGCCTCGATCCGGTTGTTATGTAGGTGCAGCCCATTGACCAGCAGAACGATTTCCGACCGCAGTTTTTGGTAGGCGTCTTCTTCCTTCTTCGAGAAGCTGTCATCCTCATTCAGCGTCGCGCTGATCCGCAGGTCTTGCATATCCGCCAGCATCGCGTAATCGCGGGCAATCAGATCAAGCGTTTCGAGCACTTGGGGCTTGAGCGCTGCCTCCATTGCAGCGAGCGACATGTTGGCCTGCTCGTCTTCATCATCATCCTCGTCGACCTTGGCAATCGGATTGCCATCAGCGTCCAGTTCGGGCTCGGCGGAGATCTCGGCTTTTGGCGCTTGGGGCGAATTCGCCGCTGCCACATCAAGCCCTGCCACGACGGGTTCGTCATCATCCTCGCCCATGGCATTGCCCATGGTCGCTTCCAAATCAATCACATCGCGCAGCAAGATTTCTTCCGACAAAAGTTCGTCGCGCCAAATCGTGATCGCCTGGAATGTCAGGGGGCTTTCGCACAGCCCCGCAATCATCGTGTTGCGGCCCGCCTCTATGCGTTTGGCAATGGCAATTTCACCTTCGCGCGACAGCAGCTCAACCGAGCCCATTTCACGCAGATACATTCGCACCGGGTCATCTGTACGATCCAGTTTTTCGGTTGTGGTCGTCGCCACGGCCACATCACGGGTGCCCGCAACTTCTACCAGATCCGTGGTGCCTGAAGAAGCCTCGTCGTCAGCGTCTTCAGCGTCTTCGTTTTCCACGATATTAATGCCCATTTCAGAGAGCATCGACATCACATCTTCGATTTGCTCGGAACTGACCTGGTCAGGCGGCAGAACTTTATTAAGTTGATCGTATGTAATATAGCCACGTGTCCGAGCATCGGCGATCATCTTTTTGACCGCCGCCTGGCTCATGTCGAGGGAGTGTCCACCGTCAGCTTCGTCGGTTTTGGCATCGTCATTTGTGTCTTTGGCGGCCATGTCTGTTCCTTCGGTCGAGAGCAGTTTCGTACAGTTGGGTTATCGCTTGCCCAACATACCTCGCTCAGTCTGATCAAGTTGCTCCGGCATATCCATACTGTGATTCGATCTTGAACCGAATCACTGATTCGTATCCTAAACTTGCAGCGTTTTATCCAGTTTAACCAGAGGGGTCATCCCCCCTGTGTTTTTGAGTTATCTCCGTGCGCTGCGCCCGCGCACGGGCAAGCTCATTTCTATCCAGCTCCACTCCGTTTGGTGCGGTTTCATAGTCTGTCGTGCCCTCGCCAATCATTTGTCTAGTCGTGCTTCGCACGCGCGCGGCCTGCGCAAGCCGCCATGTCAGCCCTTCATCGTCGCGGTGGTCGATATCGCGGACGGCATCTTCGATCTCTGCGGCAAGCCCGTGTTCCGCATCCAGATCCGCGACGGCCCGATCAATCGTCATTCGGGCATAGGCCGGATTCTTGGGGAACATAAAACATGCCGAATTCTGCACTTGGCGATTGGCAAGCAGCGCTTCAAGGGGCTCATTGGCACCGCACGCAGAAAGATGATCATGCGCAACGCTCGCATCGGCCTGTTCTGGCATGCTCAGCAACGCCTCCCGCACTCGGTTCAGCCCGGCATGGCGCAGCTCCAGACGTTCCAAAAGGTCCACATAATCGGGAATCAGATCGGTACGCGTGCCAAGGACAGCCAGGATGACCGCCCCATGCAGAGGCAAGGATTCGTCTTGGGCTAGGCTGGCGCGCAGGCTGGCGCTTGGCAAAGGATCGGTCATCTGACCCCATTTGCTCTTGCGGCGCCCTCCATCTTGAAAGCTGTTTCGATTTTGAAACGCACCACCCGGTTGAAAACTGCGTGCCTGCGCGGAGGTGTCATACCCAAACAAGGCGTCGCGTCGGCGCTTGACCTCGGCGCCATAATGGCTGCGAAGAGTTGGGTCCCGGATCAAGCGCAGCGCTGCGCGCAGGGATTTGTCCAACATTGCGCGCCGTTCCGGGCTGTCGAAATTCCGCCCGTGGGTTTCGCGATGCCACAACAATGATACCATCGGTTTTGCGGCATCCAGAACAGCCTGTACGGCCTCGCGTCCAGTTTCACGCAACAAATCATCGGGGTCCTTGCCTTCGGGCATCAACGCAAACCGCAAAGATTTTCCAGTGGTCAGCAGCGGAAACGCCAGATCAATCACCCGCTCGGCCGCTTTGATCCCGGCGCGGTCGCCATCAAGCGCCAGCACAGGCTCGTCTGCCATTCGCCACAACATCTGCAACTGTCGGTCCGTGATCGCGGTGCCCAACGGGGCGACCGCAGCCTCGAAACCAGCATCGACCAGTGCGATGACGTCCATATAGCCCTCAGCCACGATCAGCGGCTGGCCCGTTCCGGCCGCCGCACGCGCAGAGGCGATGTTATAAAGCGCGGCACCCTTGTCGAACAACGGTGTTTCTGACGAATTGAGGTATTTCGCCGTCGCTCCTTCTTTCATAGCCCGCCCCCCAAAGGCGATGCACCGCCCGCGTCCGTCTCGGATGGGAAACATAATGCGATCGCGAAACGCATCATACGGGTCGCCGCCGCGATCGCTGGGCTTGACCAATCCCGCGTCGAGAATCAAATCCGGCGCAATGCCCTTACCAGTCAGATGCGCCCACAAGTTTTGCCAACCTTCGGGCGCAAAGCCGATTTCGAACCGATCCAGGGTTTGCTGACCCAAACCGCGTTGCTGCAAATATCGCTGCGCGGTACCGGCAGTGGCGGTCTTCAATGCCAGGCGGTAGTATTTGACAGCCTGCTCCATGACATCGGCGAGCAGTTGATAGCGATCAGACTTCTCTTGTGCCTTTGGATCGCGCGCGGGCATCTGCATGCCTGCTTCGGCGGCCAAGACCTCGACAGCTTCGATAAAGCTGACATTCTCAGTTTCTTGCACGAATTTGATCGCATCGCCTGAGGCCTGACACCCAAAGCATTTATAGAAACCCTTCGGATCAACAACATGAAAGCTTGATGTTTTTTCGTGATGAAAGGGGCATGGGGCCCAGAAATCGCCTTTGCCGGGCTGCGATTTTTTTACGTCCCACGTTACCTTACGCCCGACAACTTGTGACATGGTCAGTCGGGATTTCAATTCGTCTAAGAATCCGGGTGGCAGGCTCATGGGCGTAATATCGGCGCTTGTGTCAGAAAAGACGAGTCCCAGTTTTTCGTTGGGCCATTAAGCCGCCAGTCAAATCCGTCTCTACCCGCTGCAAGGCGCGTGGATACGCCAATCTACGAAACCGCAGATCACAGCGCGCTAAGGCACCACGGATGCCCCGGACATGCTCAGAGCCCGGCGGGCCGCCACCGAGCGCATGGCTTGGATCACTTCATGCACCGCCGTCTGAGCCATTGACCGATAGACCATCACCTCAAATCCGGTGCGCAATCGCGTGATTTGTGCGCTCATATGCCCAACCAGAGACCGCGCTGTGTGGCCGGGTTTGAACAACGCTGGAGCCAGATCAAGAGGACATAAACGCGCCAAAACATCTTCGACCCTGTCGCCTTCAAGGCGTAACACACACCAAGCGTCGCTTTGATCCACCAAGGCCGCTTGCTGTGCCAGGCCCTGCGCCGGGGCGGTTGCGCCAAGCCACAAGGCTTGTGCACGGCCCGACCAAATCAGCCGGGCGCCCTCTTTGCCGACACAGCGGTTGGGCGCCGGAAAACCAGCATCCAAAAGATCCTCGAGCGCGGCCTCGCGACCCGGAAACGGTGCGATGGACCAGATTACGCGGGTCGGCGCCTCCGTAAGGCGCATCTGTTCAACTTCAAACCCTGCAAATGTCGAGGCTGCCGAAAGATCTGTCAAATCAACCACGCACGCGTCCTCCGTCTGGGTCAAAGAAAACCGGATCGCAGATTTCGACCCGCGCGCGGATCTCACGCAGGCTGTCGACCATTTCGACCACCTCGCCATGGCGCGCCCTGCCATTGCGCAAAAAAGCGATCCCCAGCGGACACCCAAACAGCGGCGAAAATCCAACCGATGTGACATATCCCTGACCGTTCTCGCGCGTTGTCTTGGCGCCCAGCGCGTATAAATGCGCGCCCGCTGTCAATTGTGTCACCTCGCCGACCGGTTTAACGCCCACCATCTGGGCACGATCTGGCCCCCAGAGCCCTGGCCGCCTGCTGGCCAGCTTGCCGATACAATCTTTTTTGGCAGACACCATGCCACCCATGCCGATGTCATCGGCACTGACGCGACCGTCAATCTCAGCATGGGTGATAAAGCCCTTTTCGATGCGCAAGACATTCAAGGCCTCCATCCCGTAAGCGCCGCCCCCAAAGGCTTCGGCGTGATGGACAAGAGTGCGGAACAACGCATCGCCATAACGGGCCGGCACAGCCAGCTCGTAGGCATGTTCGCCAGAAAAACTGATGCGGAATAACCGTGCCGCGATCCCGCCAACCGAAACCATGCCGCAACCCATGAACGGGAATGCCGCCCAGTCCAGCGGTCCATCGAGCACTTGCTCAAGCATCGGCCGCGATTGCGGGCCAGCCACGGCAAACTGTGCCCATTGTTCGGTCACAGAAACAAACCGCACGGCCATATCGCGGGCATGCAATTGCTGGACATAATCGAGATGTTTCATCACAGCGCCCGCGGCCGCTGTGGTCGTGGTCATGACATAGTGGCTCGGTGCCAGACACGCCGTGGTGCCATCATCCATGATCAAACCGTCTTCTCGCAGCATAAGGCCATAGCGCACCTTGCCGGGCTTCAGTGTCGAGAAGGTATTGGCGTAAACCAGATCGAGAAATTGTCCCGCATCGGGCCCTTGAATATCAATTTTACCCAAGGTCGATACATCGCACACCCCAACCGCATTGCGCACATATCCGACCTCTCGGTCGCAGCTTTGCCGCCATTCTGTCTCGCCGGAGATCGGGAAATAGCTCGGACGGTACCACAAGCCTGCTTCAATGAATGGCGCTCCCATTTCGGCGCTTGCGGCGTGGCTGGTTGTAAACCGTTCCGGTGCGAAGCCCTTGGCCCGCGCGCCGGCCCCTATTGCGGCAATCGCCACGGGCACAAATGGCGGCCGGAACGTCGTTGTCCCTGTTTCAGGTATCCCGCGTCCGGTTGCATCCGCAAGCACTGCCAATGCCCCGACGCTGGAATTCTTGCCCTGATCGGTCGCCATCCCTTGGGTGGTGTAGCGCTTCATATGCTCGACGCTGACCATGTTTTCGCGCGCGGCCTGACGCACATCCTTGGTGGTCACATCATTTTGGAAATCAAGCCACGCGCGGCCTTTGCCTTGGACTTCCCAAAGGGGATACTGTGCATACGGCGAGTCGTCGGCTTGCGGCAACTTCATATCAGGCGCTTTCGCCCGCAGCGCGCCCAGTGCTTGGCTGGCCGCGCGCACCCCATCCACCAGACACGACGTCGTGGTAAAAATACCCGCACACGCACCTGCAGCGATCATCCCCGGCACCATATCAGTGCGCGGCACAAAACTGGCGATGTCCTCGCGCCATTCGGGCCGCCCGTTCATATGACACGCAAGATGAACGCTGGGGTTCCAACCGCCCGAGACGGCCAGACAATCTGCTTTGATGATCTGGCGAGCCCCGTTGCAATTGACCGTCAGCCCAGCCAGACCCAGCCGACCAGCGGTTTGCGTCACAGTTGCCCCCGTATAAGTGGGCACATCGATCTGCGGCGCCGCCTCCTCGCGGCTATCGATCAGCGCTACAACGTCAACCCCGGCCGAGACCAGATCCCGTGCAGTTTGATGCGCGCTGTCATTATTGCCGAAAATAGCAACGCGCTGGCCCGGAGTTACACCGTATCGATTCACATAGGATCGCACGCCGGAGGCCAACATGATCCCAGGGCGATCATTATTTGCAAACGCGATCGGCCGCTCCAACGCCCCGGCGGCTAAGATCGAGCGCCGGGCAACGATCCGCCAGAAACATTCAACAGGAAGGTCCGGTGCTGGATCGGCCAGATGCGCACTAACCCGTTCCAATGCCCCATAAGTGCCGCCATCATAGGCTCCTGTCACGCTGGTGCGCGTCATAAGCCGTACATTGTCCATCGCGCGCAGTTCGGCCAGAACATCCGACACCCAATCGACGCCAGGCTGACCCTCGAGACGCGTCGTCTCGGACAAAAGACGTCCTCCCATGCGGTCGTTTTCATCGCACAAGATCACGTCAGCGCCAGCACGCGCCGCTGTCAGTGCCGCGATCAAACCGGTCGGACCTGCGCCAATCACCAGCAAATCACAATGGGCAAAAGCCTTTTCAAAACGGCGGTCCTCTGGCGTGCCAGGAAGCGCCCCAAGCCCGGCAGCGCGGCGTATGAATGGCTCATACACTTTTTCCCAAAAGCTGCTGGGCCACATGAACGTCTTGTAATAAAAACCGGCTCCCAAAAATGGTGACAGCAGATCATTGATCTCTAACAGGTCCCATTTCAGGCTCGGCCAGCGGTTTTGGCTGGTTGCGTACATGCCGTCATACAGCTCGGCAGTCGTGGCCCGCAGGTTTGGCTGCATCGCGGCCCCTTGGCCGATTTGCACCAGCGCGTTCGGCTCCTCGGAACCCGCAGTCAGAATACCGCGCGGACGATGATATTTGAACGACCGCCCAACCAGCTTGACCCCGTTTGCAATCAAGGCCGAGGCAAGCGTGTCGCCCTGGTATCCGGCCATCCACCGGTCATCGAACCGAAACCGCAACGACTTGGACCGGTCGATCAATCCTCCTTGAGGCAGTCTCACCGCCCGTCCTCTAGGGCAAGGGTTGTCGTATGAACCGCATGGGTCACAGTATTGCGTTCACACAAGATCCATGCGCCGCACACGGTGTGATACCACAGATCCCGGGTTTCACCTGCTGGATTGTCACGCAAATGCAAATGGGCATCAAGGGATGCAACATCATCTTCGTGATCCGGTCGGTTCAGATAATCGGCTGATCCAGTATAAGAAAACTCGCGCAGGTCGCGGTCTCCACAAAGCGGGCATCTCAGGCGCATTGGGCAGGCTTCCACAAATAGGGCAAGGTCAAAGGGATCATGTCATATCTCAGTGCAGGTTATGTTGGCTGCCAGTGGCTTCTTCATCTAACAGCTGGCCCTCCCGGAAGCGATCGAGCCGGAAACGTTTGGCCACATCATGAGGCTGATCTGTCGCCATCAAATGGGCCATACACCAACCGCTGGCTGGCACAGCTTTAAAGCCCCCATAGCACCAGCCCGCATCAATATAGAGCCCCTCAATTGGCGATTTGTCGATAATCGGAGACCCGTCCGGCGTCATGTCCATTATACCGCCCCAACTGCGCAAAAGTTTGGCTTTGCCGATCATCGGCATCAAGGCCATGCCCGCTTCCATCACATGCTCAAGCATCGGCAAATTGCCGCGCTGAGCGTAAGACGCATAAAAATCGAGATCGCCGCCAAAGACCAAACCGCCCTTGTCTGATTGGCTGATATAAAAATGTCCCATCCCGTACGTAATCACATTGTCAATGCAAGGTTTCAGCCCTTCGGACACGAATGCCTGCAAAATATGGCTTTCAATCGGCAATCGGAACCCGGCCATTGCGGCAACCTGACTGGATCGACCCGCCACGACCATACCCACCTTGGGTGCCCTGATCGGACCGCGGGTGGTTTGCACGCCCATACACACCCCGTTTTCAACAACAAAGCCAGTGACCTCACAATTCTGGATTAGATCAACCCCAAGCTGGTCTGCAGCCCGGGCATAGCCCCAAGCAACTGCATCATGGCGCGCAGAGCCACCACGACGGTGCAGCAAACCGCCATAAATCGGAAATCGTGTCTGATCAAAGTCAAGATAAGGCAACATCTTGCGCAATTGGGCGGTGCTAAGAAGTTCCGCATCGTCACCCTGGCTGATCATCGTATTGCCCCGACGCACAAATGCATCGCGCTGGCCATCGGAATGGAACAGATTGATAATCCCGCGTGCTGAATGCATCGCGTTAAAATTCAGATCTGTCTCCATGCCCTCCCATAACTTTAGACTGTGAGAATAAAACTCCGAATTGCCAGGCATCATATAATTGGCCCGCACAATGGTCGTATTGCGACCGATATTTCCGCTTCCGAGGTGCCCCTTTTCGAGCACCGCAATATTCGTCAGCCCATGGTTTTTGGCGAGGTAATAGGCCGTCGCCAGACCATGCCCACCGCCGCCAATAACAATTGCATCATAGGCGGGCTTGGGCTCAGGGGTGCGCCAGATCGGTCCCCACCCTTTATTGCCCGTCAGGCCCTCTTTCAAAATTCGCAAAGCAGAAAAGCGCACGCAACCCTCCTAAGCCGCCTTGATACTTGACCAAGATGCGCGCGTCGCTGCAAGACGTTTTTCGCGCCGACCTGGCAGTTCACCAACCAAAACAGCTAAATCGCGGATCGCAAACAAGGGCCCATCCTCGGCTGTCTGGTATCCCCAAGGGCAGTGTCACGTACAAACCGCGCCATCCGAATTCGCATGGCGCAACCTGTAGTCTGCATTGGACGGTGAACATTTAAAAAAAACTTCTCCTGCAGGGCCCTAGAGCCCTTTTGTGCTGTAACTTCTGGCCACACGGTCGATGGCAACCAGATACGCCGCGACGCGCAGGTCTTTGACATCCTCACGTTCATGCCAGACCCTGCGCATAGACTGGTAGGCCGAACGCATGGTGTCGTCGAGCCCTGATCGGACCAGCTCCAGCTCGCCTGCACCGCGTAGATATTTTTGCTTGAAACCGGGGCTTAGCTGCCATCCGATGCCGCTATCGGCGCTCAAACGCTCCAGCTCGTCCACGATCAATTGGTGGCGCGATTCCTCTTGTCGGCGCTGCATGCGGCCAAAGCGAATATGACTTAGGTTCTTGACCCATTCGAAGTAACTGACAGTCACACCGCCCGCATTCGCATACATATCAGGAATAATGACAGTCCCTTTCATCCGTAAAATTTCATCCGCCTTGGCCGTGACCGGACCATTGGCCGCCTCGATGATCAGGGGCGCTTTGACCCGCGCTGCGTTTTCGGCATTGACCACCCCTTCGACGGCGGCGGGCAAAAGGATGTCACAATCGAGCTCGATCAGGCGCAGGCTGTCTTCGACATAGGTGCCATGCGGATAGCCCTTCAAGCCGCCATGTTTCACAATCCACTGACGCAGATCCTCCACATCGATCCCGGCGTCGTTTTGAATGCCGCCGTCCCGTTCAGCAACAGCAATAACTTTACAGCCGTCCTCCTCGCTCAGAAACTTGGTTGCATGATATCCCACATTGCCAAGGCCCTGGACCACGATCCGTTTTCCATCGAGTGTGCCCGACAACCCACTGCGAGCCACGTCCTCGGGATAGCGAAAATGTTCCCGCAAGGCATATTGGACACCGCGCCCCGTGGCCTCAATTCGACCCTGAATGCCACCATTGGACACAGGCTTGCCGGTGACGCAGGCTTTGCCATTGATGTCAGTGGTGTGCATGCGCTGATAGGTATCGGCGATCCATGACATCTCGCGTTCGCCCGTGCCCATGTCCGGGGCGGGAACGTTTTGACTTGGACTGATTAAATCGCGCTTGACCAGCTCATAGGCGAACCGTCGTGTGATCTGTTCGAGTTCGTGCTCGTCCCATTCACGCGGATCAATACAAAGCCCTCCTTTGGATCCGCCAAAAGGCGTCTCAACCAGCGCGCATTTGAACGTCATCAGCGCGGCCAGCGCTTCGACTTCTTGTTGATTTACCGACAGCGCATAGCGGATGCCGCCCTTGACCGGCTCCATATGTTCGGAATGAACTGACCGGTATCCCGTAAAGGTGCGGATGTCACCGCGCAGACGCACCCCAAAGCGCACGGTGTAAGTGGCGTTACAAACGCGGATCTTTTCTTCTAGACCCGGTGGCAAGTCCAACAGTCCAACGGCGCGGTTAAACATCAAATTGACGGAGTCGCGGAAACCCGGCTCACCCGTTTTTTGCATCTTTTCTTCCTCCTAGAACCCGCTTTCGCGCCCAAAGCTAACGGTCTGAGCGCCGCGAGAATAACGCAACACTAACCGGGTCCTGACGAACATGCGCTGATTTTCTACGACAAAATATTGCGAACATAAGGCGCTCAGCAACGATATTGTTCTTAGGTCTGCTTGATATGGCCTATTTTTCGCTGTGCCGCCTAAATTTTGCCACAGGCATGGGCAATAAGAACAAGCGTTTTCTTGGGTTTCACAGCTCGCGCAGTGGTCAAAATGTTGAGGTCAAAACAGCAATGACGCGACAAGTCATGACAACGCGCCCCAGAGCTCTGGGACTGGTCAGGAATGTCACCCAACAGTTTTGGCGTGATGAAGACGGATCTATTTTGCCGTTCTCATTGGTGATTTTTATACTGATGTTGATGTTTGGAGGCATGGCGATTGACATCATGCGGCACGAACGCGCCCGCGTGCTTTTACAAAACACCCTGGATCGCGCTGTGTTGGCTGCCGCTGATATGGACCAATCCCAAGATCCAAAAGCCGTCGTTTTGGAATATTTCGTTGCGGCAAACCTAAACGATTACATCGACCCCGACGATATTATCGTCGATCAAGGAACAGGGTATAAGACCGTACAAGCGACTGCCAGCGCAACAATTCCCACGTTTTTTATGAAGATGGTTGATATCGATACGCTTACAGCCCCAGCCAGCAGCAGCGCCCAAGAGCGGATCCCCAATGCGGAGATCAGCTTGGTCTTTGATATCTCCACTTCGATGAATGGGGCACGCTTAAACACCCTTAAAGCTGCCACGAATGAGTTTATTGAAGCTGTCATCCCAGAAACTGAACCAGTGCCAGCCAGCACAACGGGGATCACATCATTGTCAATTATCCCCTATCACGCGAATGTAAATATTGGCAGCGATTTGGGGCAGGAATTCACCTTTTCGAATGGGCATAATTATTCACAATGCGCCATTTTCGATACCGACGATTACAAGACCACTGCAGTATCTACGACCCAAGTTTTGACACGCATGGCGCATTTTGACAGGCATACCCAGCAAAACAATAGCCCTATCATAAAGCCTGAATGCTCCGTTAGTGACGACGATGCAATCATTCCCCATTCGGTCAGTCGCGCAGATCTCAAAGCAAAAGTTGCGGCTCTAAATGTGGGCATAGCAGATTTATCTGCAGTTGATGTAAGTTTGAAATGGGGCGCGGCCTTGGTCGATCCGGCAGCGCGTCCAGTGATCAATGCTTTGGAAAATCGCGGGATTATCCATTCCGAACTTCGTGATCGCCCAGCAGACTATTCTGACACCAATACGTTAAAGATCATTATCCTGTTGACGGATGGTGGCAATACGAGTCAATCTGATTTGAAATCAGAATTTAAATCAGGCGATTCAGATATTTGGGTGTATACAGCGCCCGATGGAAGCAAAATTTATTCTGCTTATATCCCCGAGACAAACCAATACTATATGCCACACCTTGCGGGCTACAGCGCGTCCCCCGAAGGCGGAGTCAATGCCCAGCGCATGAGCAATACCGAGCTGTTTGCAACCTTCTCCGTACCGTTCATTGCAGATTATTTTTATAGTGATTCCAATGTCGCGCAATACAACCGCTACAGCAATGCAGCTGAAGAAGTCACCTGGCTGAGCCTCGCGAACGTTCAGACACAAGACGTGTGCGACGCCGCGCACGGAAATGGCATTGTGATCTTCACAATCGCCTTCGAAGCCAGCACTGACGGCGAACAAATGATGCGCAATTGTGCGTCAAGCGCCTCACATTATTTTGAAGTGGCCGGAAGTGAGCTGACAGACGTATTCGAAGCCATCGCCGCCACGATAAACAAGCTGAAGTTGACCCAATGACCTGGTATTTGGTACGTGGCTATCTGAAGGGGTTTCGTCGCGACGACAGCGGCAGCGCGACCGTCGAATTCGCAATCATGTTTCCTTTGATTCTTACGGTATTTATGTCCCTGTTTGAGGTCGCTATGATCGCAACCCGTTCAGCCATGCTCGAGCGGGCATTGGATATCACCATGCGTGGCGTTCGTTTGACTACGGGCCTGAACCCAAGTCATGCAGACCTAAAGAACCAAATTTGCACGTACGGAACGGTTCTGCCTGATTGTGAAAACACTCTTTTGGTAGAGATGACGCCAATCGACATCCCAAATTTTAATCTCCCGAACCATCAAGCGCCCTGCATTGACCGTGACAGTTCAGGTCCACCGCCGGTACACAGCTTTGTCCACGGTATCCGCAATCAGTTAATGTTGGTACGTGCCTGTTATGTTGTTGACCCAATGTTCCCTGTCAGCGGGGCAGGGCTGGGGCTGACCCGCGATCCTTCTGGCGGTTTCCAGATCATCGCGACGTCTGGATATGTGGCAGAACCATGATCCATGCGGTTTGTTACCGTCTTCGCAAAGATGCGTCGACTTTTATCAGCTCTGATCAGTCAGGGTCTGTGTCTTTTGAGACAGTTCTGATTTTGCCCCTATTGTTATGGTTTTATGTCGGCAGTTTCGTATTCTTCGATGCTTATAAAGTTTATAATCGCAACGTCAAAGCAGCTTATACGATCGGCGATTTGCTGTCACGCCAAACAGATTCGATTGATAACGCCTTCCTTGAAGGATTATCGGATGTATTCGACTATATGACGTCGCAAAACCATACGTCGTGGCAGCGGATAGCTCAGCTCCGCTGGCACGCCAGGCGGAACCGCTACCGGGTTGAATGGTCTTACGGGACCAACGGGAAAAACGCCGAACGAATTTCGATCCTCAATCTAGATGAAATCGTTGATTATTTACCGACAGGCTTGGGCGGCGATCGTTTTCTCGTGGTTGATGCTTACACGGAATACCAGCCAGCCTTTTCAGTTGGATTAAGCAGTACAGTGACGATGCGTAATTTCACGGCAACCAGCCCCCGCTTCGCGCCACACTTACCCAAAAATTAATCGCGGCCTGGAAGATCCCGCGCGGCCACGCGCATGGCAATCAATTCAGCCATGAATTTGGCGGCTGCAGATTGGGTCGAGCCGCCAACGCCCACAAACCGCCCAAAACGCCACCAGAGACCCGGCACCCAAGCGCGTCCGGGTTTGTGGTCGAGATACAACAGAAATCCATTCGACGGTTTAATCGCCATGACCCCGCGATCGACGCCAGTGATAGTGTCGATAGTTGCCAAAAGTTGACCTTGGCTATCGATCAGGCGCGTCTCCGTCAGCCAAATGCTGACCCCTCTCATTCGCCGGGAGCGTTCGCCCGACAACACAAAAAGAATGCCGACACTGATCAGAAATACACGCGCAACCCCGCCAAGTTGAGGCGCTGAACTTCCCAGATAAATGACCAACGCGCCTAAAGAAAACAACATCGCCACGCCAAAGAACCAGCGTGCTGGGGCAACTGACAGCTCAGCCAGAACCTCTTCAGGGCCGAGAATTTCATCTGTGAATTTGCAATGGTTCGCCATGGCAAAGGCCTCCTGTGTGCCCATCTAGCCAATGCGGCCGCCGATGCCCAGACTCCATCTGCCGCAAGATGAACCGCATCAATCGGGCCCAACGGGAGGGCTGTGTGCATTTGCGCACGCATGGGGTTCCAAATTGCCCGTTGCGTCGTCACGGAGAGGCATTAACTGCACAGAACGTGAAGAGATCCAAATTTCGGAGAACAGACATGTCAATAAGACCGATTGTCGAAGCGCGCTCTGCCCGCCCTACAATAGAAGGCGCTGGCGTCAAATTGCACCGCGCGTTTGGTTTCCACGACCCCGCTGAGATGGATCCGTTTTTGCTGTTTGACGATTTTCGCAACGATTCTCCCGATGATTACGTGCGAGGCTTCCCATGGCACCCGCATCGCGGGATCGAAACAATAACCTATGTGCTGGAAGGCGCAGTGGAGCATTCCGACAGCTTAGGAAACACCGGAACATTGCGCGGCGGTGACGTGCAATGGATGACAGCCGGATCGGGGATATTGCACCAAGAAATGCCCTTGGGGAACACCAAGGGCCAGATGCACGGGTTCCAGCTGTGGGGCAACCTGCCGTCGAACCTGAAGATGACTTCTCCGCGCTATCAGGACGTCGAAGGGAAGGAAATCCCACAGATCACCGAGGATGACGGCACAACCGTTCGGGTCATCGTTGGAAGCTTTTGGGGTCAGACTGGGCCGGTCGACGGCATTGCGGCCGATCCGCAATATCTTGATATCACAATGCCTGCCGGCATTAAGAAAACGTTCAAGATCGATACCTATCGCAGGGCCTTTGCTTATGTTTTTAAGGGATCGGCCGCATTTGCCGATGCATCAGATCCCTCCGGTGTGCTGCTTGAAAAAGAGGTCGCGGGCAAGGAAATGCACATCCGCGATTTGTCGGGCGACCGCACCTTGATCCGCTTTGGGACGGGACACGAAGTGACCGTTCAAGCAGGCGAACGAGGCGTTCGTTTTTTACTGATATCTGGCGCTCCGATCGAAGAACCTGTCGCCTGGCACGGCCCTATCGTGATGAACACCCAAGACGAGCTGCGGCAGGCAATACGCGATCTGAAAAATGGTACATTCATCAAGCCTGCCCATTAAACATAGCCATGACAGAGATCACCGCGACCGACATCTCAATCACTCCGGATCCGTTTGACTTTACGCGGCTCGGTGTCGGGTTGGACAGCTACGGCAGGGCCAGCCCAACCGATCCCGCAACCATGCGCCAATAGACACCAACGACACTGTCACGATTCAGTGGCCCCGTCTCTCGGTACCAAGTGGTCACCCCCGTCAACATCGCAATGACCGCCCGGGTCGCAATGGCCACATCTACCAGCGCAAACTGTCCGCTGGCGGCACCGCGCTGCAAGATCGCTGCCAATTCATCTTCGTAGCGTTGACGCAACCCCGCCAAAGTCTCAAAGTTTTTCGGCTCCAGGTTGCGCAGTTCCATATAGGCGACGAACACGTCTTCAGGCCGATCGAGGTGGAAATTCATATGAAACCGGGTGAATGTTTCGAGCGCCTGTGCCGGGTTGCCGCCCAGATTTAGCGTTCGTATCTCAGCCAAGAGGGCCTCCATATGTCCGCGCATCAGCTCGAAAAGCAATGTTTGTTTGTCGGGGACATAGGCATAAAGGGCACCGGCTTGTATCCCTGTCTCAGCTGCAATCTGACGCATCGAAACTGCGGCGAATCCATGTGTGGCTATGAGTTGTTTCGCCGCCTCCATGATCCGAGGCCGAGTGATTTCTGAACGAGAGCCCCGTGTGCGTGCCATATCGCTGTGATACCCGAGCGTATCGCAACTGCCCAGCCCCAACTGACGAATACTTGCACCAAGGCCGCGCAGCCCCTAAGCCATGGGAACGTAAACACCAAGGTCTCTACATGCGTTTTCTAGCCTTTTTGACTTGCCTTATCGTGACAGCCTGCGCGAATTTTCCTGAGCTTGAAGGCCGTATCTCAGCCAGTGGCCTCGCGGCGCCCAACCCGCGCTTGATCGCCCTTGATCCAATTGCGGTGACCGCATCAGAAACAACGGTTTCGGACGAAACCACAGAGGCGCTGCTGACGCGCGCGGCGGCCCTGCAAGCGCGGAGCACACAGATCCGGGCAGAACGCTGACCCGCAGCCTGCCACTTGATTGCAAGCCCAGACGCAACAAGCTAAGCCGAGCCATACCTTTTATCGGAGACAACGCCATGACCACGCCCTCCAAACCCGCACCCCTCCGCCTTGGGATTGCAGGCCTTGGCACCGTTGGTGCTGGCGTCATCAAGATCATCACCCGAACCGATCAGCTGTTGGCAGCACGTGCGGGCTGTCCTCTGGAAATCGTTGCCGTTTCGGCACGCTCACGCGACAAGGATCGCGGAGTTGATCTGAAACCCTATCACTGGGAAGACGATCCCGTCGCTTTGGCCAAGCGGAACGACATTGATGTGTTCATTGAACTGATGGGCGGCTCTGACGGGCCCGCCAAAGCCGCAACCGAAGCCGCTTTGGCACGCGGGACCCATGTGGTGACAGCCAACAAGGCGATGCTGGCACATCACGGCCAAGCCCTGGCCGAAACCGCTGAGCTTACCGGTGCCAGCTTGCGGTTCGAGGCGGCTGTTGCTGGCGGCATCCCAGTTGTGAAAGCGCTGACTGAAGGGCTGTCTGGTAACCGGATCACACGTGTGATGGGGGTGATGAACGGGACATGCAATTATATCCTAACCCGGATGGAAAATGCCGGGCTTTCCTATGACCAAGTCTTCGACGAAGCCAACAAACTTGGTTATCTCGAAGCGGACCCCTCCTTGGATGTCGGCGGCATTGACGCCGGTCACAAACTGAGCCTTTTGGCGGCGATCGGCTTTGGTACGCAGATTGCATTTGATCAGATGCAACTTGAAGGTATTGAACGGATTAGCATCGAAGACATTCGTCAAGCTGCCGATATGGGCTATCGGATCAAACTGCTGGGCGTCGCTCAGCGTACGCAGACCGGCTTGGAACAACGCATGATGCCATGCCTTGTGCCCGCCAACTCGCCCTTGGGGCAATTGGAAAATGCGACCAATATGGTGGTGATTGAAGGCGACGCTGTCGGTCAGATCGTGTTGCGCGGCGCCGGGGCTGGGGAAGGCCCGACTGCGAGTGCTGTACTGGGCGACATCATCGATATAGCTCGCGGCATCCGCCTGCCTGTCTTTGGTCAGCCCGTTGCCCGCTTAGAAAAGACCGTTGCGGCCCAATCCGAAGCGCCAGCCCCGTATTATCTGCGCACAGCGCTCGAGGACACGCCCGGCGCGCTTGCCAAAGTGGCGGCAATTTTGGGCGAGGCCGGGGTCTCGATCAACCGCATGCGCCAATACGGCCATGAAGGCGCCGCAGCGCCTGTCTTGATTGTCACACATCCATGCGCCCGGACCTCTATCGACGCGGCCCTGGCCGCTTTGCCTGGGACTGGCGTGATGGCGGCAGAGCCCGTTGCCCTGCGGATTGAAGAAATCTGACGCAGCATTGACATCAATCTGAACCACGCTGGGGCGTTTTGCGCGCCCAGCCCCGTCAGCTTATCCCGTGCCACCGACATGTGGGCGTGAAGAATAAAGGCGGTGCCAGGCGCGTGTTGCTCTATGTCAGGTTCAATTTTTTGCCGAAAACAAAACGGACCACGGCGTGCAGCGCGAACGGTATCGGGAAAAAGCTGGTCTTGGCCAACATGCGGCAACAAAGGCGTCTTTCTGGATCCGAAAACGCCTTGTTTTCCCGATAGATTTACGCCTAGACCACAACCACTGTCTGACCCCGAGGAAATTTATTATGTCGACCCCTGCCGATTTTTCTGATCGTTTGCTGTCTTTGGGCCTTGCCCGCGTCTCCGAGGCGGCCGCCTTGGCGTCTGCCAAGCTTATCGGACGCGGCGACGAGAAAGCCGCCGACCAAGCCGCGGCCAATGCAATGCGCGAACAACTGAACAAATTGGACATCGCAGGCGTGGTGGTGATCGGAGAAGGCGAGCGGGACGAAGCGCCGATGCTGTATATCGGTGAGCAAGTCGGCACTGGCAATGGCCCCGCTGTCGACATTGCGCTCGATCCGCTGGAAGGTACGACCCTGACGGCCAAAGACATGCCCAACGCCCTGACCGTTATCGCAATGGGGCCGCGCGGCTCCATGCTGCACGCTCCGGATGTTTACATGGAAAAGCTCGCCATTGGCCCCGGGTTCCGATCAGGCGTGGTCACGATGGACATGTCGCCTGCCGAGCGGGTGAACGCGCTGGCTGCGGCGAAGGGATGCTCGACCGAAGATATTACCGTTTGCGTGCTCGAACGGCCTCGCCACGATGATATGATCGCCGCGATCCGCACAACCGGCGCTGCCATTCGCCTGATCACCGATGGAGATGTTGCAGGCATCATCCATTGCGCCGAAGCTGAGAAGACCGGAATCGATATGTATATGGGGTCGGGCGGCGCCCCCGAAGGGGTTTTGGCAGCAGCGGCCTTAAAATGCATGGGCGGGCAAATGTTTGGCCGTTTGATGTTTCGAAACGATGACGAGCGCGGTCGTGCGGAAAAAGCAGGGATTGCCAATTTCAACCGGGTCTATACCCGCGATGATCTGGTGACTGGCGATGTGATTTTCGCGGCCACTGGCGTGACAGATGGATCGGTTGTCGCCGGGATCAAACGCGAAGTCGGCTACTTGACCACAGAGACGATTCTGATGCGGTCAAAAACCGGCTCGGTGCGCCGGATGAGTTATCGCAACCCAACGCAATAAACCGATCAATCGAGGCCTGTGCGACACAACACCCCGCGCAAACTTCGGCGAAGCGCCAAATCGGCTGCGTACTGACCCTGGGTATATTCGTGCCTCTTTCCCCATGCGATCGCTGGATATAGTGTGACGCTATGACAAGTCCCCGACATATGCCCGCATTCTTGTCCGTAGAGACCTCTCTGACCGGTCGCAGATGGCAAGGCCTGACGCCCGAACAGGGCCGACGCGCTGAGGCAATTGCACAGATTGCGGCCTTGCCGCTGCCTGTGACGCGGGTGATGGCCCGACTGGGCGTGGTTGCGGATCAGGCCAAGACATATCTTGCCCCACAACTGCGTGACCTGCTGCCTGATCCACGCGTGCTAAAAGACATGGAAAAAGCCGCCAGACGTTTTGTAACGGCACTGTCCAAAAAGCAAAAAATCGCGATTTTTGCCGATTATGACGTCGATGGAGGGGCATCGGCCGCGCTTTTGGTGTCTTGGTTGCGCGATATGGGACATGCCGGGACGCTCTACGTCCCCGACCGGATCGACGAAGGCTATGGCCCCAATGCACCTGCGATGATGGCCCTTGCCATGGATCACGACCTGATCATCTGCGTGGATTGCGGCACCCTCAGCCATGCACCGATTGCCGCGGCAAAAGGCACCGACATCATCGTCCTGGATCACCATCTGGGCGGAAACTCCCTGCCCGATGCGCTTGCAGTTGTGAATCCCAATCGCCAAGATGAAGATGGAGAATTGGCCCATCTCTGTGCAGCGGCCGTCGTATTCTTGATGCTGGTCGAGGCAAATCGCCAGCTGCGCGCGGTTGGGACCAAGGGCCCTGACTTATTGGCTTTGCTTGATCTTGTGGCGCTGGCGACCGTGGCCGATGTGGCGCCACTGATCGGGGTTAATCGTGCTTTGGTTCGTCAAGGCCTGACGGTAATGGCGCGGCGTGCGCGGCCTGGCCTTGTGGCACTCGCAGATGCTGCGGGTATGGACACGGCACCGAACCCGTATCATTTGGGATTTTTGCTCGGACCGCGGGTGAATGCCGGGGGACGCGTCGGCGCTGCGGATCTCGGGGCGCGCTTGCTGGCGACAGCCGATCCGCACGAAGCCACCGCGTTGGCAGAGCGCTTAGAGCAGCTGAATACAGAGCGTCGCGATATCGAGACCACCGTCCGTCGCGCCGCCCAAGAGCAAGTCGAAACGCGCGATCAAGATGCCGCGTTGGTGTGGGCTGCGGGCGACGACTGGCATCCCGGTGTTGTTGGTATTGTCGCCGCCCGACTTAAAGAAAGCACCAACCGACCTGCAATCGTCATCGGCTTTGATGGGGAGGGGGGCAAAGGATCGGGCCGCTCGATCCAAGGCGTGGACCTCGGCGCAGCGATTCAGCGCCTAGTTGCGGAAGGCCTGATTGAGAAAGGCGGCGGCCACAAAATGGCAGCGGGTCTGAGCCTCAGTCGCGCCCAGCTTGAACCGGCAATGGCGCGTCTGGCCGAACTGCTCTCAAAACAAGGCGCGGCAACGGTTGGGGCAAAATCTCTACTGCTCGACGGGATGCTAGAGCCATCCGCCGCCACGCCTGATCTGATCGCCCAAATCGAAGCGGTCGGTCCCTTTGGCGCAGGCGCGCCTGCCCCGCGCTTTGTTTTTCCCGATGCCATCATCACTTTTGCGAAACCTGTCGGTCAGACTCACCTTCGGTTAACCTTTACAGGCAGCGACGGCACCCGCATGAACGCCATTGCCTTTGGTGCATACGAAAGCGACCTGGGAGACGCGCTCGCCAATGCAAACCGCGCCCCCGTCCATCTGGTTGGAAGGCTTGAAATCAACCATTGGGGCGGCAGACAAACGCCGCAACTTCGTCTGGAAGATGCGGCTTTTCCAAGCTAACATACTGTTTAAAAAGATAAAAATATATCGCGAGATAGAGCTTGGTCATCCATCTTATTGCAACATTTCTGACGCCAGAGCTCAGAAACCTGCACTTTTGGCCTTGCGCCCAAAGGTACGTTTCCCTAAACACGCGAGCACAAACGTGGTCCGTTCGTCTATCGGTTAGGACGCCAGGTTTTCAACCTGGAAAGAGGGGTTCGATTCCCCTACGGACTGCCACTCTCACTGTTTTTACGAGATAACCCACCCGAAATCCGCATTTGGCTTGGGACGGGGCACGCCGTGTTCAACACTCGGCCTATTGATTGATCACTGCCGCGGTCACAATCACCTCAACCCTAAGCTCTGGGCGCGCGAGCTTGGCTTCTCCACACGCCCGCGCTGGGGCGTGACCTTCCGGAACCCATTGGTCCCAAACGGCATTCATCTCATGAAAATCAGCCATGTCAGCGAGCCAGATGATCGCTTGCAATATATGTTTGCGGCTTGAACCCGCTTGCTCCAACAAAGCGTCGACGCGCGCAAGGCAGTCCTGGGTCTGCGCGCCAACACCCGCGCCCGACCCAACCTGACCACACAGATACACCACACCATTATGTGTCACGATCTTGCTCATGCGCGTGCCGATTTCTTGACGTGCAATCATTTCCAATTCCTAGCTTCTATAGCGGCACTGTATCGCTTCCTGTTTCGGGCTTGAAGCCGTTCGACCTGCAGCTTCCGAAAATTATCCGGTGGTGCAGCCCCAACTTTTGTCTTCAAAAGTGAAACCGGCCGTTGACCGCGCGCGCATGTAACACCCAATGCGATACATTGGCCAGCGCCGACCAAGTTCAGACAGCGCGTCAATCTCATGATGCCAAACAAGACGCGATGTGGCTTTGGCAAGCAGCTAGCCTTGCGGGGGCAAGGTCTGCGCCAAGCGGTCCAGCACGTCATAGCCTTGCAACTTCAGGTAATGCAGCATGTCAATAAATACCCAGTTCTCGGCCAATTTATCATTTCCACGCCGGTAGAAATCCACGACCCGCATCTCTGTCTCACCACCACCGGGCATCCCCATATACCCGCCAGTATTGCGCATGCTCAAATTCGCCCAGCCAAAGAAGCCACCGAACTTGCCTTCAGCCATGCGACATTTGTGCCCATTAAAACGATAATCAGTGAGGTGTTCCCGGAAGGGACGTTGATGTTGCTGGATGTAACGCTCGACTGTGTAGGTCGCGCCGATGCCCGCCGGCCCCCACCAGATCATATCATCTTGCCAATGCACCCGCAGCTCGTCTGCAGCACTGACTTTTTTGTTGCGGTTGCTCGCAATGGTGCCGATCATCTCGTTGATCAAAGACAACGTCGCAACACCTGCGGCTGCATCCTGCGGTTCCAGTTGCACGCCGTCATGGGTCATTGGGCCGGGCTGCACCAAATGCGCTCCGGTCTGCGGCGGCAAAGGATAGCAATTCGCCTGAATCATCAAATGCAGCAAATCGACAAAAAGTGCTGTTTCGGTGATCTTGCCATGCTCTATTTTGTGAAATTCGGCGTAGCGCAGGAACGCCATCCGACCGGTCGGTAGAATACCCACAAAGGGTTTATCGAACAACCCCACAAGGTGCCCCATCGAAGCGGTCCAAACAGATGAAAACCCGTCAATTTCATTCTCGCCAGCAAAAAAGAGATCTTCACGGCGCTGCATATGGCCGAGGGAGGTCAACAGCGGTGCCCAAAATGTTGCGGCAATCGCCTCTGCGCCAGTTTGTATATTGAACGGGTGTATCCCACGCCACAGACATTCAGGACTGAGCGCATCTGCCAAAATATCGCCGACATTGTCCGGCGTTGCGGCAGAAAGCGCTGCATAATGCGCGCGAGTGACCGCTTTTTCGAGTTGGAAATCAATACGGGTCTGAGGCATAAAACTGCTCCATTGCAAGGGTATGCAACATTAATCTTTGAACACTCCAACCAGCGCCGACAAGCGGTTTTTGTGATGCAATTTTATAAATCGGTCCGCCTGTCGGCGAGGCCCGGCGAAACCTCATTTCCGCCGGGTCTGGGCCGGACCACTATCTTGACACCGCGCGCACGCCGCTTCTAGGTTTCAGAGGCTCTGTGATAGCCAATCAGGCGCACGATCAACGCGCCCTCGTTTTGGAGACCTCGATGATCAGCCAAGCGCTCAATGACCGTATCACCCGGGTCGAAGACGGTACCGGAGCGGGCGCCGTCTTGCGTTTATACTGGCAACCTGCCGCGCTGTCTGAAGAATTGATCGGCGCGCGTCCTGTGGTGCCAGTTCGTTTGATGGGTGAGGATTTGGTTTTATTTCGCGACAATGCGGGAGATCTGGGGTTGATCGGTCGGCACTGCCCGCACCGCGGCGCGGACCTGTGCTATGGGCGTCGCGAAGACAATGGCTTGCGCTGCCCGTTCCATGGCTGGCACTTCGACAAGACCGGTCAATGCGTTGAACAGCCTGGCGAGCCCGAAGGCTCGAAGATGCACGAATCTATACGTATCTCTGGCTATCCGGTGGTTGAGAAAAACGGTATTATTTGGGCTTATCTGGGGTCCGGAGCCCCCCCACCGTTTCCCGCGCTCGATTGCTTTGCCGCCCCAGATAGTCACGTTTTTGCCTTCAAAGGTCTATGGGAATGCAATTGGCTGCAAGCGATGGAGGTCGGGATTGATCCTGCCCATGCCAGCTTCTTGCACAGATTTCTACAAGATGAGGATCCGGCGGATAGCTATGGCAAACAGTTCCGAGATAAGGCAGGACACACCAACATCCCGATGACCCAATTGTTGCGGGATTTTCCCCGGCCCGAAATAAAGGTTGAGAACACGGATTACGGCATGAAACTCACCGCCTTGCGGCATATGCCCGACGGACGCAGCCACGTGCGCGTGACCAACCAGATTTTTCCCGAAGCCATCTGCATTCCGATCAGCAACGAGATGACAATCACCCAATGGCACGTTCCAGTCGATGACCAAACTTGCTATTGGTATTCGATGTTCACCAGCTTCACCGGCCCTGTGAACAAAAACCTGATGCGAGAACAGCGGATCAAAGAGCATCGCCTGCCCGACTACGCACCGCTGAAAAACAAACGCAACAATTATGGGTATGATCCCGACGAGCAAGACCGCGAGACCTATACCGGAATGGGTATGGACATCAACGTACACGATCAGTGGGCAGTCGAGTCCATGGGCCGCATTCAGGATCGCACCCAAGAGCATTTGGGCAAGACCGATGTGGGGATCATCAGCTATCGTCGTCGCCTGCGTGCCGCGATTGACGCGGTCGAGGCCAACGATCTGACCGCCTTGCCATTGCGAGATGCTGCGACAGCACAGATCAGCGGACCGTTGTCGATTGACGCCATAGGCCCGACCAAGGACTGTGGCGACCTGCCTATGCAAGCCGACGCCACCCGACGTAGAGCCTGCTCTTGGGCGGTCGATCATGATTGACGCTGCCGGCCATGACGTGCTGGCGAGGATAAAATCACAAGGGCTAGAGACACTCAGGCTGTCCTTTGTCGATCAACACGGCGTGCTGCGTGGCAAGACTGTGGTTGCAGATGCCGCCGAAGCCGCATTGCGCAATGGTGTCGCGATGACCTCGACGCTGCTTTTGAAAGACACCAGTCATAAGACCGTGTTTCCCGTCTGGCAGGATGGCCCTGGATTGGGAGATGGACTTCTGGATGGGGCCGGAGATGTGCTGATCCGCCCTGACGCCAGCACATTTCGTGTGTTGCCATGGGCGTCCCATAGCGGCTGGATACTGTGCGATCTAAGCTACAAAGACGGCAGCGCGCTTCCATTCAATCCACGGGGTTTGCTTCAAAAGGCTGTTGGTACATTAACGGCCGCCGGTATGGCGCTGCAAGTCGGGCTTGAGGTCGAATTTACCCTGTTTGACGCAGACACCAAGACGCCGGTCAACCCAGGCTACCAATATCTGACCGAAGCACGCTACAACATGCTCGAGCCGGTCTTTGACGCCTTCCGCCGCGCGGCGCATGCATTGGATCTGCCAATACGCACCATCGAGATTGAAATTGGCCCAGGTCAGGTCGAAATGACCCTGGCCCCGATGGCGCCCATCGCCGCCGCCGATGCGTTAACCTTGTTCCGCAGCATGATCCGGCAGGTCGCCGCCCAGCACGGATTGCAGGCAAGCTTTATGTGTCGCCCAAAACATACCAACGCCGTGCCATCAGGGCTGCATGTCCACCAATCGGTTCAGGATTTAAGCGGTCTCAACTTGTTCCAATCCTCGGATGGCGGCTTGACTGATATCGCCTCAAGTTGGATTGCCGGATTGCTGGAGCGTGCCATCGAAGGCTGCATCCTAAGCACACCGACCGTTAACGGCTACAAACGGTTTCAACCCGGAATGCTGGCGCCGGACCGTGTCCAGTGGGGGCGCGACAACAAAGGTGCTATGTTGCGCGCTTTGATCGGTCCAGAGGATCCGGCCAGTCGGATCGAAAATCGCGTCGCAGAATCTTCAGTCAACCCGTATCTGTTTCTGGCAGGTCAAATCCATGCTGGCCTCGATGGGGTGACCCGACACGCGAAAGCCCCTGCGCCGGTGACACGCCCCTATCAATCCGCAGCCCGGGCCTTGCCCCGCTCGCTCGGCCAAGCGGTGACCGCCTTCGCAGACTCTGGCTTTTTTCAAGACGTTTTTGGTGCGGATGTGGTCAAGTGGCTGGAAACCCTTAAACAGAGCGAATGGGATCGATATCTGTCAGAGATTTCTGACTGGGAGCAACGCGAATATTTCGCCCTCTTTTAACCCGCCTACGGTGCCGACAGCTGAGCGACAAACGCTTGCGGCAGTCCCAGACCTTGGGTGCAAGCCAGATCAATCGTTTCCGGCGGGACGCCCCCTTGGACCAGTCGATCTCGGGTCAAACGCAGCTGGTCCAACATCCATTTAAGAGCGTGGTCTGCCGGAATATCCTTGCGTTGGATGCCTGCGAAATGGGCTTCCTCTGCGATCAGATCTTCGATCAACGGATCTTCAACCGCACCGCCGCCCCCCGGGTACCGATACCAGCCGACACCGACGTGCTTGCCCAAACGTCCCTCCTCGATCATGCGATCTTGCACCAGAAGACGCGGCACACCGGCGCAACGACGACGGCTGTACGCGCGCTCTAGCCCAATTAAGTCCTGGGTCTCGAACACGCCACGAGGCGCCCCTTGGTTCCTCAACGCGTCATCAATTTCCGTATGAAATGCGCCGCGCAATAAAAGTTCGTCCAGCTCTCCGAGCAACGCATCCAGCAACGCGAGAACGACGCTTTGCGTGACCTGCACCGGCGTTTTCTGAAGTAATGATAAAAAAAACATCAGTTTTTCCAGCTTGTCCGGGCCAAACTGCCCCGGAAGAACTTCAACCACCTCGTGCAGATGGAGCGGAGCCGCAAAGATGAGGCTTGGCAAAACTGCCATATCGCAATCTTGCGGTTGTTGTGTGAGCACACCAAGCCCGGCGTCTTGTATGAGCGAAGAATGTTTTTCCGAGACCATCGCCAGGTCATGGCTCTCACAGCTTGACGCGACGATCTTGCAGCGCACGCCCCCCAGCGCGTTTAGGTGGCTGCGAAGACGCTCGTGACTGGCGCGATCTGGATCTATCAGCGTGACATCAAATTGCGCGCGAGTACACAAGGCAGCTATCGCGACGCTATCAGCCGCATCGCTGTGCACCGCAATTGTGCGGATGTCTCCGTTTTTTGGCACGCCGAGCACCACCCCTCAAGCAGGTGCGATCAATGGTTGAACAAAACGCGCCACCCGTTCCAATACGATGTCGGTCCGGTCGACATGCGGCGCGTGGCGACATCCATCCAGCAAAACGGTTTGGACCGGCACGAAACTGCGGGTCTCGATCTCTTCGATTTGAGCAAGCGTGCCATATTGATCCTCAGCGCCCTGAATCGCCAAACAGGGCACCCGCCACATATCAATTACTTCGCCAATATTCCAATCGCGGAACTCTGGATGCAACCACACATCGTGCCAGCCGCGAAACGCCATATCCGGATCTGCGTGATATTTGGCGAGCCGGGTGCGCAGATCACCGCGCTCATACGCGATGCGCGCCTCGGCAATTGCATCCAGACCCATCGGTTCGCAGAAAAAATGCGGTGCCATGAGGACGATCCCGCGCAATCGCGCATCGCGGACTTGCCCGGCGTAAATCGCCGCTATCGTCGCACCATCCGAATGACCCATCAACACCATCTGGCGCAGCCCCATTTGGGCGATAATTTCGGCCAGCGGGCCTTCGGCCTCGCGCGTCATGTAATCGATTGGTCTGGGCAATGCGATCGGATCCGAATGACCATAACCGGCCCGCGAATAGGCCAACACACCGCAGCTGGTCCGCGCCGCGAGCGCCCGTGGAAAATCGCGCCACAGCTCCAGACAGCCCAAACCTTCGTGCAGCAAAACGATCGTCGCCGCGTCGTTGGGCTTCGGGCCATAGCAGGCGGTTTCCAACCAGTGATTGCCCACGAAGATCCGGCGTGTCTGACCTGTCGTCCACTCCATCAAATATTGCGCAGTTTGAACCGCTGGATTTTTCCGGTCGCGGTCTTGGGCAGGGTGTCGACGATCTCAATCCAGCGCGGATATTTCCACTTGCCAATCTGATCTTTGACCCAAATCTTCAAATCATCGGCCACATCAGGGTCCGCGCCCTTTTGCAACACAACAAACGCGCGGGGCTTTTCCAACCCATCATGATCGCGATGTGCCACCACCGCCGCTTCTAGCACTGAGCTGTGTGCGACGAGAGACTGCTCGACCTCGAATGGCGACAGCCAGATGCCGGACACCTTGAACATGTCGTCGGTCCGCCCGCAATAGACAAACCTGCCATCTTCATTTTGCGTATATTTGTCTCCGGTGCGGGTCCATTCGCCCTCAAATGTCTTGCGCGATTTGGTGCGTTTGTTCCAGTAATCTTGGGCTGCCGAAGCGCCTTTGACTATCATCTCACCAACATCTCCAAGCCGCACAGGCAGACCTGCATCATCAACCAGAGCGACCTGATAACCAGGAACCGCGATCCCGGATGTCCCATAGACCACGTCATCCGGGCTGTTCGACAAAAAGATGTGCAGCATTTCGGTCGAGCCGACCCCATCGAGAATATCGCACCCCGTGTGTTTGGACCATGTTTTACCAATCTCTTCGGGCAGCGCCTCGCCCGCGGAAACACATCGGCGCAGCGCCACATCCAGGGTCTCTCCGGCGCTCAGCCGGGCGCATAGCGCGGCATAGAGCGTTGGCACCCCGCAAAAGATTGTCGGTTGATACGTGTTGAGGATCTCGAAGGTCTTCTCAGGGGTGGGGCGTCCATCAAACAACACAGTCGACGCCCCCACCGACATTGGAAAGATCGCGGCATTGCCAAACCCGTAGGCGAAAAAGAACTTGGCCGCAGAATACACAACGTCTTGTTGCGTGATTCCAAGGACCTGCGCCCCGTAGGTCTCGGCGGTGGCCCGGACCGCCGAATGCACGTGACGCACACCTTTGGGCGCCCCGGTTGAACCCGACGAGTAGAGCCAAAACGCGCATTCGTCGGGGCTGACAGGGATCGCTGGCGTGGCCGGGCAGTTTGCACGCAACGCATTGAAATCAAGGGTACCATCGGGCGTATCCCCGATCACATAGACCGCACGCAGATAGGGATTATCTGCAAGACAGGGTGAGACCACAGACCACATTTCAGCGCTTAGGATCAGGGCAGATGCACGGCTGTCCCGAAGGATTGTATCATAGACATCCGTGGCCAAAAGTGTATTCAGCGGCACCGGCACAACGCCACATTTCAAGGCCCCCCAAAATGCAATCGGCCATTCAATCTGGTCGAGCACCAGCATCGCAACACGGTCCTCGCGTCGGATGTCATGAAACGCGAACAACGCTGCAATCTGGTCCGTCTGCGCTGCCAGCGCGCCATAAGTCAAGGTCCGCTGTTGACCACTAGCTTCCGTGTAGACAAGCTTGTCGGCCCGGCCTTCGGCCAGATGGCGATCAACGAAATAGGTTGCCGCATTGGCGTTGATATCGGTCATTCGCCTCTTTTAACCTCCGTTCTGACTGCGCGCCACGGGCCGCACCCCTTTGGTGTCATCTGAAACCCCTCTGAACAGTGTTCTATGTCTTTCACCCTTCTGGCAATGATTTTGCGGCTCACGCGGAGAGAAACACGAACCAGGCAGCGGGCCGTTGAAGCGCCAATCCGGTTTTGGTGAATTTGAAAAGAGAGTGGGTTGGTTTCACGAGCGTCCTATCCACCAAAACAGCCAATTGAGAACGCAACATCCGCTCAGCCGCCGCCGCACTGTACAAAATGGGCGCCGTGGTCCAGCTTCTGCTCGGGCCCGCAATCTGGTGCGGTCGCAAACACGGTTTTACAAACCCGGTCAGACATGAATACCGTGCGACAGTGTGCGAATGACGTCTGGTATGCGAGTTTTGGACCGACCAGCCTTGACTTGTTGTTTAAGGCAAACCCGCTGCGTGCGGCCATTATGACCGATCGCATACCGCATCTGAAAACTTTTATCGCCGAGCGGCGCGATGCGCGCTGCAATATCCAATGATGTGCTGCAGCTTGCGAGCGCAATAAACTCGGCGCCCACATCACACAATTGAACTGCAAACACACCATACGTGCGGAAGCCTTTGTGTCCAACAGCTATTTCCTTGCTCCGCTCGTGAAAAACCGAATCTTCCAGCGAAAGAAATGAGGGCAGGACACGATCCCAGCCGCATCGCAATCGCTCCAATCGATCAAACGTTTCGCGTGATAGGCCGTGGTCAGCTTCTTGGTGGACCTCTGGTGATGGATGCATAGCGCAACTGAGTACGTCGAGCGCCACAAAAGGGTGGCCACAAAATCAGGCGCGAAACTTGGTGCGCCGTGATCAAAAACCTTTCGCAACGTCGCATAATCACAGCTGTTTTCCTTTAATTAATAAATTAAATCTGTGAGTTAAAGAAAGCTCCAAGGCGAGAGCCATAAAATTAATCGACAAAGCTTGCGCCAAAGCGCCAAACGATAGGTCAGAAAAAACGCAGGCATCCAAAGGTTTACCTACACTTTTCGCAAGAACGTGCTTTAGTAGCTTTGTCACAATATGATCCGACGCAAAGTTCGGGCACATAACCAACACGGGAGGACACTTTATGAAGAAGACCCTGATCGCACTTGCTGCAGCAACGGTGCTGACCAGCCCAGCCTGCGCCGATGGCGCAAAGATCGGCTTTGTCACCACGTTGACAACCGGTGCCGCTGTCATCGGCAACGACATGAAAAACGCTGTTGATTTGGCGATGGCACATTTGGATGGCATGGCAGGCGATGTCCCCATTGAGGTCATCTTCGGCGATGATGGCTTTGCCCCCGAAACCGGCAAGCAAGTCACGGACAAACTGGTCAAGCAAGATGACGTGGATTTCGTGGCCGGTTATATCTGGTCTAATGTGCTGCTGGCAT
>JBELMC010000024.1:0-33296 GCA_042096155.1 Dinoroseobacter sp.
CACTAGCTGTTCAGTCCCGGCATCTGAGCGCGCGGATCGCGTTTGGATTTTTCTGGTTCGTGTGTCCATGTTTCGCAAATGAACTCGTATGGTGTGAGGGCTGAGAGTATCTTCACGCGCGGCGCATAGGTGGGGCTTTGTAAATTCCGCGCAGGTCGGCGGCGACCGTCTTGCGGTCCGTCCAGGAACAGAAGTTCAAGCTGTGACGCACCAGATGCACGATGCAGATCTGCACCATGGCGTCCGGGAAAGCGACGGTGATCGCGACGGGGAGCTGTTGAGCCGGTCCAAAACAGTGATCAAGACCTCCTCGACGCCCCGGTTGTTCAGCGCGCTCAGAACCGAGTGCCAGAACTTGGCGCCCGCGTTCTTGGCGATCCAAAGGCCCAGCACCTCGCGGCTGCCATCACGGGTCCCCCCAGAGCCACGTAAACGGCCTTGTTTTTGACGGTGCGGCTATCAGCATCCCGGATCTTCACCTGGAGCGCGTCGAAGATTACGATAGGATACCGCCGCTCCAGCGCATGGTTTTGCCATTTCCGGATCTCGTATAGCACCGCGTCCGTCACGCGTCTGACCAGGTCCATGAGCTTGATCTTTGGCTCTTTCATCATACTGGACGCGGTCAACGCAGGTCTTCGGGACGCTCCACCCCCTTCAGCAGCTCGTCAGAAATTTCTTTCAAGATGCTGATCAAGTTTGTTTTGGTGACGCACACGCCGGATCAGCCATACACAAAAGATCCGACACTCTCCGATGCGCGGCTGCCAACCACACCGCCATGGCTGCGCGCACGCCAAATAGCCGCCCCGCTGAACCGGGCGAGTTGCCCTGTGAGACGTCGGCGCAAAGCCGCTCCCGAAAGTCCAAAGAGCGAGGTTGGCCCAGGATCCACCTTCCAACCAAAGCGAACCAGACAAAGATGAGGCTTTGAAGCCAAATGCAATTTCGATCAAATGCAAAAAGTTTTAGCCAGCTTGATCCAGCATCCACCATGTCAAAAGAGCCTGGCCAAGCAAAGCCAAAGGCGCCGTGATATAAAGCGTCAGAAACGTCAGTTCACCGATGGGGCGACAGGCGAAGCTGATTTCGTCATCCTCGTATAAGAAGGTTTCTGCGGCGGTCGGGACGACTGAGGTCGGGTCTGCCACACAGCCAATCAGGGCATCCGCCACCAAAGCCACAACGATTGTCGCAGCCAACCCACTTAGCACCCAAACCAGCCGACGCCCTCCAAAACGCGCTGCTAGCCATAAAGTGCCGCCCATCCATAACAGCCAAAGGGTCAGGGGCACCCCAACCCCGTATAGATAAAAGCCAGCCATTCACTCGGTGATCAAACGTGAAATCAGGACGGAGACCTCAGGCTTCTTGCCGATCTCATCAGACACGGTCTTGCGTATCGCGCGGCGGATGGCGTCTTCAAGCTGTTCATCGCTGCGCAAGGTTGCGCGATTTGCGCGGCCCAAAAGGCTGGCGATATCGTCTTCGATCAGTTCATGTAAAACCGCGCCGCTGGACCCGGTCTTCGGCAGGCCCCGGCATTGCACCCATGCATCATCCAGCGCCTCATCCTCGTCATCGACAATCACGGCAACTGCGACATGACCATTCAACGCCAGCTTAATCCGGTCGCGCACAACTCCATCCAACGCTCCGACAATCGCCGCGCCATCAAGGTAGCTGCGCCCCGTGTCCACAAACTCAACCACACGCGGATCGTTGCCACTGATCTCAACCACCGCTCCGTTTGGCGCAACCAGGCCAATCCGCCCTGCCTGATTTGCCAGTTTTGCGTGTTCCCGCAGATGGCGGTGCTCACCATGCATCGGAATGACAATCTGTGGGTCCAACATCCGGTGCACTTCCAGCAAGTCAGGGCGATTGGCGTGGCCAGACACATGGTATTTGCCCTGCTGGTCATCAACCACATCCACGCCCAGTTCAGAAAAAGCATTCCAAATCCGCGATATCCCGACCTCATTGCCAGGTATCGCTTTCGACGAGAACAAAAATGTGTCTCCGTCTTTCATTTCCAGACCCAAATACTTGCCACGCGACAGAGATGCAGACGCCGCACGGCGTTCGCCCTGACTGCCGGTCACGATCAACATGAGATTGTCGCGTGGCACCTGGACGGCGTCTTCTGGTCCAATTGAGGCTGGAAAATCCTTCATGATGCCAGTTTCGATCGCGGCCGAGACCATTCGGCGCATCGCCCGCCCCATCAGACAAACGGAGCGCCCGGCTGACACGCCAGCCTCAGCCAGCGCGCGGACCCGGGCAAGGTTCGATGCAAAAGTCGTAGCAACCACCATGCCCGACGCATTCGCCACAAAAGACGCCAGATTTTCGACCAGATCGGCTTCGGAACGCCCTTCGGCTGGCGAAAATACATTGGTGCTGTCGCAGACCAACGCCTTGACGCCCCCTTCAGCAATCGAAGCCCACAGCGCGGGGTCGTGCCCTTCACCCAAACCAGGATTGGGATCGAGCTTGAAGTCGCCCGAATGGACAACACGGCCCAGGGGACTGTCGATCACCAAGCCGGACGCTTGTGGGATCGAATGGGGCACTGGCAAGAAAGCAACTTTGAATGCACCACATGCCGTCATTTCCGGCCAAGCGTCACATGTGATCACGCGGTCGGCGTTCTGGCCCTGCTCTTCAAGCTTGCGCCGTGCGATATGTGCTGTGAAGCTGCGTGCATAGATCGGACAGTCAAGCTTGCCCGCCATATGGCCAACGCCACCCACATGGTCCTCATGGGCATGGGTGATGAAAATGCCATCAAGCCTGTCTTTTCGGTCCAGCAACCAGCTCATGTCAGGCAAGATCAAGTCCACGCCAGGCGTGCCATCCATATCCGGAAAGGCAACCCCGAGATCGACAAGGATATAGCGTTCCGCGTCCGGAGCCCCGTAACCGTAGACATAGGCATTCATGCCAATCTCGCCAGCGCCCCCGAGGGCAAGATATATCAACCGCGCGCTGCTCATGACGTGTTTTTAACCTTGTTATATGCGTAGATCACGGTCAGGCCGTGCATCGTCAATTCATCATCAATCACGTCGAACAGATCATGACCTTGGGCAAACAAAGGGGCCAGCCCGCCTGTACCAACGACGTTCATCGGACGCCCATACTCGGCTTTGATCCGTTTTGTAAGCCCCTCGATAAGACCGATATAGCCCCAAAACACGCCAGACTGGATACAGGCGACCGTGTTGGTGCCGATGACATGTTCGGGCTGGGTGATGTCAACATGGGGTAAGGCGGCCGCCCCCATATGCAATGCTTCGAGCGACAGGTTCACACCAGGGGCGATCACACCGCCAACGTAAGCGCCATCATGAGCGCAGACATCGAAATTGGTGGCCGTGCCAAAATCGACGATCACAACGTCGCCGCCATAGCGATCAAAAGCGGCAGCCACATTTGCCAGTCGATCTGGACCGGGTCGGACACCCTCTTCCACGCGCGGAGCGGCGGGCAACAGACAGTCGGGTTTGCCGACCACCAGCGGGCGACAGTTGAAATAGCGATCACACAGAACCCGCAGATTGAATACAACCCGCGGCACGGTCGACGAAATTACAACCTCGTCAATTTCCACATCACCGATGCCTTGAGCGTGCATCAGGGTACTGAGCCAGACGTAATACTGATCGGCCGTCCGTTGATGTTCAGATGAGGTCCGCCAAGTGGCAATAAACACCGATCCATCATGGATTGAAAAGACCGTGTTGGTGTTGCCGCAATCAATGGCCAAGAGCATGGGGGCCTCCGTTCAGGTTGGTCCTGAGACTTAGAAATAGACCTCGGCGGCAGGAATCGAAAGGGTGCCCTGTGCCGTCTGTAAGATCAGGTTACCGGTGCCATCGACGTCTTTGAAAATCCCAAAATGGGTGACGTGACCGACGACAGCCCGGACCGGTTGGCCCAAATTGGCGGCGCGCGCAAGCCAGGCGGTGCGAATCGGCGCAAAGCCAAAGCGCTCCAGCTGCGCGTCGTACTTGGCAAAATGGGCCGCCAGCGGAGTAAAAAGTTCTTGCGGTGTCACAACGGTCCCGGTCTCGCCTGCCAGGCTGACCGGACGGATCGCGTGCGGTTCGACCTGCGACGCCTCCGGGGCTGAGCGCAAGTTGACACCAACGCCAATGACCAGATGGTCCGCCAGGCTTTCCAGCAAGATCCCCGCCAGTTTGCCGTTATTTAACAGCACATCATTGGGCCATTTCAGCGCGATGGCTTCGGTCCGGCCGATCAACGCCGCGACTGTGTCGGCAAGCGCAAGTGATGCAACGAACGACCGCAGCGCCCATTGGTCAAGTCGACCCATGGGACGCATAATCAAAGATGCGGCGAAATTGTCCGCGGGATGGATCCAGGCCCGCCCCCGACGACCACGGGCGGCGGTTTGCACATGGGCCAGAAGCCAGGTCGGGACCGTCACTGAGGCCGCTATTCGTGCAGCTTCTGCATTGGTGCTGTCAAGTTTGGCATAGACCTTTCGGTCCACCCCCTCGGGCCATTTAATTGACAAGTGTTTCTGCCGCCACCAGCGCCACGCCCTGAACACCGAACAGATTGACCACGCCCAAAACCAAGATCACCGCAACACCCATCAAAACAGCCCATTGAACCGGACCACCCGAAACGTCTGCCGTTTCTGCGTTGGTTCCAAAATACATGTAGTATACGATGCGGATGTAATAGAACGCACCGATCACCGAAGCGACCACACCTGCAATCGCAAGCCAAGCCAAACCAGCCTCAACAGCCGCCGTCAGAACATAAAACTTGCCGAAAAACCCGACCAAAGGCGGTACGCCTGCAAGGCTGAACATGATCACCAGCAAGGCAAGCGCCTTAAGCGGCTCGCGCTGTGACAGCATCGACAAAGCGCGAATGTCAGCCATAGGCTGACCCTCTTTCTCCATCGTGACGATAAAGGCGAAAGCACCGATATTCATCGTCACGTAGATCGTCATGTAGATCAGCATCGCTTGAACGCCGCCCACAGTGCCGGCCGCAAGCCCCATCAAGGCAAATCCCATATGAGCGATCGAGGAATAAGCCATCAGCCGCTTGATATCACGCTGGCCAATGGCCGCGATCGCGCCCAGAAACATCGAAAGCATGGCCAAGAACGCCAGGATCTGCTGCCAGTCGCCCACTGAGCCCCCGAACGCATCATGGACCACACGGGCAAACAAGCCCATGGCCGCGACTTTCGGCGCGGTGGCAAAAAAGGCGGTAATCGGGGTCGGCGATCCTTCGTAAACGTCAGGGGTCCACATGTGAAACGGGGCTGCGGACACCTTAAAGGCCAATCCCGAAATCAGGAACACAAGCCCCAAGAGCAGCCCAATGGGCATATGGGCACCCTGGCTCGCAGCCTCGATAATGCCCGCGAATTTGGTCGTTCCGGCAAAGCCATAAACCAACGACGCCCCGTACAACAACATCCCCGAGGACAAGGCCCCCAGCACGAAATATTTCAGGCCAGCTTCGGTTGATTTGGCGTTATCCCGGTGCAGAGCCGCGACCACATAAAGCGACAAAGACTGCAATTCGAGACCCATATAAAGCGCCATAAGATCGCCTGCTGACACCATCAGCATCATGCCCACAACCGACAACGCAATCAGGATCGGAAATTCGAACTTCAGAATGCCAAGCTTGGCCATGTGATCTTGGCCCATGATCAAAATCGCAGCGGCCGACAGCAGGATGACGACTTTGGCAAACCGGGCAAAACCATCCTCGATAAACATGCCATCGAACGCAAGATGCGTCCCCGATCCAGTCAGGCCAATCCACGCGGCCAGCAGCACAAACGCCAACGCTGTAACCCAGCACAACATTGGCGCGGACCGGTCTTTGCCGTTGTAAACCCCAAACATCAAGGCCAACATCGCAAAGACCGCGAGTAAAAATTCGGGCAGAACGGCGGAGATGTCTTGGCCGATCATATCAATGGTCTCCCTGAGCGGAATGAGCAATCGGGTCATAGGCATCGATGGCCCCGTGATACCCCTCAATCAGATGAGCGACTGACGGGCCGATCACGTCAAGCACTGGGGCCGGATAAACGCCCAACAGCAATGTCATCAAAATCAGTGGTGCAAAGATGAAACGTTCGCGCCTGGACATGTCGGTGATCGAACGCAGGCTTTCCTTGATCAGATCGCCCAGCACCACCCGGCGGTAAAGCCAAAGCGCATAGGCTGCCGACAAAATGACGCCGGTGGTCGCAAACAACGCCACCCACGTGTTGACCTGAAAGATCCCCATCAGCACCAGGAATTCGCCAATAAAGCCAGAGGTGCCCGGCAAACCAACATTCGCCATAGTGAACAGCAAAAAGACCAGCGCATATGCGGGCATCCGGTTGACGAGCCCGCCAAACGCATCAATGTCGCGGGTATGCATCCGGTCATAGATCACACCGACGCACAAAAACAGCGCGCCAGAGATAAAGCCATGGCTGATCATCTGGAAAATCGCGCCGTCAACGCCCTGTTGGTTTGCGGTGAAAATTCCCATGGTCACATAGCCCATATGGGCGACCGATGAATATGCAATCAGCTTCTTCATGTCACTTTGAGCAAGCGCCACAAGTGATGCGTAAATAATTGCGATTGCGCTGAGCCAAAATATCAGCGGTGCCAGTATATCTGACGCGATCGGGAACATCGGCAACGAGAAGCGCAAAAAGCCATAACCTCCCATTTTCAGCAAGATCGCGGCCAGTACGACTGACCCGGCAGTTGGCGCTTGGACATGGGCATCCGGCAACCAGGTGTGGACCGGCCACATGGGCATCTTGACGGCAAAGCTGGCGAAAAACGCAAGCCATAACAGCGTTTGCAATCCACCGACAACGTGAACTCCCGCAAGTTCAAATGCGCCAGAGCCAAAGGTGTGAGACAGCAAGGCGCTGATATCTGTGGTGCCCGCATCGACATACATTGCAATCATTGCAACCAGCATCAAAACCGAGCCGAGAAACGTATACAGAAAAAATTTGAAGCTGGCATAGATCCGGTTTGCGCCCCCCCAAATCCCGATGATCAGAAACATAGGGATGAGCCCTGCTTCGAAAAACAGATAGAACAAAATCAGATCCAGCGCGCAAAATACACCCAACATCAGCGTCTCAAGCATCAAAAGTGCGATCATGTATTCTTTGACCCGGTCGGTGACTTGCCAGCATGCCAAGATCACCAGCGGCATCAAGAAAGTGGTCAGCATAACGAACAGCACCGAGATTCCGTCGACACCCAACTTGTAGGTCAAGCCAATCAACCAAGCGCGTTCTTCGACGAACTGAAAATCCGTGTTTGTCGGGTCGAACCCAGTGATCAAAAACAGCGAAAATACAAAAGTCGCCGTCGTTGCCACGAGGGCAACCGATTTTGCATTGCTTTGCGCCGCATCATCTGACCCGCGCAAAAACAGCGCCAAGATGAGTGCCGCCACCAATGGCAAGAAGATGATGATGGAAAGAAGGTTTTGCATTATTCGGCTCCGGCTCCGATCATCATCCAGGTAATCAGCACTGTGATCCCCAAAACCATCGCAAAAGCATAATGGAACATATAGCCCGATTGGGCACGACCCGCGAGGCGGGTCAACAAAGGCACAAGACCCATCGCGAGGCCGTTTATACCGCCGTCGATCACTGTGCCGTCCCCCCTCTTCCACAAAAAGCGACCAACCCACAAGACGGGTTTGACGAATAAAAAGTCGTAGATCTCGTCAAAATACCATTTGTTCAGCAGAAAATTGTGCACAGGCCAGAGCGTTTCGGCAAATGCTTTTGGCAAGCTTGGCCTGCGAATATAAGCCAGCCACGCGCCGATGAAACCCAAGAGCATGGCCACAAACGGGCTGACTTTGACCCATTTGGGAACAGCATGTGCATCCTCCATCACATGATTGTTTGGGGCGATAAACAACGCACCTTCCCCTGGCCGGCCGGTGAACATATAGTGATGCCCGCCTTTGTCGTCATACTTACCCGCAGATGTGCCGTGGTCGTTGCCATGATCTTTTTCGGCGCCATGCCCGTTGTCGCCGGTGTGCAAGCTCTCGGGGGCCTCGGCATAGGGAATACCAAAAAACTTGGCAACCTGGTCTGTGTGACCAAAAAAGCTGTTGAACCAGATCATGCCGGAAAACACCGACCCAAGCGCCAAAGCCCCGAGCGGCATCAACATCACCCAAGGGCTCTCATGGGCATGTTCGTGGGTATGCTTGTCGCCGCGCGGCGCGCCATAAAAGGTCAAAAACATCAAACGCCAGCTGTAAAAGCTGGTCAACATGGCCGCAGTGACCAACATCCAGAAGGCATACCCCCCCATGGTTCCGGCAAAGGCACTCTCGATGATCGCGTCTTTGGACAAAAACCCGGCAAAACCAATATGGGTCAATGGGATACCGACCCCTGTGATCGCCAAGGTGCCAATCATCATCGCCGCGAAGGTATAGGGAATTTTCTTTCGCAGACCCCCATAGTGGCGCATATCCTGTTCATGGTGCATCGCATGGATCACCGAGCCCGCCCCCAAAAACAGCATCGCCTTGAAGAACGCATGGGTCAGCAAGTGAAACATCGCCGCCGAATACACGCCGACCCCCGCAGCCACGAACATATACCCGAGCTGCGAGCAGGTCGAATAGGCGATCACGCGTTTGATATCATTCTGGACCAGGCCAACGGTTGCAGCAAAAAATGCGGTCGATGCGCCCAAAAATACGATGAAGCCCGTCGCCATCGGCGCAAACTCCATGATCGGGGACATCCGACAGACCAAAAACACGCCTGCAGTCACCATCGTCGCAGCATGGATCAACGCCGATACAGGCGTTGGTCCTTCCATCGCGTCGGGCAACCAAGTGTGCAAGATCAGCTGTGCCGATTTGCCCATTGCACCCACGAACAGCAAAACGGCAATCACTTCGGCGGCGTTCCAGTCACGCCATAGGAAGGTCAGCTGGGTTTCGGCGATCATCGCGCCAGCCGCAAAAATATCGCTGAAATTGATTGAATCGACGGTAAAAAAGAGTGCAAAAATTCCCAAAGCCAAGCCAAGGTCACCGATGCGGTTGACCACGAATGCCTTGATCGCAGCGGCGTTGGCGCTTGGCTTGCGGTAGTAAAACCCGATCAACAGATAAGATGCGACGCCCACGCCCTCCCATCCGAAAAACAGCTGGACCAAATTGTCAGCGGTCACCAGCATCAACATCGCGAACGTAAAGAACGACAAATAAGCAAAGAAGCGCGGCTTGTAAATTTCGCCATCACGCCACTGCGGATCATGGTCCATGTAACCAAAAGAGTACAAATGCACGAGCGCAGACACAGTTGTCACAACGATCAACATCGTAGCGGTCAGGCGATCCATACGGATGGCCCAGTCGGTCGATAAGCTGCCACTTTCAATCCAGCGCATAATCTGGATCGTCTCGGTCACACCATCAAAGCCGATAAACACGGTCCAAGACAGCGCTGCAGACAAAAACAACAACCCCGTTGCGACCCACATCGCAGCCTGCTCGCCGATGACCCGCCAGCCAAAGCCACAGATCAGCGCGCCAATCAGCGGCGCAAATAGGATAATGATCTCCATGTCCTCAGCCTTTCATATTCGACACGTCTTCCACCGCGATTGTCCCACGCGTTCTGAAGAAACAGACAAGGATCGCAAGACCGATCGCAGCCTCAGCCGCTGCCACCGTTAACACGAAAAGGGTAAAGACCTGGCCGACCAGATCGCCGAGAAAACTCGAGAACGCCACAAGGTTGATGTTCACGGCAAGCAGCATAAGTTCAATCGACATCAAGATGATGATGACGTTTTTGCGATTCAAAAAGATGCCAAAAATGCCAATGACGAAAAGGGCGGCGGCCACCGTCAGATAATGTTCCAAACCAATCATTGTGCATCCACCTTATCGCTTGGGGTGTTCCCGAACCGGGCAGGCCATTGGCTTGGGTCCGCAGTGCAGCAGACATTGGCCGCAAAAGGGCAGCTTGCAGCAGGTGTCGCGCCGCAGGGCGCCTGAAAGGGCGAGATCCGTGTCATCTTGTGTCGTTCCCTGGGGCTTTGCGCCCGTTCGTCTGGTGGGCCAAAGCCCGGTGTCGTTCAATATGTTTGTCTGGAATGCTCCATGCCGCTGCCGCCTTGCTAGAGCCCCTGACCCGGCTTGACGTCCTTCAGCTCCATCGCCTGGGCCGGATCGCGGAACATCTGTGCCAACGGATCTTGGCGTTTGACATCCACACGATGCCGCAAGGTCAGCACGATCGCACCAATCATCGCCACCAAAAGGATCAGACCTGCGGTTTGGAACAGCAAAATATAGTCATCATAAATCAGCTGCCCCAGCGCCGACGTATTTTGCACATCCGCCAGATCCGGCGTCGGCGCATCAAGCCGGGTCTGATAATCAGCTGAAAACTGCCAGGTGCCGAAGACCATGGCGAACTGCATCATCAAGATAACGCCGATCAGCCCGGCAAGCGGCACATATTTCGCCAGCTCGGCTTTCAGCTCGGCAAAATCAACGTCCAGCATCATGACGACGAACAAGAACAGCACCGCGACCGCGCCGACATATACAATAATCAGCAACATTGCGACAAATTCCGCCCCCAGCAAAACGAACATGCCCGCCGAAGACAAAAACGCCAGGATCAACCACAAGACCGAATGTACAGGATTTCGCGACACCACGACCAAAAGGCCTGACAGCACCACTGTCACCGCGAAGGCATAAAAGGTTACATCCGCAAAATTCATTAGCTTTGTTCCCCGTGCTCGGCGATGGCGCCACGCACCAGATCCATCGCTTTGACCATGCCCGGCACGCCGACAAAAACGGACATCTGTGCGACAACTTCGGCCAGTTCTTTTTCGGTGGCCCCCGCTTCAAGGGCGTGGCGCACTGTCAAGCGGATCTGGGGCTCGGCATGAGCACCTTGAGCGACCAGCGCACCAAGGGTCACAAACATTCTGGTCTTGGCGTCCAAACCACCGACGTTGAACGTGTCTCCGAACACCATGTCCATCATCTCTTTGGGCATGGTCGGCACCGCTTGATCAAACCGGGGCATCTCGAAGTTTTCCAACGCGGGGTTCAGCTGTTTGGCCAGCCGCATGCCCTGCGCCATCATCGCTTCAAAGGGGTTATGTCGCGCGTCGGTCATCGGTAGGGCGCATCCAATTCCAGATTTCGCGCAATCTCGGCTTCCCAGCGATCGCCATTCGCCAACAATCTGTTTTTGTTGTAAAATAGCTCTTCGCGGGTCTCGGTCGCAAACTCAAAATTTGGGCCTTCGACGATCGCATCGACTGGACAGGCTTCTTGGCAGAACCCGCAGTAAATGCATTTGGTCATGTCAATATCGTATCGTGTCGTGCGACGCGAGCCATCATCGCGCGGCTCAGCGTCGATGGTGATCGCTTGGGCGGGGCAGACAGCTTCACAAAGTTTACAGGCAATGCAGCGCTCTTCGCCATTGGGATATCGCCGCAGGGCATGCTCGCCGCGAAAGCGCGGCGAAAGGGGGCCTTTTTCATGCGGATAGTTGATCGTGGCCTTGGGCGCGAAAAAATACTTCAGACCCAATCTCATACCTTTGAAGAGATCGAGCAAAAGCAAGTATTTGGCGGTGCGGGTATAGTCCATCTGGGTCATATCAGCCTCCAATCGTCCAGCGGGCATAGGCGCCGCCAAAAAGTTCGAAATGTGCAAAGAACGCAACCAGCACAACCCAGAACAGGCTAAACGGTAAAAAGACCTTCCATCCCAGTCTCATCAGCTGATCATAGCGGTAACGCGGGACGATGGCTTTGACCATCGCAAACAGGAAGAAGAAAAAGCCCATCTTTGCGACCATCCACAAAGCCCCATCTGACAGGCCCGGGATCGGCGACAGCCAGCCGCCAAAGAACAACAAAGTGATCAATGCGCACATCAGGAAAATCGCGATATACTCGCCCGCCATGAACAACAAGAACGGCGTTGACGAATATTCGACCTGATAGCCCGCCACCAATTCGGATTCAGCTTCGGGCAGATCAAATGGCGGCCGGTTGGTTTCCGCCAGCGCCGAGATGAAAAACAAAAACACCATTGGCAAATGTGGCAGCCAATACCAGTTGAAAATGCCAGACGCGCCATCTTGCGCCCGAACAATATCGCCAAAATTCAACGAACCAGTTGATAAAATCACGCCAATGATCACCAAACCAATCGAGACCTCATAGCTGATCATCTGTGCCGCCGAGCGCAGCGAGCCCAGAAACGGATATTTCGAATTTGAGGCCCAACCGCCCATGATCACGCCGTAGACTTCTAATGACGACATCGCAAACACGTACAAAATCGCAACATTGATATCAGCCAGCACCCATGTGTCGTTGAACGGGATCACCGCCCAAGCGGCAACGGCCAGCACAAAACTGGTCAGCGGGGCCAGCAGAAAGACAGTCCGATCCGACCCTGCCGGGATGACAATTTCTTTGACAACGTATTTCAAGGCGTCGGCGACGGTTTGCAACAGACCAAATGCGCCGACCACGTTGGGCCCTCTGCGCATTTGCACCGCAGCCCAGATCTTGCGGTCGCCGTACACCAGAAACAAAAGTGAGACCATTACAAAGCCCAAAACCAAGAGGCATTGTGCAAAAATGATCAACGCGGTGAACATCATATCAGACATGGGTCGGTCGTTGTCCTTGTTCTTGTCGTCCCTCAGGTGTGTCCTAAACCGTCGGTATGCCGTTTTCTGTGCAGGCCGCGACCACCACTTCGGCATCCAGGGTCTGCAAGCCCTCGGGGAGGGTTGGCGACACGGTGTAAACCGCATCCCCGCGCCAAAGGCCACCCTCTTTGTACACAGTTGTGCGAACGTGTCGCGCAAAACCGTAGCCGCGGATCAATGCATATCGCGCAGCGGCGCATTCGCCATAGGCTGCGACATCGGCATTGTCGCGAGCACCGGTCATCTCGATATGGAAATTGACCAGATCTTCATCCAGCAATTGCGTGCTGATGCCTTGATAGCCCGGATGAAATGCGACATCGCGGCCAGTGGCGGTGCCCTGCGTGGTCTCGGCGCAACCCATAAGGCCTAAGACGACAAGGGCGTACAGACCTCCTGCTTGAGCTTGTCGACGGTTCGCAGCCAGATCGCGCCACATCTCGTTTACTCCGCGGCCATCGGCGCTTTCTGGGCACGGTTTTTGGCGTTAGCGCTCAGCTCAGCCATCAGCGCGCTGGCGCGTGCAATAGGGTTGGTCAGATAAAAATCATCAACCGCAACATGAATATCGCCATCTCTCATCGCGCCAGAGGCAGGGAGAGACCAGGCGTTCACTGCGACAGTGTCGATTTCAGCCAGATGGGGCGCCTCAGCCACAAGCTTTTGGCGCAACTGCGCCAACGAATCATAGGGTAAGGCCGCTCCAAGTTCGCCTGACAGCGCCCGCAAGATCGCCCAATTTTCCTTGGCCTCACCCGGCGCAAACCCTGCGCGGATCGCCAATTGGGGCCGCCCTTCGGTATTCACGAACAGCCCATGTTCTTCGGTATAAGCCGCGCCCGGCAGAATAACGTCAGCGCGGTGCGCACCGCGATCGCCGTGGCTGCCTTGGTAGATCACAAAGGGTCCAGCTGGAATGTCACCTTCATCTGCACCCAAATTGTAGACGACCTCTGCACCGTCGAGGGCCGCGGTGATCCCACCCTGCGTGACACAGCCTGCATCCATAGCCCCAACGCGCGATGCCGCGATATGTAGGATCATCAGTTTCATTCGGTCTGCCTCGGCCGCGGCCATCGCTGTTGCCAGGACTGCGTCACCATCATCGGCCATCAATGCCCCCTGACCGACGATCATCACTGCGTTGCTATCGGCTGTGTCTGAAGGGCCCGCCTGCGCCAAAGCCGCCAGCGCCGCGCGATCGGTGCCCAGATGGGTGTACTCATAGCTCAGCTCAATCTTTGGACCGATCACACTGATATTGGCGCCTTTGCTCCATGCCTTGCGGATCCGCGCATTCAAAACTGGCGCTTCGACGCTGGGGTTGGTGCCGATCAGCAAAATCTTCTGTGCGGTATCCAGATCTTCGATCCGGGCGGTGCCTGCGTAGCCTGCACGATTGTCGGCAGGCAATTTGGCACCATCTGTCCGACACTCGACTGCACCGCCTTGCGCTTCGATGAGCTGTCTGAGCGCGAACGCAGCCTCGACCGAGGCGAGATCGCCAACAACACCCGCAACTTTCGACGCGCCGCCGATCGCAGAAGCGGCCGCTTTCAGGGCTTCGTCCCAACCGGCTTTGCGCAGTTTTCCATTTTCCCGAATATAAGGGGTATCAAGCCGCTGGCGGCGCAGACCATCCCAGACAAATCGGGTCTTGTCGGAAATCCATTCCTCGTTCACGCCATCATGGTTGCGCGGCAAAATGCGCATGACTTCGCGGCCTTTGGTATCGACACGGATATTGCTGCCAAGCCCATCCATCACGTCGATGGTTTCAGTTTTTGTCAGCTCCCACGGGCGGGCCGTGAAGGCATAGGGCTTCGAAGTCAACGCGCCCACCGGGCATAAGTCGATGATGTTGCCCTGCATGTTGGACCTGAGTGTTTCGCCCAGATAGGACGTGATCTCAGCGTCTTCGCCACGACCGGTCTGGCCCATCTGGTGAATGCCAGCCACCTCGGTGGTGAAACGGACGCAGCGCGTACACGAAATACAGCGCGTCATGTGAGTCTCGACCAGTGGTCCCAGATCGAGATCATCGGTGGCGCGCTTGACCTCGCGGTAGCGCGAAAAATCCACGCCATACGCCATCGCCTGGTCCTGCAGGTCACACTCGCCACCTTGATCACAGATCGGGCAATCCAGCGGATGGTTGATCAGCAAAAATTCCATCACGCCTTCGCGGGCTTTTTTGACCATCTGTGAGTTGGTTTTCACAACCGGTGGCGCGCCTTCAGGACCCGGGCGCAGATCTTTGACCTGCATCGCGCAAGACGCAGCTGGCTTGGGTGGCCCCCCCACGATTTCGACCAAACACATGCGGCAATTGCCCGCGATGGTCAGCCGCTCGTGATAACAAAAGCGCGGCACTTCCACGCCTGCTTGCTCGCAGGCCTGAATCAACGTCATTGCCGGATCAACTGCAATCTCGGTCTCATCAATGATGATCTTGCGTAGGTCGCTCATGTCGTTCTCCCGTCAACGAGACCACGCCGCGCGAGGCCCCTTACGCCTTTTCGCCCCTTGTCCAAACGAGGCGTGTTCGTCTTGCGGGCAAACCCTTGGCTTGCCCAGGCTTTCATTCGTCCCGCTAGCGCAATAGCACGCCAATTTGGGTGCGCCGTGCGATATGATCTTTTCCCACAGCGCAATAGCTGGATGCATCGCCCTCGACCACCCCTTCGGAGCGCAAATATGACAACGCTTCGGCGTCAACGCGCGCCTTCTCGGCCGGATCATCGACATAAGCCGCAATCATGTCTGCGCTAAAACCCAAGTCACGTGCATGGCTGCGCAATTGATTGAGGAAAAACAACCCGCGCAGCACACGCGGCGAAATATCGGGACAGACGTCTTGAACTTGGATCGCGGCAGACACCCACCGCAACCCGTTCGCGACCGTCGGATCTTTGCGCAATCCGTCAAAATTCATCTCAGACCTGGCCGCCGCTGGAAAAGCCAGGGACGAGATCAAAGCCAGCGATAGTAAAAATCTAGACATTACCGTCTCCCTTGTTGCGTTTTGGTACGGCGCAACACATGGGGCTGGACCCTTTTGCTATGCAATAACGAGCGGTTCATGCTGGGTCCTGAACCAACAATTGACCAATAATGGTGCCTTCGGCGATTTCGCTTCGCGCTGCAGCGCAGACTTTTTCATCGGAGGGATCCTGCAACGGATACCGCTCCAAAAACGCCGTTTGCAAATCGCGGATCGCTGGGGAAGGATCGATCATCTGCGCAAATGGCCGATCGGTGTCAAAATCATCCTCGGCCAGTTGCGCATTCAGATCCGTCACACGCGCTTGGGTCGCAAACAGATCCACCTCGACGGTGGAGCACGACAATGCCAGCGCTTCGGCCATCTGGATCGCAAAGATCGTTTCAGAGTAATACGCCGGCGCAGAACGCAGCTGCTCGGCCAGCGCGGGGCTCGCCAGAACGACAATTGAAGCCAGCGCCAATTGCCTCATCGCGCTTACTCAGCAGCCACGGCGCTGATCCGGCCTGAGCGCTTGTGTTTGATCCGATCCTCGATCTCATCGCGAAAATGGCGTACCAATCCTTGGATCGGCCAAGCCGCTGCATCACCGAGCGCGCAAATCGTATGCCCCTCCACCTGTTTGGTCACATCCAGCAGCATATCGATTTCCTCCAGCTCCGCATCGCCTTTCACCAACCGATCCATCACACGCATCATCCAGCCGGTGCCTTCGCGGCAGGGCGTACATTGGCCACAGCTTTCATGTTTGTAGAACTTCGATAGACGCCAGATCGCTTTGATCACATCGGTTGAGTTGTCCATAACGATCACGGCCGCCGTGCCCAGACCAGAACGCTGTTCGCGCAAATAATCGAAATCCATGATCGCCTCGCGCATATCTTTGCCGGGGATCATCGGCACAGACGATCCCCCCGGGATCACCGCTTTCAGGTTCTCCCAGCCGCCACGGATTCCGCCGCAATGGGTTTCGATCAACTCTTCAAACGAGATCGACATCGCTTCTTCAACAACACATGGGGCGTTTACATGCCCCGAGATCGCGAACAATTTGGTCCCTGCGTTGTTCGGACGCCCAAACTGGCTGAACCAGTCGGCACCGCGCCGCAGGATCGTTGGCACAACGGCTATGGACTCCACGTTATTGACTGTTGTCGGGCAACCATAAAGCCCCGCCCCAGCTGGAAATGGCGGCTTCATACGCGGCATACCCTTTTTACCTTCAAGACTTTCGAGCAATGCCGTCTCTTCGCCGCAAATATAGGCTCCCGCGCCGTGGTGCAGATAGATGTCGAAATCCCAGCCCGACTTGCAGGCGTTCTTGCCGACCAAACCTGCTTCATAGGCCTCGTCGATCGCGTTTTGCAGGGCCTCTCGCTCGCGGATGTATTCGCCGCGTATATAAATGTAACAGGTGTGGGAATTCATGGCGAAAGACGCGATCAAACACCCTTCGATCAGGGTGTGCGGATCATGGCGCATGATCTCGCGGTCTTTGCAGGTGCCAGGTTCGGATTCATCGGCATTGACCACCAGATAGGCCGGGCGTCCGTCGGATTCCTTGGGCATGAACGACCACTTCAAACCCGTCGGAAAGCCTGCACCGCCGCGCCCGCGCAAGCCCGACGCTTTCATAATCTCGACAATCTTGTCACGGCCCAAACTCAAAAGATCCTTGGTGCCATCCCAGTGGCCGCGGTGCTGCGCGCCCGATAATGTTCGGTCATGCATCCCGTAAATATTGGTAAAGATCCGGTCCTGATCTTGCAGCATCATTTAGTCTCCTGTCCGCTTACGGGTTCGCCAGATGCGAAATAAGATCACCAATGCAAAGAAAAACGCCGCCAATGCCGCCAGATCGAACAAAACCGCATATTTGATCGGCAGTCCAAGAGGCCCCCCGAAATTGACGGCCCCAAGCCAGGCAATCCCAGTTGCGGCGATGATGATCGCGGCCAACCGGGCTTGCCGGGCATGAGCCAATTGGTCATTTTTATCGGTCATACAGATTAAGCAGACGTCGCTGTCTTTCACGCGGTTGTAAATTATGCATCGCCACCAGCGGCAAGTGCCTTGGCCTGTTCGACCCAGTTGTCACGACTCGCCCGGCCTTTGAACCCTTCAATATTTTGGTCAGCCCAAGCCACTTCGTCAGAGCGCCACGAGGCAATCTGATCAAAGTGATAGAACCCAAGCGCATTCAAAATCTTTTCCAGCTTCGGCCCGACGCCCTTGATCTTTTTAAGGTCATCCGCTTTGCCGCCGCGCGCTTCTGCCAGCGAGGCGGGGCGCGTGTCGTGCGCTGCTGCAGCCTTGGGTGCGGCGGCCTGCGGCGCAGCCGCCGCCGGTGCCGTCTTGGCTTGTGATTTTGGCGCGCCGTCGGTGTTGTCGGGGTCGGCAAGCGGTCCAGCGCCCTGCACACGGGCGCGGGCCGCAGCCATCTCAGCACGGGCCTTTTCGGCGCTTTGTTGCGCTGTCGGACCAGCCGAGCCGCACACTGATAGCAACAAAATCGTCGTCAAAACCAACCAAATCACAGCGGCGGCGAACAGACCTTGAAGAAGCGTCCAATCGCCTACAACCATCAGGGCCGCCATCGCCCCGAAGCCAGCCAGCGAAGCCACGCCAGCGCAGATCGCGGTGCAAAACAGTTTGTCTGTTGTGTTATCCATAGCGTCCTATCTCTCCCTTATCTCGCGTCACTCATCAGACACATCCCCCTTCTTAACGCGACGCGCGAAATCTGTCTCGCCTCGTGAGGCAAGCAATTTGGCTTGTGCAACCCATTGATCGCGCGTCACGCGCCCGTTGAACCCGTCAAGGTTCTGATCGACCCATGCGATTTCGTCCGCAGACCAGGCTGCAATCTGGTCGAAATGGAACAATCCAAGACGATGACAGAGCGTTTCCAATTCGGGCCCAATACCCTTGATCAACTTAAGATCATCCGCCTGCCCGCCACGCGCCCGCTGTAATCCATGGGGCCTGGTGCCGGGGACCGCAGCCGCGGCGGTCTTTGACGCCGCTGACATTTGCCTATCGACTTGCGCCTCCGGCACGGCGTTGTTGCCCTCGGGCATGTCGCACCATGGGGTCACCAAAGGCACCTCTGTGCCATCGATCCGTTTGACGGTGTCTTTAAGCTCGACCGCCAAACGCGCCGACGCATTATAGGCGTCTCGCCCTGCCGCATGGTCAGTGAGCGTGGTCAAACCGGTTTTCGGCTCTGCCGCAAAACGGCCGTTCTGCGGCCCGGGGACCGGAACTTCGCCCGCAGCCAATCTGTCAATCAACGAAACAAAACTGTCCGCCGTCAGGTCTTCATAATAGTCCTTGCCAATTTGCGCCATTGGAGCATTCGAACACGACCCTAGGCATTCGACCTCTTCCCACGAAAACTTTCCATCCGCGCCAAGCTGATGTGGGTTGGCAGCGATCTTTTCTTTGCAGATGGCAATCAGATCTTCGGCACCGCAAATCATACATGACGTGGTGCCACAAACTTGAATATGTGCCACGGAACCAACAGGTTGCAGCTGAAACATAAAGTAAAAGGTCGCCACCTCGAGCGCGCGCATATAAGCCATGTCCAGCATCTCTGCGATATATTCAATCGCTGGACGTGTCAGCCATCCCTGTTGCTCTTGTGCGCGCCAAAGCAGCGGAATAATCGCCGAGGCTTGACGGCCCTGGGGATATTTTTTGATCTGAGCATTGGCCCAAGCCAGATTGCCCGGCGTGAAAGCGAAGTGATCAGGTTGATGGGGATGAAGACGGCGCAGCATGTTAATTCCTATTGTGTCAGCACACAGACCACGGGGATGTTGGGCAGGTCACGGTCGGGCTGGTCGCCGCTGATTTCGGCAATGATGACGTCCTTGCGTTCAGTTTGGTGTTTGGGGTGATCGGCAATGAAACACAGATACATCTGGGTGCCTTTTCCAAGCCCATAAATGCTGCTCCCCACACCGGATGTGGCGAAGGGCTTGAACCCTGCATCCATCAGATCGGAGGAAAAGACGAAATCCGATCGACCGACCTCAAAGCCCCCTTCGGCCAAGGCAGGTGACAAGCCAAGGGCCGTGCTCAGCACAGCGCCACAGATATATCCGCGCATCATCTGTCGATCTCCCCAAAAACCACATCCATCGTCCCGATAATCGCGGCCACATCCGCAAGCTGGTGGCCCGACGCAATATAATCCATCGCCTGAAGGTGCAAATAACCCGGCGCGCGCAGTTTTGCGCGGTAAGGCCGATTTGATCCGTCCGCCACAAGATAAACACCAAATTCGCCTTTCGGCGCTTCGACCGCGGCGTAGACCTCGCCCGCGGGCACATGGAACCCTTCGGTGTAGAGCTTAAAGTGGTGGATCAGCCCCTCCATCGAGGTCTTCATCTCGCCGCGCTTGGGCGGCGTTATTTTCCCACGCGCCATAATATCGCCTTTGGCTTCCGGGGCGCGCAGCTTGGTGATCGCTTGAAGGATAATCTTGATGCTTTCGCGCATCTCCTGCATCCGACACAAATATCGATCATAGCAGTCGCCATTTTTGCCGACCGGAATCTGAAAGTCGAATTCGTCGTAGCATTCATAGGGCTGCGCCCGACGCAAATCCCACGCCATGCCAGATCCGCGCACCATCACACCCGAAAACCCCCAATCGAGCGCATCTTGCTGGCTAACGACGCCGATATCAGCATTGCGCTGCTTGAAAATACGGTTCTCAGTCAGCAGGCCGTCGATATCATCCAATACTTTGAGAAATGGATCACACCACGCTTCTATATCATTCAGAAGCGCATCCGGCAGATCCTGGTGGACACCGCCCGGGCGGAAATAGGCAGCATGCAAACGCGCGCCACAGGCACGTTCGTAAAACTCCATCAATTTCTCGCGTTCTTCGAATCCCCACAGCGGTGGGGTCAACGCACCAACATCCATGGCCTGCGTTGTCACGTTCAAAAGGTGGTTGAGAATACGGCCAATCTCGGAATAAAGCACCCGGATCAGGGACGCGCGCCTTGGAACTTCGACGCCGGTCAGTTTCTCAATCGCCAGACACCAGGCGTGCTCTTGGTTCATTGGCGCGACGTAATCAAGGCGGTCGAAATAGGGTAGATTTTGCAGATAGGTGCGCGTTTCCATCAACTTCTCGGTGCCCCGGTGCAACAGGCCGATATGGGGATCACACCGCTCGACGATCTCGCCATCCAATTCAAGCACAAGCCGCAATACGCCGTGCGCCGCAGGGTGCTGCGGGCCGAAGTTGATATTGAAGTTCCGGATCTTTTGTTCACCGGTCAACGTGTCGTTGAAGTTCGTACCGTCCATGGCGCGACCGTCCTTAAGCAGCAGTCCAGCGATCCGGGAGCGTCCCGAACATCGTCTCGACAAATTTATATTGAGGCGCCAGCTTTTCAGCAGCAAGGGCGCGCCGCGTTGGGTCAAATGTCAGGTGCACAGATTGATGCACCTTTTTATCAAGCGGCGCTTGGGTGGCTTCGATGCCAATAAACTGGCACAGTTTGGAGACAGAAGTCTGGGTAAACAGATCTTCGTAAAATCCTATATAGCGGTCGCGTTCGGGCACGGCCTGGGTCAGCCGAGTCAACGGACCGACATAATCGCACCGCGCGTTCAACGCCTCTTCATTGCCCTTGATCCAACGATCAAAAATCCAATCGGCACAATCCTGCATGGTCCTGTCGGAGCCGTCGCCCCAGCTGGCCATCATCCGAATATTCGACCACAAACGCGACAACGGATCGCGCAACAAATACACAAATTTCGTCACCGGGTTCAAACCGTGCATCGCTCTCAGGCGGTCCTCTGACAGCAGAGCATATGCAGGCGTAATGTCTCCCACCACAGATTTATTGCCCCTACCCCGCTTCAAAAACGCCATATAGGCACCGGGTGCTTCTTTGCCGCGACATAACACCCCAAACCAGCGATCAATTTCCATGACTTCGAACCGCAACCGTTTTTTTTGCTCGTCAGTGGCATCTTTCATCTTGGCGCGCAGCCCCATGCGCTTTTCGCACAATTGATCGACCTGCCACATCAGATTTTTTTGATCCAGAGAGTCAAAATAATGCAGCTCTTTATGGGGCCAAAGATGCACTTGGGCATGGCGTTCCAGGTAATACTGAAGCCACGATGTGCCTGCCTTTGTCGCACCAATCCCAAAAAGAAGCGTGACATCTGCCATGGGCTAGCCCTTGGCCTCGGCCTTGTCATCACCGGGAAGGATATACTCCGCTCCTTCCCAAGGCGACATGAAGTCGAACTGACGGTATTCCTGGACCAGTTTGACCGGCTCGTAGACCACGCGTTTTTGCGCGTCGTCATAGCGGACTTCGGTATAGCCGCTGGTTGGGAAATCTTTGCGCAACGGATAGCCGCGAAAGCCATAATCGGTCAGGATACGCCGCAGGTCAGGGTGACCTGAAAACAGAATTCCAAACATATCGAAAACTTCCCGCTCAAACCAATTGGCGGCCGGATAAATATCGGTAATCGACGGCACCATATCGGTGTCACGCACCGCAAGCCGCACACGAATGCGATGATTTTGGTACATCGACAAGAAATGGTAGACGATATCAAACCGTTTGTCGCGCTGCGGGTAGTCGACCGCTGTAATATCAATCAAGGATGAAAACTTGCAGCTTGGGTCGTTTTTCAGAAACTCAGCAAACGCCACACCGGATTGCGGCGTGATGGTGACGGACAGCTCGCCATGCACAATCTCGGTGTGCAAAACTGCATTCGGTTGGCGCAGCTCCAGATGCGCAGCGAGTTCTTGCAGGGCCTCGGACATAGCAGCTTACCTTGTAATCGTGCCAGTGCGGCGAATTTTGCGTTGCAGCTGCAAGATGCCGTACAGCAACGCCTCAGCGGTTGGGGGGCACCCAGGCACATAGATATCCACAGGCACAACACGGTCACAGCCCCGCACCACAGAATAACTGTAGTGATAGTAGCCCCCGCCATTGGCACAAGACCCCATAGAGATAACATAACGGGGCTCGGGCATCTGATCGTATACCTTACGCAAGGCCGGCGCCATTTTGTTGGTCAAGGTCCCCGCCACAATCATCACATCCGACTGACGCGGCGACGCGCGCGGCGCGATGCCAAAGCGCTCTGCGTCATAGCGCGGCATCGAGGTGTGCATCATCTCGACTGCGCAGCACGCCAAACCAAAGGTCATCCAATGCAACGAGCCGGTGCGCGCCCAGTTGATGATGTCCTCGGTCGAGGTCAGCAGAAACCCTTTGTCCTGCAGCTCGGAATTCAGAGCGGTGGCCGCGACATCCATATCCGCACCCGCCGTATTGGCGCCTGCCATCACTCCCATTCCAAAGCCCCTTTTTTCCATTCATATGCAAAGCCGATGGTCAGCACAGCAAGGAAGACAATCATCGACCAGAAGCCGATATCGCCAACATCCTTGAAAGCCACAGCCCAAGGGAACAAAAAGGCGACTTCGAGGTCGAAAATAATGAACAAGATCGCCACGAGGTAAAATCGGACATCGAATTTCATCCGCGCATCGTCAAACGCATTAAAGCCGCATTCATAGGCGCTGACTTTTTCGGGATCGGGATTGCGGACGGCCACAACAGCGGCAGCCAGAAGCAACACCAAGCCAAGCCCAATGGCTACGGCCAGAAACATAAGTATCGGCAGGTAATTTCGCAGAAGATCTTCCACGCATCGCTCCTTTGGCTGGTGCACCATGCGAATTGGTCGTTCGTTGGCACTACTCGCTTTGGGCCGGTCTACATTTGCCATCGCATAGCGTCAACATCGCAGCCTGCGGCATACAGCACAATTGAGTGTTCAGAGTATTCGGGTGTCAACGCCAATTTGGCCTCACTCGATCCAAACCTGCACGGCGGTCAAGGCGGCGGGTGTCAACCATGGTGCCAATCCGGCGTGCGTTTGTCCAAAAATGCCTGAATGCCTTCGCGCGCTTCCGGCGTGTCCCATTGGGCCACCAGATCAGCAATCGAGGCATCAATCATCGCCTGCGTGACCGGATTGGTCAGCCGCAAGCCCAACGCCTTTGCGGCCGCAACAGCGGCGGGTGCCGCGGTCAGATATGGTGCAATTTCGGCCTCGATCAAAGAATCAAGCTGATCGGCCGAACACACGCGGCCAATCAGACCGATCCGCAGCGCATCTTGCGCATCAAGACGGCGCGGCGACATGAACACTTGGCGCCCGGCAGGCCCCAACCGGGCCATGACATAAGGACCAATGGTCGCCGGGATCAAACCCAGACGGGTCTCGGTCAGGCCAAATTTGGCCGTGTCCGCGGCAATAGCGATATCAGCGACACATGCCAGCCCAACGCCGCCCCCATATGCCGGTCCTTGGATTTTGGCGATCACTGGTTTCGACAAGCTGTTCCACACCGTCAACATCGCGGCCAGCTTGCCAGCCTCGACTGCTCGGGTTTTGGCATCTGCCTTGATCTGCTGGCGCATCCAGTCCAAATCTGCGCCGGCACAAAATGTCGGCCCAGCGGCGGTCAAAACGACCGCGCGCACCGTGTTGTCCGTGGCCAAGTTTTGACCCGCCAAAGTGAGCGCTTCGATCAAAGCCTGATCCAGCGCGTTGTGTTTGTCAGTTCGGTTCAGCTTTACCTCTGCCACGCCCCGCGGGTCTATATGTGTCAAAAGAGCGCTCATCTCAGTCCTTTCGCAAACTGTGCCGCTTTTGCGATCTGCCCCGCATCAAGCCCTGTGCAATAGCCCAGCGCATGCAACCGCTCGACAACCGCCTCGGTTGCCACGTTACCAGGGGCTCCGGGGGCGTGTGGACAACCCCCCAAACCACCAACGGCACTGTCGAAAACCCGCAATCCCAGGCGCAGACTCTGCTCTATGTGAGCCAACGCGCGCCCACCAGTGTCATGAAAATGCCCTGCCAGTTGATCCGCTCGTGCAACGTCAAGCACAGCATCGAACATCGCAGACAATGCCCGCGACGTTGCGCGTCCCAATGTGTCACCCAGCGAGACCTGGTACACCCCCATTCCCAGCATCGCCTGGGTCACATAAGCCACTTGGCGCGGCAACGTTGGGCCATCAAAAGGACAATCGGTGATGCACGAGACATACCCCCGCACAGGCAGACCATGGGTTTTCGCCGCCGTCACCACTGGTGCAAACATGGCCAAACTCTCCGCGACCGAGCAATTGAGATTGGCCTGCGAAAACCCCTCTGAGGCCGAGCCGAACACCGCTATTTCGTCAATTCCGGCAGCAAGAGCCGCATCGAACCCGCGCAAATTGGGCACCAAAGCGGTATAGCGCACGTCCGGCGCGCGGGTCAGGTTCGCAACAATCTCAGCGCTGTCGGCCATCTGCGGCACCCAGTTTGGGCTGACAAAGCTTGCCACCTCGATGCGGCGAAATCCACACCTGCTCAGCTGGTCCACCAATGCCACTTTATCGGCCACAGAAATGGCGCGCGCTTCATTCTGCAAGCCGTCTCTTGGCGCCATCTCGACCAGTTCGACAAATTCGTTCATGTCTTCGATTGGCCCCAAATGCTCATAACACCAGATCTGCCAGTTGAATCAACGCGGCCCCGGCCAAAACTTGCTCGCCTTCGTGAACCCGCACATCTGACACCATGCCATCACGCCCTGCCGTCAGAACATGTTCCATCTTCATGGCTTCCAAAACCACCAACCGCTCGCCCTTTGTCACGGGCTGATCCGCAGTGACACACACCGCCCGCACCAAACCCGGCATTGGTGCGATCACAAGATCCGACGTCTCCTCGTCAGCGCCTGACATCAGCATATCGACCCGGCTGAACTGATAGGTTGTTTCGCCAAACAGGGTCACACGATCCTTAGACACAAAGACAGGTTGGCGCTTGCCCTTGCGCGCCCAGCTGTCACGGTAGCGAAATTCCAACCAATCGGCCCCACAAAGCACTTCAGCCCGGTCCGGCGCCAAGAGCCGATACCGAACGACAACATCATCGACGATAATGTGCTGCTCCAAAGGCGCCCAGAGCGTCACCCCAGCGGTGCGTCCCCCGCCAACTGGCAACACCAAGTTTAAAGCTGCGGCCCCAAGCGTTTCGGTGTCGCACGCTGCAGCAGCGGTCAAGCCATCTTGATCGGTGCCGATCAAACCCGTTTGCACCGCACCCGCGACAACATCCCGATGATCCAACAACCGGAGCAAGAAATCTCGGTTTGTGATCAAACCTGCAATATGGGTTCCCAGCACTGCGGCCCGCAAGCCCGCCATAGCCTTCGCGCGGTCAGGCCCATGGGCAATGAGCTTGGCGATCATCGGATCGTAATATGGGCTTACGGTATCGCCAGATCGCACACCGGTTTCAACACGGACCCCTGTTCCAAACCGCAGATGGTCCAGCTGTCCTGTCGCCGGTAGAAATCCAGCCGCCGGATCCTCGGCATAAAGTCGGGCCTCTACCGCATGACCGCAAAGACAAATCTGATCTTGCGACATTGGCAAGGGTTGGCCCGCCGCAACACGGATTTGCCATTCGACCAAATCAAGAGCCAGGACCGCTTCGGTCACCGGATGCTCGACCTGCAATCTCGTGTTCATCTCCATAAACCAGAATCTGTCAGTGCGCAGACCGTCGGAGCCGTCGACGATAAACTCTACCGTGCCAGCCCCCACATAGCCAATCGCCTTGGCCGCGTTGACAGCAGCTTGACCCATCGCGGCCCGCATCTGAGGCGTCATTCCCGGAGCAGGGGATTCTTCCATCACTTTTTGATGCCGCCTTTGCAACGAGCAATCTCGTTCATACAAATGCACCACATTGCCAAACGTATCGCCAAACACCTGAACTTCGATATGCCGTGGACGAGTGATGTATTTTTCAACCAAAACATCTACGTTCCCAAAGGCGGACCGCGCCTCGTTTCGGGCGCTGGCCAGTGCATTTTGAAAGTCGCAGGCCATCTCAACAAGGCGCATCCCCTTACCGCCCCCCCCCGCCACGGCCTTGATCAAGACCGGATAGCCGATCCGGTCAGCCGCGCGCTGCAAGCCAGCGTTGCTTTGATCCGACCCATGATCGCCCGGCACCACCGGCACGCCACTGCGCTCCATCAAGGCTTTGGCAGTATCTTTTAACCCCATCGCCCGGATCGCTTCGGCGGATGGGCCGATGAACACCAATCCCGCATCTGCCACGGCTTGGACAAACTGCGGGTTTTCAGACAAAAAGCCATATCCTGGGTGGATCGCCTGAGCCCCTCGGGCCAAAGCCGCCGCAATAATGGCGTCACCGTACAAATAACTCTCAGCCGGGAGGGTCCCGCCCAATGCCACGGCTTCGTCGGCCATCTCGACATGCAGAGCGTCGGCGTCAATGTCAGAAAATACCGCAACAGCCGCGATCCCCATCTTGTGACAGGTGCGAATGATCCGGCATGCGATCTCGCCCCTGTTGGCGATCAATATCTTGCGAAACATCAGTTGCCTCCAATGCGTGCATCTCGGACATCAGATGGAAAAAGCCATGCATGGCAGTCCAACCCGTCCTCTGGCCCTTCTGATGTCTGCCGCCGCCCAGCATGGTCATAGCGCGCCTGCTGCAGCTTTACATCAAGCGCCGCGGCTTCTCGGCTGGGCGTTTGTGCAAACCTAGCTTCCGGAAGGCGGGCGTTGGTTTTTTCGACCATACCATGCGCGCGCCCCCCCACAAAATACGCCGCAAACGCGGCCCGAAATCGGCCCAAAAGCTCAGCCAGAGCAAACCCCCGGCGTCCAGCAAATGCAACGATCTTTGGGCACGTAAAAAGGCCCTTGCGGATTTGCGCCACAAATTGCCCTAACCCAAACTCAAAACCATATATCGCCGGATCAGACGCCGCGTGGCTGACAAATGCCGACACCTCGGTTTCACCGCCGAACAGCGGTATTTGCCCAGCCGCCCGGGCCCTGATCCCACCACCATCAAACTTGTCCATCATCGCATGCTCCAAGGGCCAAAGCCCTGTATCAATCGCTTCAAAACTTCTGCTACAGGCGTTTTCGCTACATCCGGAACACCCCAAAGGTCGTTTCGTGGATTGGCGCATTCAAGGCAGCGCGCAAAGACAGCGCCAGCACATCGCGGGTTTTGCGCGGATCAATGATCCCATCATCCCACATCCGCGCCGAGGCATATAGCGGATGTGATTGCCGTTCGAACATCTCTAAAGTTGGCGCCTTGAATGCGGCTTCTTGTGCCGCGCTCCAGCTTTGACCCGCGGCTTCGATCCCGTCGCGTTTGACCGTTGCCAGCACCGCGGCAGCTTGGGGCCCGCCCATGACACTGATCCGTGCATTGGGCCAGGCCCATAAAAACCGGGGCTGATATGCACGCCCTGCCATTCCGTAATTGCCCGCGCCAAAGGAGCCACCGACAATCACTGTCAACTTGGGCACTGAGGTCGTCGCGACCGCCGCCACAAGTTTGGCGCCATGACGCGCGATGCCTTCGTTTTCATATCTCTGTCCAACCATAAAACCAGTGATATTTTGGAAAAATACCAAGGGTATTTTTCGTTTCGAGCAGAGCTCTATAAAATGGGCGCCCTTTTGTGCGGCCTCAGAAAACAACACACCATTATTGGCAATGATGCCCACGGGAAGACCGTCCAGATGAGCCCAGCCCGTTACCAGGGTCTCGCCAAAACGGGGCTTGAATTCATCTAGAACCGAGCCATCGACGATCCGCGCCAGCAGCTCGCGGCTGTCATAAGGGGTGCGCAAATCCGCAGGTAGAACACCCAACAATTCTTCCGGGTCGAAAGCTGGCGGCATCGCCTCGCGTTCCGCCACAGCCGCCACGGGCATATGGTTCAAGCTGCCCACCGCCCGGCGCGCCAAAGCCAGCGCATGGGCGTCGTCATCGGCCAAATAGTCTGCCACACCAGACAACCGCGTGTGTACATCGCCGCCGCCCAGATCCTCAGCAGACACCACTTCGCCTGTTGCAGCTTTCACCAAAGGCGGTCCGGCCAAAAAGATCGTGCCTTGGTCTTTGACGATGATTGTCACGTCTGACATTGCAGGCACATAAGCGCCGCCCGCCGTACAAGACCCCATGACCACGGCAATCTGAGCGATGCCTTTGGCGCTCATACGGGCCTGGTTGTAAAAAATCCGGCCAAAATGATCGCGGTCAGGGAACACCTCGTCTTGGTTGGGCAGGTTCGCACCGCCGCTGTCGACCAGATAAATACATGGCAGATGACATTCTTCCGCAATCTCTTGCGCGCGCAGATGCTTTTTGACCGTGATCGGAAAATATGTTCCCCCTTTGACGGTCGCATCATTGCACACGACCATCACCTCTCGGCCCATGACATGGCCAACGCCCGCAATGACACCGCCGCACGGCGCCACCCCGTCATACAGCCCATGGCCCGCGATCGCGCCGATTTCAAGAAATGGCGAGCCCGGGTCCAGCACATGGGCCACCCGGTCGCGCGGCAACATCTTACCGCGCCCCAGATGGCGGGCTTTTGACCCAGCACTGCCACCTGAGGCAGCTTGGTTGGCGACCTCGGCCACATCTGCCAATTCCTTAAGATGCGCTGCCCGATTGGCGGCAAATTCCGCAGACCCTGTGACCGCGTTCGAGGACAGTTTCATCGACCCAAACCCGCCTGCGACAGGTCGAGGGTTTGCGCGCCGGTCCCCTGCAGCACACATCGCCCATAGGCTGGTCCTGCACAGATGCGACCGCCCCGATACAATGCCGCGGCAGACCATGTCGCATTGCGACAAGCGATCCACACCCGCGATATGTTGCGCAACGCCGCGACACAGCGATGACAGACAGCCGACGGCCCGATGCTTTCGGCCCGCTCTGACAGCGCTTCTGACGATGCGAAGCTGGCCTTGATCGCGGTGTTGGCAACAAAAAATCCTTGCGCATTTTGCGCCTTGGCCGTGCGCCTTACAACAAACAATAGCGGGCAGGCGGCTCTGATCATGTGACTTCACCGATCAGTTCGCGCCCAATCAGCATACGCCGAATCTCTGATGTTCCCGCTCCGATTTCCATCAGCTTTGCGTCTCGGAACAGCCGAGCAACGGGGGCATCTGCCATAAATCCAGCCCCCCCGAGCGCTTGCACCGCTTGATGCGCCTGCACCATGGCTTGCTCGGACGCATACAACACACAAGCGGCGGCATCTGCGCGCGTTACCTCGCCGCGATCACAAGCTTTTGCGACCTCGTAGACATAGGCGCGCGCCGAATTCAACGCCGTATACATATCGGCAATTTTGGCCTGCATCAGCTGGAATGATCCGACCGGTTGGCCAAACTGCTGACGACTGGCCACATAGGGCATGACCTCATCAAGGCAGCTTGCCATAATCCCCAGACCGATCCCGCTGAGCACCACGCGTTCGTAATCCAATCCCGACATTAAAACCCGAACGCCGCGTCCCTCGCTCCCCAGCACATTCTCGGCGGGGACAAAAACATCGTCAAAAATCAGCTCAGCCGTATTGGACCCGCGCATCCCCAGCTTGTCGAAATGCGAACTGGTCGAAAACCCGCGCATCCCACGCTCGACCAAAAAGGCTGTGATGCCCTTCGGTCCAGCTTGCGGATCTGTCTTGGCATACACCACCAAGACTCCCGCATCCGGTCCATTTGTGATCCAGTATTTGGTTCCCTTGAGCCGGTACCCTTCGCCGTCTTTCGTGGCCCCAAGCTGCATCGAAACCACGTCGGATCCCGCTGCGGCCTCAGACATTGCAAGCGCCCCAATACAAGAGCCATCGATCAGCCCTGGCAGAAAGCGTGCCTTTTGAGCATCGGTTGCGTTCAGTGCGATCTGGTTGACACATAAATTCGAATGGGCGCCATATGACAACGCAACGGACGCACTGGCGCGCGCAATTTCTTCGGTCACAACAACATGGGCCAGGTATCCAAGCCCGGCGCCGCCATGAGCTTCGGGCACGGTTACGCCCAGCAGACCCAGAGCGCCCATCTCAGACCAAAGTTGAGCTGGAAACACATTGCGATGGTCAATCTCAGCTGCCATCGGAGCGACATTCTGCTGCGCCCAGCGATGTACCATATCACGCAATGCCGCAACGTCTTCGCCCAAATCAAACCGCATCGTGCCGGTGAACATGCATACTTCCCCGTGAATTGAACGTTTGTTCAAATTAATATCCAAACAGACAGGATCGGTCAAGCATACCAAAGGCAAAGCTTGGACCCGGTGCAATGATCCAGACCTCACAGGTCTGAACCGCTTTCCATAAATCAAAAGCTAGGCTGGTTTGGCTTCATCGCGAATGATCCGCGCGACCATCGCGCAATCCTCGAGCGAAAACGTCAGCGGCAGGCGCATATCAATCAGCCCCGCCAAAACGGCGTCGGTCTGGGGCAATTTCGGTGTTTCGACATATTGCCAATGATCATAACGGCTGGTGAACCCAACCGGTGTTGGCGCGCCAAACCATTTCAGCTCCACCCCCCTTGCGCCACAGGCCGCCACAAAACAGGACACTGCGTCAGATGACCACCCAGGCAAATCAAACTGAAACGAGGACGGTACATATCCTTCTTGGGCCGGACGCGCGATCAGACGCAGCCCGCTGCAGCCGCGCAAACCTGTCTCGAGCACCGCATACCGATCCCGCCATGCCCGTCGACGTGCCGCCAAGAGCGGCAATTGCGGCCGCAAAATCGCTGCGCGCAGGTGATCCATGCGTCCAGAAATATTGGGTATCTCATAGCGCAGCTGCGCGAACACGGCAGGATCCGGCCCGGCCAAGTGACGATCATACAGCATATAACTGCCCGACAACAAAATTGCCCGCGCCATCAGAACCGGATCATCACTGATCAACAATCCGCCCTCACCGGAATTGATGTGCTTGTAGGTCTGGGTTGAAAAACATCCCAAAGCGCCCCACCGACCGGACGGGATCCCATCCCAATCTGCTCCCATGGTGTGGGCGCAATCCTCTACAACTGTCACATCTGCCGCATCACAAATCGCCATCAACGCCGCCATATCCCCAATATGGCCGCGCATCAGAGACAACAGCAAAACGTTGGCACCCGTGGCAGCAATCTGGGCTTCAAGATGCGCCAGATCAATCACAAGATCAGCAGTCACCTGGACAAAAACCGGCTTGGCGCCCAGCGCTGCAATCGCCCCCGGTACAGGGGCAAGCGTAAACGCAGTGGTCAAAACAAGATCACCCGGCCTGACGCCAACCGCGCGTAAGGCAAAGCTGATCGCTGTGCCGCCCGAAGAGACAGCCAAACAATATTTCGAGCCTATCAAGGTGGCGAACTCTTGTTCCAACAGAGCGACTTCGCCCGGCTCGTCCGGCGCAAGGTTGTAGCGGTGCAGCCTGCCAGAGCGCAAGACCGCCTCGGCGGCCTGAATACCAGCCTCGGAGATCGGATCCTGTTGAGTGAAGCTGCCGGTGAAAATCTCTGTCATGATACAGAACTTGTGAAAGATGACAGCGCAGGGGTCAACGTCATAAACAACATGTCTTGGTATTGCTCACACCCCAAGCCACACCCAAAATCGCAAGCCGCTTGGTTGATACGCGCTCGATGAAAGGCTCTATTTCTTCTGAACACGGGATCCGTGAATGGATATGCTGAGAAAAATCAGATGACCGAACCCACAAATTCACGGTGGCCTGGCTCGTGGAGAAGGCCAACCGCAAGACAGTGCGGCGCGCCTGGAGCAGCTGCTTGAGGCGCGACCCGACAAAATCCAAACCCGTCTCACCGACAATCACAGCGCGACACGCCTTACGAAAAAATCTGCAAAACGCGGACATCACAGTCAGAGCAAAGCACCTTAAATCCGATCCACCCGAGGTCGGGAATGAACACAGTTGAATTGGTGTCGCGTGGGGCATCTCGGGACCGATCGGTCCCGTTGGAAATTTGCCTTGAGGCCCGACCGATGTGTCCCGATTCGTTAGGTCGTACGGCCTTCGAAAATATCGAAGGATAGATCGAGCCTGCGCTTTTTCGCGGTTTGTGGCTCAAGCAAAAGCTGAGCGGCTTTCGCTCCGATTTCGTACCGGGGGGTATCAATCGTCGAAAGAGGCAGTGGCGTCGCCTTTCCGACGCCACTGCCATTAAATCCCATCAGCGCAAGTTCACCGGGAACGTCAATTCCTTGAGACATCGCAAAGAAAAATCCACCAAGCGCCAGGTCGTCATTTGCGTAGAAAATGCAGTCGATGTCTGGATGTTTCGCGTATAATTCGGATGTGGCCTTCGATCCTCCCAAGGCCGAGGAGCGTTCTGTGAGGATCGAGGCGCCTACAAGTGTTGCGCCAAGTTGCACAATTCTGGCCTGAAAAGCCAAGCGGCGGGCGCGGGATCGACTGGGCCGTTCGCCCCAGGCCCCTATGTAGCCGTACCGACGATATCCTTTGTCAAACAAGTAATCAGCGGCGGCAGTGGCGGCGGCCGTATGAGACATGCCAAC
>JBELMC010000025.1:0-32813 GCA_042096155.1 Dinoroseobacter sp.
GTAACTCCCTCGCGGAGACGCACGCCTGGTTCGATTCCAGGGTCGCCCACCACTTTTCAAGACAAATCCAATGGAAATCAACGCCCACATAAAATCCTGCTGGAGATCTCTGCGGTATTCTCTTTTTAGAGACGATGACTTGAAAAAAGTGCCCCGCAATTTCGATCGTCTCAAACGAAGCAACATGCAGGCCGTTATTGAGAATATTGCATCAGCGCTTTGCACTTCTTTTCTACTTTTTGTCCGCCGATTTTTTGGGCCGCGCATCAATCACGATAATGTCCAAGGCGCGTCCTCCGGCAAAAGTCAGCGATATCGATAGTATCGACCCCAGCGGTTACAAACCGTTGCCCTGGCACGCTGGGATCGCCCCTGCGGAACTGATCGTTCAGTTGGGCTATCCGTTGGATTGTCTGTGGCACCATTGGGGACCTTTGAACTGTGGGGTCCGTGCGAGTTATGGCGATGTGATGGGAAGAGCGACCACATTTTGGCAGCTGCCGACACTTGATCGTTTTTCCAAGTCCGTTCAAGGTTGGTATGCATTGCATTGTCTCAAACAGAACTTACCGCACATTTATTTAAGGAGTGGGAAAAATGAAAAAATCAGCCTTCGCATCTCTTCTCTCAATTTTTTTTGCGTCCGCCGCAGCTCCAGCAGTTGCTCAAAGTGAATTGGTGGTAGGTTACCCGTCGACCATTCCAAACCCTGCCCAAGTAGATTTTTTTCAGGACCAGTTTTCCAATTCTGGAATTAACGTAACCTGGGTTGAGGTTGAAAATGCAGAGGCACTCAACGCGGCTTTGGCGTCCGGTGCCATTAATGTGTCTTATGCCCATCAGTTGGATTCTTTGCTAGCTGCACAGGCGGCGGGTCTGAACTACCAAATAGTTGGCGTCGCCGAAGCACGTCCAAATCCCACCGACTGCTTTCTAGGCGGGGTCTCGCCAACGTCACCCATCGATCCTACTGAATTAACTGGGCGGACCGTCGGGCCGCCAACCGGCACCCGAACCCATTGGGCAATGACTCAACAACTTCAAAACCTGGGGATAGACGTGCAACAGCTTGAGGTGGTGGATTTACCACAAGCGGCGGCGATATCAGCATTGGAAAGTGGTGCCGTGGATATTGCCTGCGGACCTTCGGTAATGATGCGTCCGCTAACCCAAAGTTCACGACGACTTACTCAGATCGACTGGCTGTCCTCACCTTCAAGTTACGAGGCTTCAATGGTGGCGGTTCCTCAAGTGACAATCGAGAACCTGGAAGAGGCCGTTCAGGTTTTTCTATCTCAACTCAACGCGATCTACGGTGATCCGAATATTGTTGCGGAAATTGACGCACAATACCGAGCGCAGTTCGGCAATAGCCTTTCGGAGCCGAGCCAGCCAGGATCACTCGCGTATCTTCCCACTGCAAACACCCTTTGGACACCAGAGTGGTTTGGTGGCGGGTTACAGCAAGAGATTGATGCATACAGTGAGATTATCGAAACTGCCGGAGTTCCGAATTCGGTAGTTTCAAGCGGAAATTCAATCATCGACCCGAGTTTCATCGAGCGGAACGGGAAACTGAGAACTGTTGAACTATTCTATGGTACCAATCGAGAGGCCGTGCAAGATGCACCCAAAGCCAGGTATTCTTGGCAAAGAGACGACAAACTGAAGCGAGGAACAGTCACCGTTAGTATTCCAGAAGATCATGTGCGGGACAAAGGCGAACTCAACAGACCCTTTGAACTAAGACTTCTTAGGGGATTAATTGACCTTTCTGGAGCGGAAGACCCGCTTGAGCACTTTGTCGTTATCGGTCACCGAACCATGGACTCGGATACCTTTACAAACAAGATCGAGGAACGCAAAGCTACATCGCAAAGTTTCAAGAACCATGTTCTGTTTTTTATCCATGGTTATAACACTTCATTTGACGAAGCCTCATATCAAACCGCTCAGCTCGTCTATGATTTGGGGTTTGACGGCGTACCAGTATTTTTCAGTTGGCCCTCTGTTGGCGAAACCGAGGACTACGTTACAGATCTAGATTCATCGGAGCTTGCAGCACCTCATCTGTCAGAACTCATTGTCAACGTTCTGGATGGGATTGAATTTGATGAGGTTCACTTCGTCGCACATAGTATGGGCGCTAGGGCTCTGCTTCGATCATTGAAGTTGATAGAGCAAGAGCAACTAGGTCGGCAATTTCCTCTCGGCGAAGTTGTGGTTGCTGCTCCGGATGTTGATCGGGAGATTTTCGAGAGCCTTCTGAGCGAAGCTCAAGATCGAATTTCAGGAATAACGCTGTATGCTTCTCAAAATGACAAAGCCATGATCGCTTCCCGCACCATCAGAAGTAACTACTACCGCGCAGGTGACGTATCACCTACAGAAGGGCCTTTGGTGTTGTCCAATATGTTCACTATCGATATTTCTGAACTCGGAAAATCGCTGTTCAGTATCGAGCATCGGGATTTTGCTAGTGAACCAGTGGTTTTGAAGGACATTGGGCTGATTTTGTCAGACCCTCAAAGAATGCGAGATCCACGAGTGCGGGACCCTAGTTTCCAAGTCGTTCCAGTTTCGGACACCAAATTGTTTTTTAGGTTTTGAGACGAAGTAACATAAGATACCTTCACTGACCGTGTCCATGCATCTGACAAGCGATCCTAATGATATCAAAGACTAACACCACATCATCACTGATCAAGCGCCATAAGCACGGCAAGGAGCGTTGGTAACCGACTGTGCTAGAACTGTGCTAGGTGCACGGCGCGGCGCTCATAACTTACTGTGCTAGTTGTGTTTTTTAAAACTGTGCTAGCGCTGTGATAGGGTATTTTGCTATTTTCAGAGATATCTGCCGCGATGCAGAAATCCAACAAGTTATTGTTTTTAATTGGTTTAAATGGTGCCCGGGGCCGGAATCGAACCACCGACACGAGGATTTTCAATGCGCGTCATAGCAAGTTAAGCCGTTGATATTGTTGAGTGCAGTTTGAACTGTGTTAGGCCAGTGCTAGGTTTGAGCATCGACACGCGGAATGCTGGTCTTCTGCATTGCGGCGCGGAAGTTCGACCATTTTTTCCGTAGAACAGCGGATGATTTCCAGCTGAAATTCAGCGTGGAGCAGCGGACAACAATCCGACTTGGCGGTCAATTGCGCAGGTCAAAACCTTGAACCGATCCAATCCATGTGTTACTTAGTGTTACCACCTCAACTAGTTGGACACTTGCTCCATGACAGTCAAAACAGCCGTCAGTTTCACCGAACGTCATCACCGGTTTGCCAAGCAAAAAGTGAAAGACGGGTCCTGTGCGTCGGTCAGCAGCTTGGTCGCTCAGGGGATCGAAAAACTGATGCAGGAAGAGCAAGAGCGTGAAGCTGCGCTGTCTGGCATGTCGGATGCGATCAAAGCACGAATGCAAACACCCCGATCCGAATTCGTCGAGATGGACCAAAATGATACCTTGTTTGATGACGTTCGCGCTCGGCTGAAATCCAGGGGATGACCAAGTGTCGAATTCTCCGTCACCCTAATGTGGCGGATGATCTCCACGACATTGCCGTATTGATCGCCGACTATGCAGGCGTCGAGATTGCTCTGCGCAAGATCGATGAGATTGAACAAGCAATCCGAAGATTGGAATCCGTTCCTCATGTTGGGTCTGTACGAGATGAAATCGCGCCTGGCATGCGTGCGATCCCTGCTGCAGGCAAAGGCGTCATCTGCTTTGTTGTGGATGACGAAAACCACGAGGTTCGGATCATGGCCATCGGCTATGCTGGTTCCGATTGGATGGCCGTGTCGTCGGCAAGAACTTGATTAAATCAAGTTTTTTCACCCGGACTTTCGGAGCAGCGGACTTTCGCTGCGACATGCCTGGACTGGTGAGATGCGGACTTTCCGGACCTATGCAATTGCGGCTATTGCTGGCGCAGCATTCGTTCGCTCTTGCAGCAGGTTCATCGCTGCGTTGCAGCCCAAGCCGCCAGAGCAGTCATTGAACACTGGTCTAAGCGGGCAAATCCAAACTGTCTTTTTGCTGCAACCTGGTTGGACATCTCAGACGCGAACAAAGTAAGCTTTCGCTGCGTCTGCGCCAACGGCGGCTTTGCAGAAGCGAGCGTCGAAGACGCAAAAATTGCCAACCGTATCGGTCCAAAATGAAGACAATACTACTTGCTTAACGGCATTAACATGCTAGTATGATTAGCATTCCAAAAATATCCTAGCGTGAAGACAAAATGACCGCACGTATCACACATTACACAGTCTATGACATCCGCTTCCCGACCAGCCGCTCGCTTGATGGGTCGGATGCGATGAACCTCGCGCCGGATTATTCGGCCGCATATGTGGTACTGCATGTCAACGATGGGCCAGATGGTCACGGAATGACGTTCACAATCGGACGAGGCAACGAAATTTGTTGCGCCGCCATTCGTGCCGTTGCTGACTTGCTCGTGGGACGCGAAGTCGACGGTCTTTTTGCCGATATGGGGGCCACTTGGAAACTCGTGACCGGAGACAGTCAGTTGCGATGGACCGGACCGGAAAAAGGCGTCATTCATCTTGCAGCGGCTGCCGTGCTCAACGCAGTTTGGGATATGTTTGGGAAACATCGGGGCATGCCCGTTTGGCGACTGATTGCCGAAATGTCCCCTGAGGACATGGTGTCACTGGTTGACTGGCGGTATCTCTCAGACGCACTCTCCCCGTCAGAAGCCATAGAGCGCCTTCAGGAGCGCGCGTCCACGCGCGAAGCAAGGTTATCCGAAATGGAAAGCCTCGGATATCCTGCTTATACGACTTCGGCCGGTTGGCTTGGATACTCCGATGACAAGATCAAGTCGTTGATGCAGGGCGCTCTGGCCGACGGGTGGACCCATTTTAAGATGAAGGTCGGTGCGAATATCGATGATGATTGTCGGCGTGCAGAGATCATTCGAGCCGAAATAGGACCTGACCGGTCTCTCATGATGGATGCCAACCAGGTTTGGGGCGTCGACGAAGCGATAAGGAACATGGACCGACTGGCGGATTTCAATCCGTGGTGGATCGAAGAACCTACCAGTCCAGACGACATATTGGGTCACGCCCGCATCGCGCGTTCTGTCACGCCGATCAAAGTCGCAACCGGGGAACATTGCCATAACGCTGTTATGTTCAAGCAATTGATGCAAGCCAAAGCCATAGATATTTGTCAGGTGGACAGTTGTCGCCTGGCCGGTCCCAACGAGATTCTGGCCGTAATGCTTATGGCAGATAAGTTTGACATTCCGGTCTGTCCCCATGCGGGCGGGGTTGGATTATGCGAATTGATCCAGCACATGAGCTTTGTTGACTACATCGCCGTGTCAGGGCGGCTTGAAAACCGAGTGCTTGAATATGTCGACCATTTGCATGAGCATTTTGTCGACCCTGTGCGCACAGCAAACGGTCGTTACCTTCTTCCGCAAAAGCCCGGTTTCTCGGTCGAGATGAAAGCCCAAAGCATTGCCGCCCACACCTTTCCAGCCGGGCAAGTATGGGCGAGTTGAGATACTGGCGTCAGATCAGGCGTCCCAGGCGATAGTGCTCTGTCGCTGTTGGCCCAGCCCTTCGATTTCAAGCTCCATGACCTGCCCTTCCCTCAGATAGACAGGCGGGTTCTGACCTAGCCCGACACCCGGAGGCGTCCCAGTCGAAATGATGTCCCCTGGCTGAAGGCTCATGAACTGGCTGATATAGTGGACCAGATGGGCGACCCCGTAGACCATGGTGCGGGTTGAGCCATTTTGATAGCGGTGGCCATCGACTTCAAGCCACATGGCGAGATCCTGAGGGTCTGAAACTTCATCCTTGCTGACCAACCAAGGTCCCGTTGGTCCAAAAGTATCTGCCGACTTTCCTTTGACCCACTGCCCTGAACGCTCAATCTGAAAGGCGCGCTCTGACAGGTCATTGATCACACAATATCCTGCGACGTGATCCATAGCATCAGCCTCGTCGACATACCGCGCTTCTTTCCCGATCACGACCCCCAGCTCGACTTCCCAATCCGATTTTTTTGAACCACGGGGGATGCGCACATCGTCATTTGGCCCACAAATCGCGGAGGTTGCTTTGAAGAAAAGAACAGGTTCGGGAGGAACATCGGCGCCGGTTTCTTCGGCGTGATCCGCATAGTTGAGCCCGATGCAAATCATCTTCCCGACCGCTCCAACGCAGGCACCGATACGCGGTGAACCTTCCACAAGAGGCAGAGTTGACGGGTCGATCGCGGCGAGATCCGATAGGCTTTCGGGCAACAGCACATCGCCTGCAATGTCTGCAACCACACCTGACAAGTCGCGAAGACGTCCATCGCTATCGAGTATTCCCGGGTTTTCTTGCCCGAGAGGGCCAAACCGCAACAGTTTCATTCAATTCTCCTTAAGTGTTTGACCAGCCGCCATCGATCGTCACGGCCTGACCGGTCATAAAAGAACTTTCGTCGCTCGCCAGATAGACCGCGAGTTTGCCGATTTCTTCGGGCTGTCCAAGCCGCCCCATGGGTTGGCGGGCAACGAAGGCGGCATGAGCCTTGTCGTAGTCCCCCTGTGCGCGAATTCGCCCCTGTAGGCTTGGGCTTTCCACGGTCCCCGGACAGATGCAATTGCACCTTATGCCTTGCGAGACGAAATCGGCGGCAATGCTCTTGGTCATGCCGACAATGGCAGCCTTGGTTGCCCCGTAAACGAAGCGATCTGGTGCTGCGATTATTGATGACGCAACTGAAGCGATGTTGATGATACTAGCGCCGCCATTTTCCAGCATCGCCGGCAAGAATGCGCGCGTCACCTGGTACATGGATCGAACATTCAGATTGAAACTGAAGTCGAAAGCCTCTTCATCGCAGTCAAGTATCGTTCCGTGATGGACAAACCCTGCGCAATTAAACAGGATATCTGCGGCTCCGGTCTCTTTTGCAAACTCTGCAACAGCCCTCGTATCGGTAACGTCAAGCTCACACACGGAACATCCCAGGTCACCCAATGGCTGCAGGGCTTCGCGATTGATGTCGGTCGCAATCACATGCGCGCCCGCAGCTGAAAATGCGGTCGCAGTCGCCAATCCAATTCCCGCTCCCGCCGCTGTGACGACCGCCGTTTTGCCTTGCAATCTCATATCTTACCTATCGTTTGTGTGTCCGGCTTGAGTTCTTTAGTTAGTTGAGTTAACATGCTAGCATGTTAACATCCAGGCCAGCCGGACAACAAGATAATTCCGCTGTCACAGCGCAATTTCTGCCTTTGTCTGAATTTGAAGGCACACTTTCGAGTCGCGTCTATAGCTGCTTGAAAGACGCCATATTGACGCTCAAATATCAGCCTGGCCAAATTCTGCGTAAACCCGATATTTGCGAGCAGCTTGGGGTTTCTCGCAGCCCGGTTTCCGAAGCCGTAACCCGACTAGCCGCAGAAGGCCTTGTGGATGTCATTCCGCAAGCTGGCACTTTTGTCTCCCGTTTCTCAATGGAAGAAATTCGAGAAGGCGCATTCCTTCGAGAAGCGCTAGAACTTGCAGCTGTTGAACTCGTTGCAAGAAAGACTATGGATCATCAGATCAAGCAACTGAAGCGGAATCTGCGGGTGCAACAGGCTTCGGTCGATGACCTGGATGTTCAGGGATTTTATGATCTTGATCGGGAGATGCACAACCTGATCCTTGGGTTTACCAACTATCGGCGTCTGGCCGCCATGGCCGAAACCAGTTGGTTGCAGGTCAACCGCGCGCGACAGCTGGTGCTGCCTAATCCAAACCGCGTCGCTGACACATTGGCAGAACACAAGGCTATTGTTTCAGCGCTCGACGCGCGCGACCCAGAGGCGGCGAGGCAGGCGACACGGGTGCATTTGCGACAGCTCTTAATAAGCCTTGAGACCGTTGAAAAAGAGCGCCCAGATCTGTTTCAAAAATCATGACACGGTCCAATCGCCCTCGCTACGCAGCCCGACTAAATGCTTTCAAGCAGCTCGCACCGGGATCAGACGTTCGTGATTGGATTTCTGCCGCCGGCCAAGTCGAAGGGTTGAGTGCGGCCGATCTGAATTACCCCGATCATTTTGCAAAATATGATGCGTCCCAGATGACAGGCTTTTTGGACACGGCAGGTCTGACCTTAAACGGTGTAGCAATGCGTTATTACACTGATCAAGGGTTCAGGCTTGGCGCCTTCACCCACCCGGACAAAGCCGTAAGGCAAGCCGCTCTCGATGTCACGTTGCGCGGCGTCGACACTTGTGCCGAAATGGGCGGCAAAACAGTGACACTCTGGATGGGTCAGGACGGGTTCGACTACGCCTTCCAGATGGATTATGCGGCCGCTTGGGATCAGACAATCACCGCGATTTCAAAGGCCTGCGCGCATAATCCATCCATCGACATTGCGATTGAATACAAACCAAATGAGCCGCGCGCCTATGCTCTGATGCCGGATATTGGGACAACTCTGCTGGCCTGCCGGGAAGCTGGCATGGCGAACCTTGGCGTGACACTCGATTTTGCGCATGTCCTTTATGCCGATGAGATGCCGGCCCACTCCGCCGCCTTGATTGGCCGTCATGCGCGCATGATTGGGCTGCACTTGAACGATGGATATGGCAAGCGCGACGACGGGCTGATGGTTGGCTCTGTTCATGCCATCCAAACCGTCGAACTTTTGGTCGCTATGCTGCGCATGAACCAAACCGATGTCATTTATTTCGACACCTTCCCGGATATGGGCGGCCTTAACCCGGTCGAGGAAGCACGCACCAATGTCATCCTAACCGACCGACTGATGGAGATCGCAGAAACCCTAGCGGACGATGCATCACTAACTGCCGCGATTGAAAGGCAGGACGCCGCTCTGTCCCATCGGATCGTAGCCAAGGCCTTGTACGGCGCATGAGCCTGTTGGTCGTTGGCGCATTGCACTGGGATGTGGTTGTTCAGGCCCCGCGCTTGCCACATCTGGACGAAACACTGTGCGGGCAGGACGTCACTTATAAATTCGGCGGCAAGGGTGGAAATCAGGCCGTCGCCGCAGCGCGGGCTGGTGCAAAGGTCAGTTTTGCAGGGCGCATAGGGAATGACGCTGCCGGACAATCTATGCGCAAGCACTTGGTGGAGGCCGGGGTGGACATCAGCCAGCTGCAGCAAGGCGATGGCGCATCCGGGATGAGCGTCGCGATTGTGACGGAGGATAAGGAATACGGCGCGGTGATTGTATCGGCCGAAAACCACGCTTTTGATCCATCGGACTTCAAGATCCCAGCAGATTGCAGATTGGTGGTTTTGCAAAATGAGATGGCTCCTGATTTGCTCCCCATCTGTGCGGCAGCGGCCCGCAAACACGGGGCCAAGGTCATATGGAACGCAGCACCTGCCGAAAGCCTTGAAACACACGATATGAGTTGGATCGACACACTGATCGTGAACCGCGTCGAAGCCGCGGGCATTCTGGGGCGGGGCGCAATAGGTCCTGATCCGAACGTCGCCTTGCAAGAACTCGCCGAACTGGCGCCAATGACGGAGGTCATTCTTACGCTGGGAAACGATGGTGTTGCTTTTTGTGCGCATTGCGGGTCTTGCGAAATCCACCCGGCGCATGCTGTCGAAGTGATATCGACACATGGTGCAGGCGATGTTTTTGTGGGAACCTTTGCGTCTGACCGACTACGCGGGGCATCGCTTACCAAAGCTGTTATGTCCGCTCAGACGGCTGCCGCCGCCCATATCAGTCAAAGACGATAGAACGCCCTTGCCGTCTCGCCAAAGATTTGGGCCTGAGCGTTTTCGGGCAGATGTGCGGTCAGCGCGCGCGCGCATGCAAACCAGTCATCATAACTGGCCTCAAGACGGCAAACAGGCCAATCCGACCCCCACATGAGCCGCTCTGGGCCGAAAACCTCCAGCAAATGAACGACATAGGGCCGCATTTTCTCCAGCGACCACCCATCCGATTCAGTTGCGAGCCCCGATAGCTTGCATCGGGTGGACGTCTTTTCGGCCAAGCGCGCCATACCGTCAGCCCAATGACCAAAACTCTCATCGGAATGCGCGCGGATCTGCGGTTTCATGCAATGATCAATGACCACACGCATTTCCGGATATCGGGTCAATAGCGTCAAGAAATTCTCAAGGTGACGAGGAAATCCTAATGCGTCGAACGTCAAGTCGCAGTCGATGACCATTTGGTAAGCCCATTGCACGTCGTCGCGCAGCATCCAGTGATCGTCTGGAATGTCTTGGATCATCGGGCGAACGCCCAGAAACTTTGGGTGTTTGGCCAACCTGCGCAGATGATGCGAATCCGCGCTGTTTTCGAAGTCAATCCAACCAACAACCCCTGCCACGCGCGGCGTCGCATCTGCAATGCCCAACATGTACTCGGTTTCTTCGACCGTCGCCGCCGCCTGCACAAGTACCGTGTGATCGATCCCGTTCGCGATCAAATGCGGTTCAAGGTCAGACGGTGCATAGCTGCGCGCCAATGTCGGGTTGTCCATCGGCATCCAGTCGTAGTCGCCGCGGGCCGGATTCCAGAAATGCTGATGTGAATCGATTTTCAAACTCACGGTGCGTCCTCGCGCATCAGCCCTGCCGCCTTGAGATCGGCCCAAAGCGCCTTTGGTATGTCCGCGCGTTCGGCGTCAATGTTGCTGTTCATTTCAGCAAGACCTTGGCCACCCGGAATGACCGACACAACTGATGGATGGCGCAGCGGGAACTGGAACGCTGCATCCACCAGGCGCACGCCATGTTTGGTGCAGATACTCTCTATCTCTCTGACGCGGGTCAGGATGGCCTGCGAGGCAGGGTCATAATTGTAATATGCTCCAAGCTTGGGACCCGTGGCCAGAATGCCGGAATTGTAAGGCCCCCCGATCACAACACCGATCCCGCGCTGCTGGCAAAGCGGCAGGAAGCTTTGCAGCGCTTTTTGCTCCAGCAATGTGTATCGTCCCGCCAAAAGGAAGATGTCAAAATCGCCGCGTTCCGCCATCCACTGACAGGGTTCCCATTCGTTGACGCCCGCCCCGAAAGCTTTGATGACACCTTGATCGCGCAACGTCTGCAGCGCGTGATAACCGCCGCTCATCAACTCGGTGAGCTTGGCGTCAAGAACGTCCTGACTGCCATGATTAGGTAAGTCGAGGTCATGCGCGAATAGGATATCAATCCGGTCAACGCCCAGCCGTTCCAGGCTGAACTCGATGGACCGCATGACACCATCGTAAGTGTAATCGTAGACTTCGTTTCGTGCGGGGACATCAAACCACTTGTCCTGTCCATCCCGCATCTCAGGCGCACAGGCCTTCAGCAAACGTCCCACTTTGGTCGACAACACATAGCTGTCGCGATCCTTGCCCCGCAAAAATCGGTTCAACCGTGTTTCTGACAGCCCAAGCCCATAGAGCGGCGCGGTGTCAAAGTACCTCACACCAGCATCCCAGGCGTGTGTCAGAACCGCATGCGCGTCTTCATCGGTCACAGCACGATAGAGATTGCCCAGGGGCGCCATACCCATCCCAAGTTTGGTAAATGTCAGACCGCCGTTTCCTGACCGGTCCCAATGGTGCGCTCGCAGTCCCATGCACATTCCTCCCTAACTGACATGCTAGTATGAATACTTCTGGACTGCACCCCCCAAATTTTGCAAAATGCGTTCAATGGAGGGACCTGCATGAAGCCATTTTCAACGGTTTTTGGAACTGAAAAGCCTGTAATCGCAATGGTGCATCTTGGGGCCCTTCCGGGAACCCCGTTGTACGACGGTCAAAAGGGCTTGGCTGGTCTGGTTTCTGCTGCTTTGGCTGACTTGTCTGCGCTGCAGTCCGCAGGCGTCGACGCGGTAATGTTCGGAAATGAAAACGACCGACCTTATGAATTTGCCGTGGACACCGCCAGCACAGCCACAATGGCTTATGTGATTGGACAACTGCGCGATCAAATTACGGTTCCGTTTGGCGTAAATGTCCTCTGGGACCCGCACAGCACCGTTGCTCTTGCAGCGGCAACCGGTGCCGGGTTTTGTCGCGAGATCTTTACGGGCGCCTATGCCAGCGACATGGGCCACTGGGCCCCGGATGCAGGCAGTGCTCTGCGTTATCGCAAGCGTCTGGATCGCGATGATCTTTTGATGCTCTATAATGTCAGTGCGGAGTTTGCCGACAGTCTCGACCGAAGACCATTGGCCGACCGGGCGCGATCCGCAGTGTTTTCTTCGGTTCCCGATGCGGTTCTGGTCTCGGGGCAGATCACAGGTGAGGCCGCTAGAATGGAGGATTTGGAGGCTGTCAAAGCGGTGCTGCCTGAAACGCCCGTGCTGGCCAATACAGGCGTCAAACATGACACCGTCGCAGAGGTCATGCAGGTCGCGGACGGGTGCATCGTTGGATCCTCGCTTAAGGTTGATGGCCATACCTGGAACCCAGTCGATCCAGATCGCGCACGCGATTTCATGGACCGGGCACGGGCCGCAAGATGATCCTGGACGACCTCAAAGCGCTGATGCTGATCCCGGGATTGTCTGGCCATGAAGGTCGCGTTGCGGCCGAAATAAAAGCCCGAATGCCTGTACCATGCAAAACCGACAGATTGGGAAATTTGATCGCGACATTCCCAGGCGATGGACCGTCAGTCATGCTGTTCACACATATGGATCAGCTCGGATTTATCGTGCGCAAAATTGAAGACAATGGTCTAATCCGGGTGCATCGTATGGGCGGCGTGCCAGAACGCGCGCTGCCGTCCCAAGCGGTGGTGCTCAGCACGCCAGACGGGCGCGACATACCCGGCGTTTTGGCGAACAAAAGCCATCATGCGACCCAGCCGGATGAGAAATACAAGGTATTGCCCGCCGCTGATCTTTATATCGACACCGGTCACAGCAGCAAAAAGGCGGTGGAGGCGGCGGGCATTCGTATCGGAACGCCTGTGATCTATGCGCCGAATGTCAGTGAGCTTGCCGAGGGACGGATCGCGGGCACCAGCGTGGATGACAGGGCCGGCTGCGCGGTGCTATTGGCTGTCGCGCGCCATTTGGCCACTCGGGAAGGTGGACCGCCAGTTCATATCGTCTTTTCAACTCAGGAAGAATTCAATCTCCGCGGGGCACTCCCTGCAGCGCAGGCGTTGAAACCCGACATTGCAATCCAAATAGACCTGATGCTCGCGACCGACACGCCCGATATGGCGGAAGTCGGCGAAATGGCGCTTGGGCACGGGCCGGGTATGAGCCTTTACAGCTTTCACGGGCGCGGAACACTAAATGGCGTGTTGCCGCATCCGGCGCTGGTTTCGCTTTTTGAAGCGGTGGCGAAGCGCGAAGGGATTGGGCTGCAACGATCCGCGCAGGTCGGAGTACTAACGGATCTCAGCTATGTCCAGCTTGTCGGTGAGGGCGTTGCCGCCATCGATCTGGGTTTTCCCATGCGCTACAGCCATTCGTCACTTGAATTGTGCCAACTGAGCGATCTGGAGGACTTGGCGGCGCTGTTGATAGCCGGGATTACAGATATCCGCCCAGGGTTTTCATTGGAGCGTTGGACATGAGCTATACTCTGGGAGTGGACATAGGTACGTTTGAGACCAAAGGCGTTCTGGTCGATGCGGCAGGTGTTGTTGTTGCCACGGCACGCAATCCGCACGAGATGCTTATTCCCCAACCCGGCTGGGCCGAACACCGCCCGGAGGAGGACTGGTGGGGTGATTTTGTAGCCGTTACCAAAGAATTAATCGCGACATCCGGGTGTAAGCCCGAAGACATCAAAGCAGTTGCCTGTTCCGCCATTGGCCCTTGCATGCTGCCCGTGGACGCACGCGGCACGCCATTGATGAACGGTGTGCTGTACGGCGTCGACACTCGCGCGATGGCACAGGTTGACGCTTTGACGGCCCGGATCGGAGAAGGCACGATTCTGGACCGATGCGGGAACGCGCTGACCTCACAATCTGTTGGCCCCAAGATCCTCTGGTTGAAAGAAGACCGTTCCGAGATTTACGCCAATACTGCCAAGATCCTGACTTCGACCAGCTTCCTGGTTCACCGATTGACCGGCGAATACGTCATTGACCACTACACCGCGGCAAACTTCTCACCCATTTACGATGTGGAAACGCAGGATTGGTGTTTTGATCTTGCCCCAGACATCGCGACGCCAGATATGCTGCCGCGCCTGTTGTGGTCGTCCGAGATTGCGGGCCACGTGAATGAAGACGCAGCCGCCACTACGGGTTTGGCTGTTGGCACTCCAGTTACTGCGGGCACCATCGACGCTGCGGCCGAGGCGCTGAGCGTCGGCGTTGGATCCCCCGGTGATATGATGATGATGTATGGCTCGACCATCTTTATCATCACGCTCACGCAGGACCGCGTGCGCGATGGACGTTTGTGGTATGCGCCCTGGCTCTTTCCCGGGCAACATGCCTCGATGGCGGGGCTGGCCACATCCGGGACGCTGACCCATTGGTTCCGCGATCAGTTTGCCCGTGACCTGCCGCGCGAAACCGCCTTTGAAGTCCTAGCCTCCGAGGCAAAACAGGTCCCGCCAGGGGCAGAAGGGCTTCTGTTCTTGCCCTATTTCTCAGGCGAACGAACCCCGATCCATGATCCGCTGGCCAAAGGCGCGTTTTTCGGACTGAACCTGACGCATAAGCGCGGCCATATGTACAGGGCGCTGATTGAAGGTATCGCCTATGGCACTGCACATGTCGTTGAAACATATCGCGAGATTGGCGTTGATCTGACACGCATCCTTGCGGTCGGGGGCGGGACGAAAAACAAACTTTGGTTGCAAGCCACGTCCGACGCCTCGCAGGTTGGTCAGGTCGTCTGCGAAAAGACGGTCGGCGCGAGCTATGGTGACGCTTTCCTTGCCCGTTTAGCTATCGGCGAGGCTGAGGTGACCGACATTGCGCATTGGAACCCACCCGTGACGCAGGTCGAGGCCAAGCAGGTTTCCGAAATCGCAAAAAACTATGCACTTTTCCGTAGGTTCTACGAACAGACCAAGGATATCGCTACGGACCTGTCAAGTTGAGCCAACATTTCGATAGTTGCGCCCCGAAAGCCACGACCCGACTCGCAAATATTTTCTAAAGACACAGGATCAGAACATGAAACAGGTTTATCTTCTTGCCAGCGGAGATCTTCGAGAAAAGCGCAAATCAGGTGTGCTGGCCCGCGCAAGCCGCGATGGAAGAGGCTTTGGGCCGAGCAGCGCGGGAGGCAGGCGCCGAGGTCCAACGGGCGCATACATTTGATCCTGAGCGCGGCCACGGATTTATAGCTTCACAGCGCGAAGGCATGGATGTCTTTCGTGACCTACCGCCCGACACGCCAATTATCGTCGCCGAAGCAGCCTGGCAGTACTCGCACCATGTCCTTCCTGGTCTGAGCCATCACAAGGGTCCGATCCTGACCGTAGCAAACTGGTCGGGTCAATGGCCCGGTCTTGTTGGTATGTTGAACCTAAACGGTTCCCTCACCAAAGCGGGTGTGCCCTATTCGACTCTGTGGAGTGAGGACTTTACCGACGCATTCTTTTTGGATGGATTACGCAAGTGGCTTCAGACCGGGTCGCTCGTTCATGATGTGCAGCACATCCGGGACGTTTTTGATGTCCCCGACAAACTTCGAAAGACGGCGCAGGAAATCGCAACGTCGCTGCGCCGTGACAAGCTGATCATGGGCGTGTTCGATGAAGGATGCATGGGCATGTACAATGCCATAATTCCCGACCACTTGCTGCACCCGACCGGTGTGTTCAAGGAACGGCTTTCGCAGTCGGCGTTGTATTATGAGAGAACGCAGGTGCCTGAAGCCGAAGGCCAAGGGGTACTTGATTGGCTCTTGGCGCGCGGCATGCGCTTTGATTTTGGTACAGATGACGAGACCGAGCTGACCTGGGAGCAAGTTGTCTGGCAGGGTCGGATGTATCTCGCGGCCGCCCGAATTGCTGACCGGTTTGGATGCGACGCCATCGGCATTCAATACCAGCAGGGCCTTAAGGATCTTCTGCCTGCCTCCGACCTCGTCGAAGGGTTGTTGAACAATTCTGATCGCCCTCCGGTGTACGCCGAAACTGGTGAAGAGATCAGGCCTGGCGCACCCATCATCCATTTTAATGAGGTTGATGAATGCGCTGGCCTTGATGCGCTGCTCACCAATCGGGTGCATCAGGCTCTGGGGCTGCCTGTTGAAACAACGTTGCATGACGTGCGCTGGGGCGATGAGGATCGCGATGGATCAGCTGGATTTGTGTGGGTGTTCGAGATTTCCGGCGCCACACCACCTGCGCATCACGTTGGCGGGTACGAAGGGTCCGTGGGCTATCGCCAGCCGCCCATGTATTTCCGCCTTGGCGGCTCGACGTTGGCGGGTGTTGCAAAGCCTGGCTCTATCGTTTGGTCACGGATCTTCGTGGAAGACGACGCGTTGCACATGGATATCGGTACCGGCAAAACTCTCGCTCTAAGCGACGCCGAAACGCAGCGGCGCCTCGAAGCCACAACACCACAATGGCCGATCATGCATGCGCAACTGGATGGCATTGACCGGGACAAAATGATGGCCCGCCACAAGGCAAATCACGTCAATGTCGCTTACGCCACAAGCCCGGAAACAGCTGTTGAAGCCGTGTTGTGTCGCGCAGAACTCGCGACGGCGCTTGGAATCAAGGCTCACCTTGCAGGCATTTGAGTGGATCGGGCACTTACTTCACAGCGCCCGCAGCCATACCCTTGATAATGTAACGCTCCAGCGCGATGCCAATGATGATCAAGGGCAAGATCGCTGCAAAGCTTAGGGCCGCCATCGACCACCAACTGATCCCCTGGCTGCCTGTCTGACTGGCCACCATAACGGGCAATGTCTTTGCATGGCTTGATGTCAGAAGGGCCGCGAAGAAATATTCGTTCCACGTTAGAACCAGCGACAGAATGAACGCCGCCACCATGCCCGGCAGCGCTATGGGCAGAATTATTGTCAGGAATGCGCCCCAAATGGACAGGCCATCAACCAAGGCTGCTTCTTCCAGCTCAGACGGAATCGATCCGAATTGGTCGCGCATGATCCAGATCACGATTGGTAGTACAGTCAATGCGTATAGCAGGATAAGTCCGATCCGGGTGTCCAGCATACCAAGCGACTTGTAGAGTACGAGAAACGGCAGGGCGAGCACAACGGGCGGCAGGATCAGCTGGCTAAGGAAGAAGAACGAGATGTCCGAGTTGCGCATGAACCCGAATTTGTAGTTGAACCGCGACAGCCCGTAGGCGGCGCAACTGCCAAGGCCCACGGCAATGACAGACGCCGAGACCGCAACAACAGCGGAATTCCAGAAGCGTTTCAGAAACTCTTCGCGCACAGTGCTTTCATTGCCGATCGTGTCGGGCGACAGGCCCAGTGACCGCCAGCCCAACCATTTCGGTGTGTAATCCCAATAGGGAACTATGTTCCCCTTCATCACATCGGGCGCCATTTTAAAGCTGGTTGTGATCGTCCAGTAAATCGGGAAAAGCGCAATAATCGCCCAAAGGATCAGGATAGCGTAAATGAACAGGCGCCCGGAAAATCGTTTGGCCCTGAAGGCCCGGTCTGCATCGCTGTCATGGAATATCTGCTGTGCCATCTTAATACCTCGGCCGCATCCAGCGGTCTGCTGCCTTGATCAGGATCGTCATGGCGATGACGATGATGACAAGATAGAACATCGCCAGCATCGTGCCGTAGCCGACATTGGAGCGGTCTCGATACTCGCGGAAAATGAAAGATGTCACGCTATCGGTCGCGCCACCGGGGCCGCCTGAGGTCACATTGATGATGATATCGGCAAGCTTGAGCTTAAAGATGATGCGGATCAGGATTGCGGTGATCGAAACCGGAATCATCAAGGGGAAGGTGACTTCCCAGAACCGTGTCCAAGCGCTTGCCCCATCAACTTCTGCGGCTTCGTGCAATTCCTTGGGGATCGCCTGCAGCCCCGCGAGGATCATGATCATCATAAAAGGAATATAGGTCCAGGCATCCATCAGCATGATCATCAGACGTGCAATTTCAGGCGATGAGAAAAAGGAAGGGTTGTCCACGCCGATTTCGCGCAAGAACCGCGCGATTGGGCCAAACCGGTTCTCCAACATCGATTTGCCGATCATCCAAGAGACGGCAACCGGAGACAGCATCAGAGGCAGCAAAAATGCTACCCGGAAGAACTTGCGGCCCTTGATCTGGGCGTTCAGCAAAAGAGCGAGCCCAAAGGCAATTGCATATTCGACGATGATGGCAAGCGTATACCAGACCATGTTGCGCATGGCGTTCCAGTAGAACGGGTCTGTCCACATTTGGCGGACATTGTCCCATCCGTTGAATTGTCGCCCATCTGGGGAGGCGAGATTCCAGTCTGAAAATGCGATAATCAGGCCAAAAAGAAGCGGAAAGACCACCATCGAGACAACGAACAGGGCAGCGGGCAGTACAAACAATGTCCGTCTGCCGTGCTCACCGCGCGCGATCACTTGTCCTGCGCACAGGCAAGCGGCCCAAAGAACGTATGCGTAAAGGGTTGGCCGCCAGGTTTCAAAGCCAATGTTGACCCATCCATTTTGATCGGCGGTTTGCAGACCCGCCACCAAAAACATCAGCGCAGCAGAGCCCCACACGATCAACGTCCCGAATCGCCTGCGTTGATCAGATATGTCGTCCGCAGTCACGACATGGAGGAGATCACCTTCGGTGCTCATTGCAATGCGGCCTCAGGATTAGGAGTGGGTGGAAGAGTGAGATCAGACCGCCGGGCGCGCCGGCGATCTGAAGAAGGTTTTGTCAGAGGCCAAGCGAGGCCTTGTAAAGCGCAACCTGACTGTCCCGGCCAATCTGGTCCGTGATCTTCTCCCAGGCCGCAGCAATCGCATCACCGATTTCCTGAGCGGATCCGTATTGGCCCGCATAGCCCTTTGCCAGCTCGTCTTCCGCAACCGAATAATATTGGAAGATGCCGGGGATCCGGGGCTCAATTGCCGCGTTGGGGTGATTGTAGCTATCCGCATTGGAGCCGAGATAATCTTCGACATAGGCCCGGTCGTACCCTGCGGCCTCCCACTCGTCGAACTGGAAGTGGGAATTCCGATATGGCTGGAAGCCTGACGGATAGGCCGACATCCAGAGCGAAAGATCCTTGCCACCAAGATGTGCAGCCGCGCTCCAGGCTGCTTTGCGTTTCTTGTCATCGCCTTGCACGTTCTTGGTGACGTAGACGCCCCACCCAAGGTAAGCCATGTTTGGCGCTTCGTTGTAGGTGTCTTCCCAAGCACCGGTCGCGCTGTTGTAAACACGGTCTGAGCCGGGGTTGGTTCCAAAGCCAACAACGTCGCCCACCACGGACGTGTCCGAAGTGCGCGCACTTGACCCGATATCGCCCCACCACATCAGCATTGAACCGGTCCCCGCAAGGAACTGCTGGAAGCCTGTTGTGCCGGGATCTGCGTTGATCTGGTCCGCAGGGTAGGCACCTGCCTCGATCAGATCAAGAACATCTTGAATAGCCTGAACCCAGGCCGGGTTGTTAACCCGTGGCTTCATGGTGTCGGGATCAAAGAGCCACGCCGGATCCGATGGGTGCTTGGCGTAAGCCGCCGCGCGATTTTCCAGGAAGTAGAAACCAAAGCCACCCCAGCCTTTGAGCGGGTCAAGATAGCCATGCGCCGGAAGTCCGGTCAGCGGGTCTTCCTTGCCAATCAGGGCCTTGGATGCATCATTCACTTCTTGCCAGGTCTTGGGAACCTCTGCGCCGCCGATGGCCCCGTCACCGAAATAGTCGGTGCGATAGGCAAATGTGTGGCAGTCCCCATCAATAGTCACACGATACTTCTTGCCATCCCATGTGCCCACCGGCGCCTTGAGATAGTCCACAAGGTCATCCGCTTCGATCTGCTCCTCAACCCATGAAGGCATTTCGTCAAGAAGCCCTTTACCAGCCGTATCGCCTTCAAACGGCGCTCCCATTTCTATGATGTCGAAATCGACAGTGCCAGTGGCAATCGCCTGTTGCAGGCGCGGGTTATAGTCGGCTTGGGCGAGGTCAACCCAGTTGATCTTGGCCCCTGTATAAGCCTCCCAAGGCTTGAGGAAGCCGCGGAACAGGAAGTTATGCAGGTTCTGGTTGTTCAAACCCATGAAGGTGAGTTCGACACCTTCAAATTCGCCCTCAGCGACGCGCTCTTTAGTGGGACCAAGGCAAAGTCCGCCAACTTTCTGCCAGTCAGCGTCTGTCGGAGAACCAGCACCAACGCCCGGAATTTTCAGAATTTCGGCGCGCAATGCCGCGTGTCCGTCAGCAGCGACCTGTTTGGGCGCAAGACCACCTAGGGCCGCGAGAGCGCCAATGCTTGCAGCGCCCTGAAGCATTTTTCGACGTCCGATGTGCTTTTGCATAATCGCGTTATAGTGTCCGACTTTCATTTATAATCCTCCCATTTTTCATACTTTCGCTTCCTTGTTGGCTGTCGTTTCATCGCGCTTCGGGGTTCGGCTAGTCTAAAATTTGACACCAAAAACAACGAGAGGCCGCCGCCAAAGGAAGAGTATCGTATTCCGACAAGGTCACCGGAAAGCACCCATCTGTCAAGAGCTAACATGCTAGTCAGGTCAGTGCTGGACAAACGCCCACCGATGGGCTACGCAGTTTCAATTGAGAAGGTCAGACAAACTGGATAAGCGATGGCTGATGTATCCGTCCAAAAATTATTTAAGAATTACGGTGATACGGCCGTCATTCATGGGATCGACGTAGAGATTTCGGACGGCGAGTTTGTCGTTCTTGTCGGACCGTCAGGCTGCGGAAAATCCACTCTCTTGCGCATGATATCTGGCTTGGAAGAAATCACTGCAGGCCATGTCACTATTGGAGATCGCAGGGTGAACAACCTGTCGCCAAGCGAGCGCGATATCGCGATGGTGTTCCAATCTTACGCGCTCTATCCACACAAGACAGTAGAAGCCAACATGGGCTTTTCGCTGAAACTGCAAAAATTGGACAAAGCCGAGATCAAGAAGCAGGTGGCCGAGGCCGCGGAAATACTCGGCCTGACGCCTTATCTCCAGAGATACCCGCGCGCCTTATCTGGTGGCCAACGCCAAAGGGTTGCCATGGGACGCGCAATTGTCCGCAATCCGCAGGTCTTCCTGTTTGACGAACCGCTATCGAATCTAGATGCAAAACTGCGTGTTCAAATGCGTACGGAAATCCGCGAGTTGCACCAACGACTGAAAACAACAACCGTTTACGTCACACATGATCAGATCGAAGCCATGACCATGGCGGACAAAATCGTTGTGTTGAATGGTGGCCATGTCGAGCAGATCGGCAGCCCGCTTGAGCTCTATGACCGCCCCAAGAACAAGTTCGTCGCGAGCTTTATCGGATCGCCGTCAATGAATTTGCTTGATGGGAAGGTCGCTGGGACCGACGGGAATACAGCCAAGGTTTCGCTTGCGGATACAACCTTCGATGTTCAGCTGCCCAGCGGCGCCGCAGCGGGTCAAAAGATCACAATTGGCGTGCGACCTGAGCATCTGAAACTTGCCGACAGCGGCATTGAAGCCAAAGTGCGCGTCGTGGAGCCAACAGGTTCGGAAATTCATGTCGTATTTCAGTCGAAGGCACAGGAAATCACAGCCGTTTTCCGGGATCGCCACAAACTGGTTCCGGGCGACGTCGTTGCGCTAAGTCTCGACATGGACCAAATTCACCTATTTGATGGAGACACCGGGGACCGTCTGGACTGACACCATGGGCGCTTACGGCGGTTGCATGGAATTCACTAAGGGAGGTTTGGAAATGTTGAAGGGTATTGATCCGCGATTGAACGCGGATGTACTTCATTGCTTGCGCGCGATGGGGCATGGAGATGCGCTGGTGATTTGTGACACGAACTTTCCGGCTGACAGCGTTGCACGACAAACAGTTCTAGGTTCGTTGCTTCGCATGGAGAACCTCACCTGCGCCGAAGCGATTGGGTCAATCCTTTCGGTCTATCCGCTCGACACATTTGTCGATGATTTCGCCATGCGGATGGAGGTGGTAGATGCACCCGACGACATCCCTGAAGTGCAACAAGAAGTGCAGGCGCAGATTGATCTCGCCGAAAGCAAACCTCGCAAAATGATGAGCGTTGAGCGATTTGCCTTCTACGACCTCGCAAGAAAGTCATATGCGGTCATCCAAACTGGTGAGCGCAGGTTCTACGGATGCTTTGTGCTGCGCAAAGGTGTTGTCGGGCCGGACGAATGACGCTTGATGTCATCATTCTGGGAGTCTTTGTTGCCGACACCGCTTACCGTGCCGAGCGTCAACCGCGCATGGGCGAGACAATTCTGGGAAAATCCTTCACATTGGGTCCGGGTGGAAAAGGTTCCAACCAGGCGGTGGCCGCTGGCATGGCCGGGGCGTCGGTAGGCTTCATCACCAAACTGGGCCAGGATCCATTCGCTGAAATGGCGATCGCGACTTGGGACGCTGCGGGGGTCACTTCATTGGCGACCCAACACGCGGACAGTTACACGGGCGCAGCTTATATCTTTGTTGATGACAACAGTGGGGACAATGCGATCATTGTTTGTCCCGGCGTTGCGAGCATGTTGGCGCCTCCCGACATTGATCGCTGCGCGGCAGACATCGCCGCTTGCAAGGTGTTCTTAACCCAATTGGAGCAGCCTCTGGATGTCACAGAATACGCGTTGGCCCGAGCTAGGGAAGCCGGTGCGACTACAATTTTGAATCCGGCGCCAGCAGCAGAATTGCCCGCCTCTATGCTCGCGCTTTGCGACTATGTGACCCCCAATGGGATCGAGGCAGAGGCCATCACCGGTGTGCCGGTGCGCACGCCAGCCGATGCGATTGCGGCAGCCGAAGTCTTGCTCGAAAAAGGCAGCGGAGCAGCGATTATCACGCTGGGGGAGAATGGGAGTCTGTATCACAATGGCACGAACCCTGTTCATATACCCGCAATGACTTATGGCCCGGTTTCCGAAACAACAGGAGCCGGCGATGCGTTTAACGGAGGTTTTGCTGCGGCCCTTTCGGAAGGCAAAACGCCATTAGAGGCAATTGAGTTTGGCACCGCAACCGCTGCGGTCTCGGTTACACGCCCGGGCACCGCGCCTTCTATGCCCGACCGCAAAACGATAGATGCCGTGGTAATCGGTAGACCAGCCCCGCTCCTATGAGCACGAATGGTCTCAGATCTGAGCCGTTTACTGCCGCCTTCTCGATCCAGCTTTGCACCTCGATAACTGGATCGAAGGTGCTAAAATCCATGTTTGCGATGTGATTAGCTCAGCGCAGCTCCAAACTAGCCACAACATGATTGTCCCAGCAATATGCGAAAATCAATGCATCCTGACCCTAACAAGTACCACAACAAACATTCCGACCGCGAAAACCACAAAATAGATGAAGCTCAGAAGTCCATGGTATTCCTTCGGAGCGATATTATCCCAAGTGCTGGATTCTTGCAGCCGAACCTGTCTCCTTTTTCTGGCCTGCGCTTTTTGCATCTGCGCCTTGCCTCCTAAGCCTTGATACTCTGAGATTTCCCAATCTTCTACTTTGCGGGGTGGTTTGGAGTAGTTCTTCATCTTTTCTTGTTTATCCTTCTCAAAAATGGTCACATGGGCATGGATACAAGCGACGGGCCAAACTTAAGACAGATGTCTCAGAAGCAACTCTGACAAATCTTGTCGCTCTACGAGTTCTTCTTGAACCAATTGCCTTTCTTTTAGCGGAACCTTTTTGCCTTGAGTTGCCAGATAAACGATCTCCTTCGTTAAATCGCTCCATAATCCTTCTGCCCGTAAAGTGTCTGCAAGCTCTGCAAGGTTCTGGGCTTTCCTCGCGTTGTACGCCAGGTCGCTCTTAAGGGCTGTGTGACCGCTTCCAGATGCTCTTCGCGTGATGGACTTCCGCCTTGTGGTGGGCGCACTTGCGCTGTCACCGTTCAAATCTTCAACTTCGACAACCCATTTTTTTACATTATCTTTTACAAGTAAAGCTTCTTTCTGTCCCACTCGAAGCCTATCATTGGGTGCCTTAACTTCGACTGCTGCCAGCTCCTGACCACGCCACATGTAGAGATCTAGGCCAGCAGGCATTGGCTCTAAGTCCATTCCCACCGCATTTCTATAATCTAAAATATCGGTGCAACATTGCAAAATAAAGTCGCTAATATCCTTTCGACCTATCTCCAAAAACTTCGCTGCCAAGATTTTCAGCATTGATAGTCCACGATGGGCTTCTTCTTTATTGAAGACCCCACAACAGTAGTAAAGATTTATGCTAAAAGAGGGATTTTCATCCGTAAACAGCTCGTCTATATTTATTCCATTATGCCGTGCTATGTTGTGGTATAAATGACTCATCCGATAACATTTCTGAATGATGTCTACATTCTTTCTACAATAAAATTTCTCTAGCAATTTTATGATCGTCTCTTTGCCGTGGCTCTCATAAAAGCTCTTTAGTTTTTCCGCATCGATGCGATGAACCGATGGTATGCCTTTTTGGCCGCTAGCAACAGTTCCAAAACCCATCCTCTTTAAGTTTTTCTCTTTAAAATACTCGAGCGTTGGAATAAGCGTGTCAACGTTAAAGTTATGAATACTTTCCCATACCTCGTCAAATGTCAGATCGTGCACATCTCTCTGAGGCTGACATGCGCGCATTTCAAAGGGTGGGCGAGGCCTGCCTTCCCAGCAGAATATTGGATCAGCTTCTCGTGGGTTTCTTGAGTGAAAGCCGTCTTTTGTATTGTAGAATAAGCAGGAAGTTGTCTGAATAGTAATTGGATGTCTTTTTCTCCAATTTGGATAGCCCATAATGATCACAAGACAGAACCAATAATTTTCATACTCGGTGAAGTATCCCTCCCAGCCCTGCGCGCGAAAATAATCCAGAGCTGCATATTCTACTGAATTTTCATTAACTCCATCAAACGACCAGCGTTTTTTTTATGTCTATGGAGTTTGATTTTTTCTATATTTATTCCGTTGGAGAGACAGAATTTTTTATCTGAATTAGTGAGTGCCATCTTTAAAATCCATACTTCTAATTTACTACTGAGGGTCGGTGAAAACCGTCAGCGTGTCAAACTTAGAGCACGGTTGATTCCAGCAACCACTGAGCGCGATACGCTCCCTCTGGACCGAAAAAACCTAATGTTTTCAGTTGAAGTGGTGCCCGGGGGCGGAATCGAACCACCGACACGAGGATTTTCAGTCCACTGCTCTACCCCTGAGCTACCCGGGCACTGGACGGCCTAATTTGGGGTCAACATTGGCCTCTGTGTAGTTGCGTGCAGGGGCAGTGGCAAGAGGGAGTTGGCAAAAACATAATGATTTTAGATCGTTTGAGCAGCGACGAGATTTAGGTGTCCCGGATCGCTTGTCTTTGGCTCCGTATGCCGAGCGCGCTGTGGCCATTCATTACAGTGATGCGGACTTGCAGCTCTGCGACCTGGCTGCCGAAGTCTCGCGCCATCGGTGACTGAGCAAGCAGCTTGATGCAACTTATCTTGCTTTCGGCGCGGCTGCGGTGGTCATATACGCGCCATCCTTGCCAGATGGCTCGGCCCAGATCGTTCGACGCGCAGGGCTTCATTGCGTGCGACCGCACCGGGGCCGTCGGTTTCCACGGTTTGGCGGTCTTGCGTGGTCGGATCACCGCGGTGGCACCGCAGGCGGCAATCGCTTCATGACATTGGCGCGTGTGTTAGGCACCTTTGACCGTCGCGAAACCGATCTGCGCACCAGCCGCCATCTGATCCAGAAGCTCAGGCAGGCTAAGCTCTGTCACGGGGCATCACGTGGTCTCGCAGACGCGAAGTCTTATCGCCTAGCACGTGAACACATTGAAAAAAGTGTAACCCAATGTTTTCATTTTAAAGCCGTAAATTTCTTCGGCCCTTCATCACAAAATCTGATTTATCGAGATGGCCTTTGGCGCTGGCCCAAGTCGCAAATGAGTGAGCGACATGTTTTCGATTTTATGGCCAAATGCCGTGTAGGCCGAAATTCCAAGGACACGCTGCACTTGCGTCAAGATCGTCCCAAAATGCGCAACCGCTATGATCGGCCCTGGGGGCAATTCAGCATCAAGCTGATCGACAGCGCGGCTGACCCGATCTGCGAGTTGATCCCAGCTTTCCCCATCCGGAGCTGCGACACATCCAGGTTGATCCCAAAACGCGAAAATCAATTCTGGATCACGCTTTTTCGCTTGGATATGGTCTAATCCTTCCCACCTGCCGAAGTGGATTTCGCGCAACGACGGCTGGTGGGCCAAGCGTGGGCGGGACCCTTGTATGGCATCGGCGGTTTGCACCGCACGGATCAGGTCCGAAGAGACCACCGGAGCGTTTGGTAAAACTGACGCCAAACGCCTGATAGCTTGGATATCGCTCAAATCAGCCGCCAGATCTGACCAGCCGATCATACCTTTGGCATGTGTTGGACCGTGCCTGATCCAATACCAATCACGTGTCATTTCAACACCATGGGAAGGCCTGCGGTTATCAAAACGACTCGATCTGCCTGGGCAGCAACGGCTTGGTTCAACTGTCCTTGCGCATCGCGAAACCAACGTGCCAACGCATTGTCTGGTACAATGCCCAGCCCTGTCTCATTGCTGACTGCGACAATGGGAGCCGGGCAGTTTGCAAACGCCTTTACCAACGCCTTGCGATCGCGTGCCAAATCGGCCTTTGACAGCAATCTGTTGGTCAACCAAAGCGTCAGGCAGTCGATCAATACAGATTTTTCGGCTCCGATCTGTGCTACACTTTCGGCGAGGTGCTCTGGGGCTTCGATGGTTTCCCAATCGGGGCCGCGTCTTTCTTGATGCGTCCGGATTTTTTGCGCCATTTCGGTATCATACGCCTGTGCGGTGGCCATGTAAACGCGCGGGCGCCCCAGTTCACTTAAAAGCTGCTCGGCATAGGCTGATTTGCCCGAAGCTGCACCACCGAGCACAAGGGTTAGCGCTTTTGGCACTTTTCTACCAATTTTTGTGATCCTCTTTGAAAGCCCCTGCGTAACACCTTTAGCGAACATAACTGAGGTCGCAAGGCCTGGCTAGGTGAGGGATCGTTATGGCTCTGGACGGACCGACAGACAGAATATTGTCACGACGCGCAATGCAGGCGGAATTGCTTGATGCGGAGACGGAACTGAAGCTGGCTTATGCCTGGCGCGATCATCGCGATGAGACCGCGCTGCATCGGCTGATCACGGCTTATATGAGGTTGGCGATCTCGATGGCGTCCAAGTTCAAACGCTATGGGGCGCCGATGAACGATCTGATCCAGGAAGCCTCACTGGGATTGATGAAAGCTGCTGAAAAATTTGATCCAGATCGCGGCGTGCGGTTTTCGACCTATGCTGTGTGGTGGATCAAGGCGTCGATCCAAGATCATGTGATGCGGAACTGGTCCATGGTGCGCACGGGCTCGACCTCGTCACAAAAGTCATTGTTTTTTAACATGCGTCGCGTTCAAGCTCGATTGGAACGCGAAGCCGCGTCGGTGGGAGAGCAGCTCGACAAACACCAGCTGCGTCAAATGATTGCCATCGAAGTGGGTGTGCCATTGCACGACGTGGAAATGATGGAAGGCCGCTTGGCGGGGTCGGATTATTCGCTCAATGCGACGCAATCTACCGAAGATGAGGGCCGCGAATGGATCGAGGCGCTGGAAGACGACAGCCCCCAAGCGGAGGAAATCGTCGCGAATGAACATGATCTTGAAGCGTTGCGCGGCTGGTTGCTGACCGCGATGGAGGCCTTGAACGATCGCGAGCGGTTCATCATTCGCGAACGCAAATTGCGCGATGATGCGCGCACGCTCGAAAGCTTGGGCATTGAACTGGGGCTGTCGAAAGAGCGTGTTCGCCAACTTGAAGCGGCGGCATTTGCGAAAATGCGCAAAAGCCTGTCAGCGCAGTCCTCGGAAGTCGCGCAATTTCTCGCATAGGCATATCGCTTTTCATCTGTGTTGCGCTGTCGTGCATTGGCGCAGGGCACACAGCTGAAATTTCGCAACAGGATCTGAATCGTCTGCCTGAGGCGGACATCTACATCCTGGGCGAGATCCACGACAATCTTGTGCATCACCAGAACCAGTCACGTGCTATTCGCGCGCTGCGCCCGTCAGCGGTCGTTTTCGAGATGTTGCCATCCGGGTCTTTCGACACCGTCACGCCCGAGGTTTGGGCAGCAACCGGGTTCCCGGACTATGCGGATTACAAGCTGATTTTTGACGTGTTGGCCGACGCCGCCATTTATGGCGCAGCGCTGCCAGCCGAGGTTGTGCGTGCCTCAGTAACCCGCGGTGCAGCTGCACAATTCGGTCCGGGCGCGGCCCGTTTTGGCTTGGACAAACCCCTGCCCGAAGTGGAACAAGCTCAGCGCAATGCCGGGCAAATGGCCGCCCATTGCGACGCACTGCCCGCACATATCCTGCCGGGGATGGTCGAAGCTCAGCGGTTGCGCGACGCCGCCTTCGCTCGTGCCGTTGTGCAGGCTTTCTCCGCCCATGGCGGACCTGTTGTGTTGATTACAGGCAATGGCCATGCGCGAACCGATTGGGGTGTGGCAAGATTTATCAAAAGGATTTCTGATTTACGGGTCTACAGCATCGGACAGCTCGAAGCAGCGACTGAGGCGGCGCCCTATGATGCCTGGCTCGTGACACAGACGACCGCGCGCGCCGATCCCTGTCTTGCTTTTCGTTGAATGCCACAGCAGGGCTTGGCGGTCTGACGGTTCTGATGTGCCATTCGGATCTGTTTCGGCCTTGGCCGATAGGGCGCAACTGATTTGGGTTCAGCGGCGTTGATATCGCGGTTGCGGGTCGTGCCGACGGCGCATAGTCTATAAGACCTAGGGGCTATTGGAAGGGGCAGACATGCTGGCGGGCCGCCGAATTCTTCTGATCATCGGAGGTGGGATTGCAGCGTATAAATCGCTTGATCTGATCCGTGAATTGCGGCGTGCAGGGGCCCAGGTGACCCCGGTATTGACCCGCGCTGCGGAACAATTTGTAACGCCTCTCTCGGTCAGCGCGCTGGCGTCGGCCAAAGTGTTCCGCGATTTGTTCGATCTGACCGATGAGGCTGAAATGGGCCATATCGAGCTCAGCCGATCCGCTGATTTGATCGTTGTGGCGCCGGCCACCGCTGATTTGATGGCCAAAATGGCGCAGGGGGCGGCGAATGATCTGGCCTCAACCGTAATGCTTGCCACGGATACGCCTGTTTTGATCGCACCTTCGATGAATGTGCGCATGTGGCAGCACCCGGCGACACAGCGCAACCTTGCCATATTGCGTCGCGATGGCATTCAGATCATTGGGCCTGATGAAGGCGAAATGGCTTGTGGCGAATACGGCCCTGGTCGTTTGGCGCAACCTCTTGCGATTGTTGCTGCGGTCGAGGCCCAGTTGTCCCTTGGTGCGCTGTCAGGACGACATGTGATCGTAACCTCTGGTCCGACACATGAACCCATTGATCCGGTGCGCTATATTGCCAACCGCTCCTCCGGGTCGCAAGGCACCGCGATCGCCGAAGCTTTGTCTCGTTTGGGGGCCAAGGTATCTTTCATTACCGGACCAGCAACCGCGCCGATGCCGCAAGGCGTAAAAGTGATATCAGTGCAAACCGCCACAGAAATGTTGCGGGCTGTCAAAGCTGCTCTGCCTGCAGATGCTGCGATTTTTGCGGCTGCGGTCGCCGATTGGCGGGTCGAGAACGGCCGGGACAGCAAGATCAAGAAGCATGCGGACGGAACGCTGCCCGTGCTCAAATTTGCGGAGAATCCGGACCTGTTGGCGACGATCAGTCAACTGGACCAGGGTCGACCTGAATTGGTGGTGGGCTTTGCCGCTGAGACAGATGACGTCATCGCAAACGCCACCGCAAAGCGTTTGAGAAAGCAATGCGATTGGATCCTGGCCAATGATGTGCGCCCCGAAACTGGCATCATGGGGGGATCCGAAAATGCGGTGAGCTTGATTTCAGACACCGGAACAGAGGCTTGGCCACGGATGAGCAAGATCGACGTCGCCGACAAGCTCGCCAAGGCCATTGCGCGGCGTTTGGCGGAATGATGCCGTCTGCGGGAGTTTTCGAGCAATGAATCAGCCCAAGTTAAAAATGCTTTGGGAGCCTTGGGCGGATCGTGCGCTTGGGGTGCCGAAGTATGAAACCGCAGGGGCGGCAGGGGCGGATTTACGGGCAAATTTTGCGGAAGCTGAGCGCGTTTCGGGGATCATTCTAGCGCCCATGGCCCGGATGATTGTGCCGACCGGGCTGCGTGTTGCGATCCCGGATGGCTTTGAAATGCAGATCAGGCCGCGCTCGGGTCTGGCGTTGAAACACGGGATATCACTGCCCAATTCGCCTGGAACAATCGACAGTGATTATCGCGGTCCGTTGGGGGTTTTGTTGATCAATTATGGTGACGCGCCTTTTGCGATTTCTCACGGCGATCGGATTGCACAGGCGGTCATAGCGCCCGTGGTCCAGGCCCGCTTTATGGTGGTCGATGACTTGGATCACACCGCACGTGGTGCGGGTGGGTTTGGATCGACAGGGCGCAGCTGATGGCATTGGTTTTGTTAATATTTACGGGCATTTGGATTGTTGGTGCGCGTATGAAAGCGTCTCGTCAGGAACGCTGGCTGGTCATTGCACTGCTCTACACGATTGTCATTGCATTACAAATCATGCTGCCAGAGGGGGCCCGCTTGCGTCAGATTACCGGTGGCTCGGCGGGAGCGTGGTTGGTGCTTGGGGGCATGTTTGCCTTGGTCGCCGGCTATCGGATGGGGCTATCGCGGTTGCGCGGCAAAGTTGCGCCTTCTGCTTCTTCGCAAAGCGCCGGTGGCGACGCTTTTTCGCAGGCAGAGCTGGAACGCTACGCCCGTCATATTGTCCTGCGCGAAATCGGCGGCGTTGGGCAAAAGCAGCTCAAGGCCGCGAAAGTTCTGGTTGTGGGCGCGGGTGGGCTTGGGTCGCCTGCATTGCTATATTTGGCCGGGTCTGGGGTAGGGACCATCGGGGTCATCGATGATGATGATGTCGCGCTTTCCAATTTGGCACGCCAAGTGATCCACACGGATGCGCGGTCTGACATGCCAAAAGTGTTTTCTGCTCAGATCGCTATGAAGGCCCTGAACCCGCATGTCGAGGTGCGCCCGTATCATCGCAAATTGGACGACGATATCGCGAAAGAGTTAATCGAGACTTATGATCTGGTGCTTGACGGATGCGACAATTTTGCAACCCGCCAGCTTGTCAACCGCGCGTGCGTTGCGACACAGACACCACTGATCAGCGGCGCTATCACCGGATGGGAAGGTCAGGTCAGCCTGTTTGATCCTGCACGCGGGGCGCCCTGTTATGCGTGTCTACACCCACATGAACCCGCAGATGGTTTGGCTCCAAGCTGTACGGAAGGCGGGGTTGCTGGGCCTTTACCGGGTATCATCGGGGCGATGATGGCGCTTGAAGCCGTCAAGGTTATCACCGGCGCGGGTGAGCCGCTGTTGGGTCGTTTGTTGATCCATGATGCGTTGTCGGTTGAGACCCGTGTTTTGCGCCTGAAGCGCGCACCAGAATGTCCGGTATGTCACCAAGTCTAACTTTTGTGCTGCAGGCCAAGCCGCAGGCTTTGTTGACTGCTGGTTTTGGCGCAGCTGGGGCCTAGCCTGCAAATCGTGATGATCGCGAACTTGTTGTTGGCCCCAAAAACGCTGACCCAGCGTCGCGGGTCGTTGATTCTGGCCGGCTCTGAGGGGCCCTGCAAGATCGGGATAAAGACATTACAAGGCGCGAAAGCCGGTTGGAAAAGGCTGATTTTCTGCCCTTCGCAAGTGCGCTGAACCTCAAGGGGTTGGTCGACGTCACAAATGTCGGAGGATCACAACCAACACATAGTGCGCGCCAGGGATCAGGCGGGCGATCGCCCGTTTTGCATGCCGAGAACATTGGCAAGGATTTTCCAGAGTGCTGGGCTCTGATCGGCAGCGTCGCTAGGGATTTTTAGCGCCCATTCTATTGAATTGCTGTCACGCTGCCGGGCGTTGCTCGTGTCGCTATGGTTCAGAATTTCACACCAGTTTGGGTGGGTCCGCTCTGCGCAATTGCGCCATTTGGGCAATCAACGATTGCAGAAAGTTCCCGTTCTCACGAAATGTATACCGTGGGTGCGCGGATCGATTTGGCGATATGCGCCGCAGCCTTGGTCAGCTTATGTCATTTGAAAAAACCCAGGTATCCGGGGCCACTTGAACATTGCTCTGCTATCGCCTCTGGCAGGACTGTCCTGCTTGCCCTAGATGTGACGAAAGGAGACCTTATGACGAACCCCCTTTTGTCCGACTGGACCACTGAATTCGCCCTTCCGCCCTTTGCGCAGATCAAGGATGACGATTTCGCACCCGCTTTCGACGCCGCTTTGGCTGAGGGCCGGGCTCGGGTCGCTGCGATCGCGAACTCTGCGGAGCCGCCGAGCTTTGCCAACACCATCGCGGCGTTGGAGCTTGCGGATGCGCTTCTCGATAAGGTTGCGGGGGTGTTTTATAACCTTGCAGCCTCCGACAGCTCGCCTGCGCGCGAGGCCTTGATGCGAGATCTCGCCCCTAAAATGTCTGCATATGCATCTGAAATCACCATGAATGAAGCTTTGTTTGCGCGGGTGGATACCCTGTGGAAATCGCGCGACTCTCTGGTGTTGGAACGCGAAGAACAGCGT
>JBELMC010000026.1:0-31500 GCA_042096155.1 Dinoroseobacter sp.
GGTCTCTTGAAGACCTCACCGCCCGGGAAATTTTTGACCAGGGCGAATTCGAGCTTGCGTCCGACAACATCGAGAAAGCCGCTGAACTGTTTGCCGAAGTTGAGCGTCTGTATCCTTATTCCGAACTTGCACCGCGCGCATTGGTGATGCAGGCGTTCGCGTTCCACAAAGCGCGTGATTATGAAAAAAGCCGCGCCGCTGCGCAGCGCTATGTTGACAGCTATCCCGCCTCTGAAGATGCAGCCTACTCGCAATATTTACTGGCGTTGTCGTATTATGATCAGATCGACGACATCGGCCGGGACCAACGACTGACGTTTCAGGCTTTGCAGGCCTTGCGTCTGGTGACGGAGCGCCATCCCGACAGTGAATGGGCGCGCTCGGCGATGGCCAAGTTCGATCTGGCGTTCAACCATCTTGCGGCGAAGGAAATGGAAGTGGGGCGCTATTATCTAAAGCGCCAGCATTACACCGCATCGATCAACCGGTTTCGAGTTGTTGTCGAAGATTTCCAGACCACAACCCACACACCCGAGGCCCTGTACCGCCTGGTTGAAGCCTATCTCTCGCTGGGTTTGACAAACGAGGCGCAAACCGCTGGCGCCATCTTGGGACACAATTTCCAAGCCACCGAATGGTATGAAGACGCTTTTGCGCTGCTGACCAAGCAAGGGCTCAGCGCCGAAGCCGAGGGGACCGGTTGGCTGCCAAGCATTTACCGTCGCATGATCCGGGGCGACTGGCTGTAGCACGTCACTGCAGAAAGCCGGTCCGGGGGGGTGCCTGATATGTTGGTCAGTCTCGAAATTCGGGACATCTTGATTATCGATCGGTTGGACCTCTGGGTGCAACCGGGCCTGAACGTGCTGACGGGTGAAACTGGGGCAGGAAAATCCATTTTACTTGATGCGCTTGGTGCTGTTTTAGGCTGGAAGGGCCGCAGTGATTTTATACGCCAAGGCGCGGATAAGGGATCGGTGACGGCTGTGTTTCATGTCTCCGATGATCATCCCGCTGTCGACGTGCTGTCAGATGCGGGAATAGATGTTGAGGATGGAGAGATCATCATCACCCGCGCCCAAAGCGCTGAAGGCCGCAAAGTTGCGCGCATCAATGACCGATCGGCCACCGCCTCTTTGTTGCGAGCGCTGGGCGACACTTTGGTCGAATTGCACGGACAGCATGATGATCGCGGATTGCTGGACCCCAAAGGGCACCGCGCCTTGCTGGATGCGTTTGCAGGCAACAAAGATCTATCGGACGCGGTGCGCCTGGCTTGGGCAGAACGCAGCGCTGCCCGCAAAGCAATGATCGAGGCGGAAGCGGCAATCGCAGAGCTTGCGGCCGAAGAGGATTTCTTGCGCCACGCCGTGGCGGAGATGGACGCCTTGGATCCAAAACCCGGTGAAGAGGGCGATCTGGACCGCAGCCGCCGCGCGATGCAAGCGGCCGCGAAAACCCGCGATGATGTGACAAAAGCCCATGGGGCCTTGGCAGGCTCGCATGCTGCTGAAGGTGCGATGTCGGATGCGCTGCGCTGGCTGGAAGACGCAAATGCCAAGATAATGGAGACAGATGCCTCCCCTCTATCTCCCGCGATCGAGGCGTTGGGCCGCGCTATAGTCGAGCTTGATGAAGCTGTGGGTCTGATCGAAGATGCAGGCCAGACCATGGCCTTTGATCCCAATGTGTTGGAAACTGCCGAAGAGCGCTTATTCGCGATTCGGGCTCTGGCGCGCAAACACTCTGTCTTGGCCGACGATTTGGGGGATCTGGCCGAAAGCTTTCGATTGCGCTTGACCCAGTTGGACAATTCGACTGCGCATCTGACCGCTTTGCAAGCGGCGCTCATGGACGCGGATCGCCGTTATGCGAAAGCCGCCGATGCGCTGTCCGACGCGCGCCGTGCAGCCGCTGACCGCTTGGATCATGCGATGACCTTGGAACTGGCGCCGCTAAAGATGGAACGCGCGGTATTTGCCACAAAGGTTGATCCGTCCAGCCATGGACCCGAGGGTCAGGACAGTGTCCTGTTCACGGTTTCCACCAACCCCGGGGCACCATCGGGGCCCTTGAACAAGATTGCCTCAGGCGGAGAGCTGTCGCGGTTCCTGCTGGCTTTGAAGGTGTGCTTGACCGCCGAGCAAGACCCAAAAACGATGATTTTTGACGAGATCGACCGCGGCGTTGGCGGTGCGACTGCCGATGCTGTCGGCAAACGGCTGGCGGTCTTGGCTAAGGGCGGTCAAGTGTTGTGTGTCACGCATTCGCCGCAGGTCGCAGCCTTGGGTGATTTCCATTGGCGGGTTCAAAAACGTATCGAGAATGACGTCACTTTATCGAGCGTGGTGGCGCTGGATACAGAGGCGCGATTGGATGAAATTGCCCGTATGTTAGCGGGGGATACCGTCACCGATGCCGCTCGTGCCGCAGCGCAGGCGTTGCTGGACGGTTAAAGATATCGACCGACCAGGGGTTTTGTAGAACTGAAATCGGCTGACCGGCAGGCGCGTGCCGTTGCGTTCCGGATACGTGAGCAGCTCTTGAAGCAGCGCATCTAGAGCATGTTGCGTTTACGAGTTCATTTGCGAAACATGGCGACACGAAACAGAAAAATCCAAACGCGATCCGTGCGCTCAGATGTCGGGATTGAACAGCGAGGTGGTGATTGGGACAATCTCGATTGTCGTCGTTTGCGTGTATGAACATTCCGGCGTGGCCAAAACGCTGGCAAGGTCAGAATTCACCGCATTCGGTACGGATTGTGGTTCCAGGCAAAAGCCCTGCCATGGATCAAATCCGTCGGTCAAAAAACGTCCTGAATACAGCTGCAATCCAGGTTGGTCCGTGCAAAGACGTAACCTGATACCTGCGCCTTGGGCTTCTGCGGCGATCGCGCGCGTACCAAGGTTCAAATGGGCATCGTGCGTTTTTTGTCCGATTGGAGTGGGGCGGCGAAAGTCATAGATACTGTCGGCGACGGGCAGGCAAACACCCGTTGGGATGCCATTTGCATCGGTGGGGCAATAGCTTTCAGCATCCAGCGTGACCAAAGTCTGGGGTGCTGGGATTCCCAAGTGGTAATAATTGTGTTGTGCCAGTGCAATCGGAGTGGGACGGTCCACCGATACCTGCATTTGATAGCGCAGTCGCGCGCCCTGCAAGGTCATGGTGACCGCGATCTCGGCGATACCGGGATGGCCGCTTTCGCCATCTGGCGAGACATAGCGCAGTTGTATGGCTGAGTTGGCACTGTCCGGTTCCAATGTCCAATTGCAAGCCCAGATACCGCTGGCTCCGCCGTGCAGTTGGTTGGCACCGTCATTTGCGGGTAAGGTGATGATCTCGTTGCCCAGGCGGTATCGCGCCGATGCGATACGATTTGCGACACGTCCTGCGATAACCCCCAAAAAATTCGGATTGTGACGGTATCGTTCCGGGTCACGATGGCCCAAAACAACTGCTTGGCCATCGCTGATCCGCCAGCTCTGCGTGATCGCTCCTAAAGACAACACCGCCACTTGGGCCGCGTCGCTTTCCAGAACATGCCGCGTAATTTGGTCAGACAAAACGGTTTATGTAGTTTTCAAGCCGCTCCTGGCGTCCAGATTTCGGTTTTGGGTTGATGTCCTCGGCCAGAACCCGGGCACTGATTTCTTCGAGGGTCGAATTTAGCATCGTTTGGGCACCAGAGGTGTTCCAGCGCGCGTATCGTTCCGCCAAAGCAGCGTCCAATCCCCCATCTTGCAACATCAATGCAGCCGCCTTAAGGCCCCGAGCACAGACATCCATTCCGCCGATATGGGCTTCGATCAGGTCGGTGGGGTCAAGCGACTGGCGGCGCAGTTTGGCATCAAAATTTGTGCCCCCTTGGGTGAAGCCGCCATTTTTAAGAATATGGTAATAACTCAATGCCACTTCTGGAACGGTGTTGGGAAATTGATCGGTGTCCCAGCCACTTTGATAATCATTGCGGTTCATATCGATGGATCCGAAAACGCCCAAGGCCGTGGCTGTGGCTATTTCGTGTTCAAAGGAATGCCCCGCCAAAATGGCATGCCCTTGCTCGAGGTTTAATTTTACCTCGTTTTCAAGGCCATAGCGTTGGAGGAAACCATAGCAAGTTGCCGCATCATAGTCATATTGATGCTTGGAGGGTTCTTGTGGCTTTGGCTCCACAAGGATTTGGCCCTTGAAGCCAATCTTGTGTTTGTATTCGACGACCATGTTCAAGAATCGCCCCATATGATTCAGTTCACGGCCCATGTCGGTGTTGATCAAGGTCTCGTAGCCCTCACGCCCGCCCCACAAAACATAGTTCTCGCCACCCAGCCGCTGAGTGGCGTCCATACACGACTTCACCGTGGCGGCAGCATAGGCGAACACATCCGGATCGGGATTGGTGGCAGCGCCGCTCATCCAGCGACGATGGCTGAACATATTGGCGGTCCCCCACAGCAGGCGCAGGCCCGTTTCGGCTTGCTTGCGTTCGAAGATATCCACAATCGCGTTGAGGTTGGACAGGCTTTCGGCGAACGTGTCGCCTTCGGGTCGGACGTCGGCATCGTGGAAACAATAGAACGGGACGCCCAGAAGGTTGAACATCTCGAAGGCCGTATCGGCTTTTAGCTTCGCCAAATCGAGGGTGTCACCGAACCATGGCCTCTCAAATGTTTGGCCGCCAAACGGATCACCACCGGGCCATGCAAAGCTGTGCCAATAGGCCACGCTGAAGCGCAAGTGATCTTCAAGACGCTTGCCCATGACGATCTCATCTGGGTTGTAATGCCTAAAAGCCAAGGGGTTGGTACTTTCCGGCCCCTCATAAGCGATCTTATCGATCCCATCAAAAAATCCAGTGGTCATAAAAGGCTCCTTAAGGCGGGATAGGCCGCGCGGTAGCGGGCTTGAGCATCGAAATAGGCGGCCCTGAAGTCGGGATTGGGCGTAATTTCATAAGCGATCTCGGGTTTGGTCATGACGTCTTGCCACGCGGCACCAGTTGTTGCGCAGATCGCCAGTCGGCAGGCGCCAAGCGCCGCCCCAAGTTCGCCTGCTCTTGGCACCTGGATCGGCAAGTCGAGCACGGATGCCAAAACATTGAGCCAATAGCGCGACCCCGTACCACCGCCGATGGCCAGCAAGTGCTGGGGGTTTGCGCCAGTTTCACGCAGCGCATCAAGACTGTCGCGTTGTGCAAATGCGACCCCTTGCATCACCGCGCGGGTCAATTCCTGCGCGCCAGAGGCAATGTCGAGGTTCACAAACCCGCCCCGGATGGTCGCATCATTATGCGGCGTCCGCTCGCCAGACAAATAAGGCAGAAACTGCACGTCTTCCGGCGCTGTCAGCGTATCGGGGATGGCGGCGCTGAGCGCTGCGGGCGTTTGTCCAAGCAACCTTGCCAACCAATTCAGGCTGTCTGTTGCAGCCAATGTGACCCCCATTTGATACCAGGTTTCGGGAATTGCGTGACAAAATGTATGCACGGCGGTCTGGGGCATCGGTGCAAAGCGGTTACGGGCCGACAAAAGCACACCGGAGGTGCCCAGCGACACAAATCCATCGCCCTCGGCGATTGTTCCAACGCCACAAGCCGCAGCTGCATTGTCGCCGCCGCCACCAGCCACGACCACAGAACCCAAGACCCCCCAATCGGCAGCAAGAGACGCGCGTAACGTGCCGGAAACGGCACTGCCTTCGACAAGCTGCGGCATTTGCTCGACGCGCATTGCACTGGCGTCAAGCAAAGCGGTGCTCCAAGCCCGTTTGCCGACGTCCAGCCAGCTGGTCCCCGCAGCGTCGGACATGTCTGACACAACCTCGCCAGTCAACCAAAGCCGCAAATAATCTTTTGGCAACACCACTTTGTGAATTTTTGCGAATATCTCCGGCTCATTGTGCCGCAGCCAAGCAAGCTTTGGCGCCGTAAATCCGGGAAACACGATGTTGCCCGACAAAACGCGCATCGGCGGGGTTTGATCCAGCCGTGCGGCCTCTAGGTGACTGCGGGTGTCATTCCACAGGATGCATGGGCGCAGGACTTGTCCGTCCACATCCAGCAAAACTGCGCCATGCATCTGGCCGGAAAGACCGATTCCTGTCAAATCTGCAAATGAATTTGGGGCGTTTTGTTTCAGATCATTGACGCAGTGTTCCGCTGCTTCGATCCAGCAGGACGGATCCTGCTCTGACCAGCCTGCATGGGGGTGAGATACCGTAAAACCATGTTCAGCGGAATGGGTGACGCGACCACATGGCGTGCACAGTACCGCCCGCAGCCCAGATGTCCCGAGGTCGAATCCTAAATACATGCATCCTCCATTGATCTTATTAGCGCCTCTTTTAATTTTGATGTCAAACGCAGCGCACAGTCGTCATCGGCGCGTCTTTGCAACCCCAATTTCTACCGGTACACCAGACCAAACTGGTTTGATTGGGGAAGATTGGGTATGGTGACGTCTGTCGATCTGAACGCCGATATGGGCGAAAGCTACGGGCCTTGGACGATGGGGGACGATGCGGCGTTGCTGGGTGTGATATCCAGTGCGAATGTCGCCTGCGGTGGCCATGCGGGTGATCCAGTCGTGATGGCGGCCACAGTCCGGGCCGCACTTGAAAAAAACGTCGCGATTGGGGCGCATCCCGGGTTCGAGGATAAACAGAATTTTGGCAGATATGCGCTGTCATTACCTGTGCCTGTGATCACACGTATGGTTCAGTATCAGCTTGGCGCGCTGCAGGCGATTGCAAAGGCAGAAGGTGGACGGGTCACACATCTTAAGCTTCACGGAGCGCTTGCAAACATGGCGACACAAAATCAAGAGTTGGCGCATGCATGCTTCTCGGCGGCGCTGGATGTTGATCCGGATTTGTTAATCTTCGCGATCGCTGCCACTGCGCAAGAACGTGCCGCCCAAGCCTTGAACATCCGGTATGCTGCCGAAATATTTGCGGATCGCGCCTATAATCGGGATGCCACTTTGGTGGACCGTGCGCGGCCGGGCGCTATCATTCACGATGCAAACGAAGCGGCGGCGCGGGTGGTGAAAATGGTCCAGAAAGGCGCAATTTTTGCGCAGTCCGGCGCGCCGATTCCGGCCCGCATTGACACGATTTGTCTGCATGGTGACACAGCAGGTGCGATCACGATTGCCCGACAGGTACGATCCCAACTGGCCGCCAATGGTATTGCTGTAAGTGCCAGACTTTGATCTGCTCAGGCCGTTCGAAAATAGAGTGATGTGTTTTGTGCGCGATGGATCACGGGCAAAAGCCAGAACTTGGTTAATGGTTGTTCGATACACCTAAGCCATGTGGTTCGAACTTGGATCGTGATGGGGCCCTTTAAGTTTCCAGATGTGGTTCATTTTTTGGAAGAACCACATTCTGTCAGCCGCTTCGCCGTTAACGCTTCGGGCGCAATTTCGCTCCGATATCGAAGAAATATGAACCGGACGGGTGGTGCAATTTCGACAGAAGGTTTCGCCTGCCACAGCTGTAAGGTGGGCGCGGCGGGCCGCCTGGCGCAGGATCCCGCCGCGATGCTTGCCTTGGATCGCTGCGCGATTGGCTGTGCTGGCATAACCTGGGTCCGCCAGCACCCGTGAGGCGTGGGTGTCTTGGATCTTGGTTTCAAACTCAGGGCTGTCGGCTTTATGGGCGGGGTCCCGTGGACCTTGTCGACAGGAACCCTGCGGCGCGCAGTTGCACGGATGAGACCACCATTGGGTCGTTCTTCGCATTGATACAGTCGATCCTGACCGCGGCATGGCTGACCAAAGCATCCAGCATTGTCTGGTTGCTTGCTCGGGTCAGTTTACGGATGCCGTGGGGGAAATCTGGCGGCTCATTGGGCCACCTGCGTTTTCACTGGGGCGGACAAGATCCGGCGGAGCACAAATCCAACCGCAACGGAGACGAGAAACAAGACCACTTCCCAACGGCCAGTGCCGAGCGCCGGGATGGCGGCACCCGGGCAAAAACCCGCGATGCCCCAGCCAATGCCAAAGAGGGCTGAACCGCCAATCAATTTGCGATCGAGCACGGTCGAGGTCGGTATCTGAAACCGACTCTCAAACAGCGGTGCCGCGCGACGCCAGACAAGACGGTAGCCAAAAAACGTCACAAACAAAGCGCCGCCCATGACAAAGGCAAGGCTCGGATCCCATATGCCTGTGATATCAAAGAAATTTAGGACTTTCGCTGGGTCCATCATGCCAGAGACGGCAATCCCCACACCAAAGACCAGACCCACAAAAAGTGCGTAAAGCAGTTTCATTGCTTAACCTCCGAAGATATGGCGGATCAGATACACCGTGACCGCTGCGGTCACCATGAAAGTCGGCACCGCGACCAGCGACCGAACCGACAGCCGCGACAACCCACAGACACCGTGGCCCGAGGTACAGCCAGAGCCGAGGCTCGCGCCGAGGCCCACAATGACACCGCCGATTGCGATCATCGTCGGGCTAACCGGCACATTGACCTCGGGCATGGTGCCGGTCACCGCGAAGATCAGGCCGGGGGCAAGGATCATTCCGACGACCATCGCAGCCCGCCAGCCGAATTCAGACCGGTTCTCGGCAAAAACCAGCCCAGACATGATGCCCGTGGCCCCGAGAATACGACCGAGACCCAACATCAACAAGACGGCGCCCAGACCGATGACGAGCCCGCCACCAAATGACGTGAAGGGGGTAAATACGGTTTCCATCAATCACACCTGACAGGTTTTGAAGCCAAAGATGGGATATGTCGGCAGCTGTATTGCGGCGACAACCAGCATCATGATGCTGCCCACGGCTGAATTGTATTTCATTAGGTCACCATCGAAGGCGAACGGGCCGCTCAGGAAGGCGAGGTAGAAAAGTGCAAGGCCAAGGGACGCGCGAAGGATGCGATCGTTTGTTCCGACGTTGGTGGTCATAATACTCTCCCTTCAGATAACTTGGAGAACAGATACAACTTTGGTTCCAAGTCTTCAGTGACATTGTCACCTAAAGCGCCTGATATGAAGTCTGAATCGTTTTGGGTTCCGAATTTGGTGTTGGGGCGAGTCCAGATGTCCGGCAGGATGCCTTATGCCAGCACCATTGCCATCTGCGCTTCGTGCGCGTTTTGAACAAGACATTGCGCAGGGTTTGAACGATCGGGCGGCTGCGGCGGGTCTGAAACTGTCAGCTGCGACCGGGGTCCGGTGGAAACGTCAGCTCCGCAAGACCAGCGCAATTGCGCCCGCCCCCCGAGGTCGTGCCAAAGGTCATAGCAAGCTCGCCCGCCATCAGCCTGTCCTCGAAAAACCGATGGCGTAGGAGGCTGACATCACGTTACCAGACCTTGCATGCGCGCTTTAGATGGCGGCCATGGGCGGTGTGACACATGCGGTCTCTATCGGTCGCTTTCTGCGCAAGCAGGGGTCTGTTATTAGATGGCAGGGTCGGCTTCAAATCTTTGTTCTTGGTCGACGCGGCAGCGCCTTTACCACTTTTCGATCCGGAGGGTGGGCTTGGGCGGTCTCTTTCCGGCGGACCGTTCGCACGTTAGAGCGCGCCGCGTTTAATCGGTTTTGTATTCTGATCCTGAGGCCCTGAGGCTGTTGTGGCAGTCTTCGTCGGTCAAGAGGTCGCACAGATGACCAACGGCCTGCCAGAGTTCAGGGTCTGGTTGGGCAGCGGCGTTTCGGATCAGTGCCTTGCGCTTGGAGAAAGCCATTTCGATCGGGCTAAGGTCCGGGCTTTCGGGCGGCAAGAATACAAACCACGCGCCGATATTGCGCATAGCTTTGGCCGCGCCGCCTGTGGGTGCGCGCTGCTCTGCTTGACAAGCCGCACCGCAGGTTCGCGCAACGCAACAGAACGCGGTTTGCCCATATCTGACCCCCATATCTACCCCAAAGACATGGAACCACAGATCAAACCGCACCGGCCTCCTGAATCTGGTCAGGAGAGACACGCTCTAAAACCGGAACGCGTTAAAGCGGATCCCGGTGCCGATGATGCGGAACAGGTCTTTCTCAAAAAACATCATATCTGCCGCCCATATCCCACTTGGGGAAGCAAGCTAAAACCTGACTATTTTTGTCAGGTTTAGAAATATGATAAAAACAATCAGATATATAGAAGCGCTAGCCACCCCAGTGGAAAATTGGGAAAGCCCGACGTTTGACAGATGAAAGGACGTCCAAGATGCATGACCCTGTTGACCGGTAGAAAGACCCCAACCGCAGACGCTTTATACCCCGCCCAGTTCGATCTGAAATTGCCGAAATTTGGTTTCAATTTGGTTTGCCGGAAGGCTTAAGCATGGAATGGGTGCTCGACCGTTACGAACAACCTTCGCTACGCAAGAGGGGGCGCGCGTGATGTCGTTTTATTTGGTCCGCGAAAGCTTGAAATCGGTACCAAAGGGGCTGCCCACATATGCGGCTGTTGATTTGACCAAAGGCGCCGGTCAGGCTCAAATTGTACTTGGCGATCAAACATACACCTTGCGAATTACTCGAGCTGGCAAACTGATTCTGACCAAATGACCGGGGCCGAAAAAAATCGAGGTGGCGCACCTGTTGGCTGGCTCACTGAGCTTGACGGGGTCGAAGCCGCGTCCGTCATTTATCTGCGTCTCTGGTGTGATGGGCCCGAGAGCCAAGCGAGCGTCTGGAGCGATTTTGCGACAAGCCTTGGTGCGGATCAGGGGCGCAAAGCCCTAAACGCATTTGCGGATCTATGTACCATCTGTTTAACGCATGGCCGTAGACCGCTGATGCGACACGCGGTGAATTGCCGGTGCTTGGGTGCAGATGAATCTTGTTTTGCCCATTTTATCAGTGCTGCGATCCATGGCGATCGTGACGATGCGATGCTCATAGCAACGCTGCTCGTCCGTGCGGATGTCGCGCCGTTGCTGACATCGCTCGCAACGGATGTCGGTCTTGCCTTGAAACGCATGAACCTGCGCACGCCAAAACGCATGCACGAAACACACCAATCGATTGCCACCCGGCCGATAATTCTTCACTGACGCTGCGTTTGGGACCTATGTTTGATATTGCGCGACCCTGCCTGCGCAACGGCGTAAGCGAGGACCTTAACGCGGCGATGTGTTTTTCATTGGCAAACAAAGCTTTGCCAGGCGCTTTCAACGGGTTGTCCATTCAGGCGTTCTGAATTTGGTTGGAGAGCCCAGATGCCAGCCTTCTTCGGCGGGATCGGGTGAACGGTCATCGCGATCCCAGACGAATGCCTCTGGGTCGTCAAAGGCTGATAGGCCTAATCGCGTCAGATACATTATTTTCAGCGGCAGGGGAGGATCGTCGATGATCTTCCAGGCGCGCCTCAGAATGGTGGCAGCGTCTCAGTCCAAGGCCGCCAGGACAGGCGCAACCAAATGAATTCTGGCCGACGGATTTTACCTGTTTCAAGAGTATCCGGCGGGGCTGGCAATTTCTCAGCACGATCCGTGATGATCACAGAAGTGACATCATCGCCCGAAAGCTCTGCACAACCGACCATGCGTGCAGGTCAGATCACCGTTATAATAGAATGAGCTTTAGCGGCATCAATCCGGCTGCGACCAAGCAATTGCCAAACACAAGCCAAAACGGTTCAACGGTTCTGCGAGAACCAACCTGCGTGTCGGCGTGTGATCTACCGTCGTCTCGAAAGCTCTGCCTCCCGCCACGCGCGTTGATCATGAAAACACGACCGGACGAGAGCCTCGACCGGAACCACCACCGCAAGAATAACTTGACAAAAGAGCATGAGAGGACCCGGCACGCTCTTGCGCGTGAATATGCTTTTAATGTCCCATCCCAAATGATCAGACCTTCGCAGGTCTGCGTTTCCCAAGGCAACATTGATCTTGGGCGAGGTTTGGAGCCCGAACCGGTCGTTGGCGGTCCGCTGTCATGCGGCGTATCAAGGATTGATGGACATAACGCAGCCGAATAGAGGTCGCAAACCCCTGCGGCCAACCGCACGCGCGTCGATATGTACTGTCTTGAACCAGATTGCGTCGGCTCAATATGCCCCGATACGAAACAAGACGACGCGGACGGTCTTCAAGATGATGATGATATCGCGCGAGATTGATCGCTTCAGGGCATATTCAACATCCATTGCCACGCGCCTTGCATAGTTTGTGTCGCTGCGCCCTTCGACTTGCCACAGCCCGGTTATGCCGGGGCGAACACAGCGGTAGGCCCAATAGCAATCGCCATATTGTGCCACCTCGTCCAGAACAATGGGGCGCGGCCCAACGATGGACATCTGACCAATGAGGACATTCCAGAACTGCGGTAATTCATCAAGCGACGTCTTGCGCAAGAAACCACCGATAGACGTAACCCGCGGATCATCCCGAAGCTTGAAAGCGGTTTCCCATTCCGCGCGCAGCTTGGGGTCCGACGCCAGCAATGCGTCGAGCATCTTGTCTGCATCGCGCGCCATTGTGCGAAACTTCCAGCATTGGAATGGTTTGCCGCCGGCACCGATCCGCGTTTGCCGAAACAAAACAGATTGCCGCTCAGCGGCAAAAATTGTGATGGCGATGGCAAGCATAACTGGACATAGCAAGATCAAGCTGATCAAGGCGAAAACCTTGTCAAAAATCGATTTACTCCATGTGACAGAGTACGGCGTGTCAACAAAAAGCACCGCGCGCCTGAAAGGGCCTACCTCAAATCTTATCGGATCAGGTATCAGCGCCATGGTTCAACTACAGGTCGGGACGCCCGATCTGTCCATGTTATTTGGGACAAACGATTCATCTGTCAGATTTGTTTAAAGAAGAGCGGTAAATTATTGGTAAGCGCTCTTGAAACAGGGCGTTCACGCTTTCGAAACTGCGACATGATAAGGCTGTCGAAACAGAGGTGATCCGCCTGGTCTTGGCGCACCAAGGCTTGCTTGTTCAATTTGCCGCCCGGCCACCGATGCCACAGGTGCGCAACACGGACAGATGTTGCGCAGTTGCGGGACCAAGTCTGCTCTTGGACAAGAAAGCTGCCACCGATGCCCGTCACATCTTCCGCCAGTCAGACAGTGTTTTTAAGAACGATGACCCGCAAAGCAAAAGAGGACGGCGCCACAACGGTGTTAGAGCGGATTGTCACGCAGGCCAGTCAATTTTCCATATTTATCCTTGCAGCACAGATATTAAGCCCATCCGAGTTTGGGATTTTTACGTTGGCCTTTGCTTGTGCGATCTTGGTGCTGCGGGGGTCTGAGGCTGCGTGGGCTCCATTTATCATGTCTTGGGCAGGCAACGCGGAGCGACCTCGCAAAGTGCTTTATCTGGCGATTCTTTGCGGCATCGCCGTGGCGTTGCTCGGCCAATTGGGCGCAGGGGTTGTGAGCATTCTTGCGCGCCAGCCAATGATCGGAGCATTGATCCAACTGTTATCCTTATGGGTGATGTTGGCCACAATCTCATCTGCCCAAAAAGGCATCATGATCTGGCAGCAAAACATGAAAGCCTCAGCACTCTGCAAGATCGTGGCGGAGATGACAGGCTTAATCATTTCTGTAATAACGCTTTGGCGAGATTACGGGGTTTTTGGCTTGGTATATGGGCGCTTGGCGGCCCAAACCGTGCATGTGCTGGCCAGCTTTGGGGTCACACGGCTCTGGCCCAGCCCTGGACTATCAAGGTCTGAGCGGACCGAATTGTGGCACTTCTCAAAGCAGATATTCACCAGCCGGATGATCGCGAATATGCGCGTCTATTCTGCAACCTTTGTCATCGGAGTGACCCTTGGGCCGACAGCGGTGGGCTTGTTCCGCGCTGCGGATCGATTGGTGATCGCGGTCTCGGAATTGGTGATGGTCCCTGGCTATCTGATGGCGTGGACACAATTGCGCAAGGCGCGCGATGCAGGGCCGCCGGAGACCGCGCCTGAGCGTGTTCGCCAGATCGCAGTCGTGTTCTTCAAGATGCTTCTCGCAACAAGCCTTCCGTTGATGACCTGGTTGGCTTTGATGGCTGATGACATCACCAAAGGCCTTTTGGCGGACGAATGGGCGCCGGCCGCTCCTTTGGTTCCAATCCTGGCTCTCAGTCGCTTGATCTTTATACCCGGCGTCGCAACTGAGCCACTTTTGTCGATCACCAACCACGCCAGACGCCTCCCGCTCATCACGCTGTCAATCTTCGCTTTTTCGGTTGCTGTGACAAGCTTAGCGGCGCAATTTGGATTATTTGCGGTGGCTTGGTCGCAGGTTTTCATTGCCTGCGGCGTCTTGTTGATCACCCTGACGGTGTTTCAACGTTATGCCATGGTTTCTTGGACCGATGTCTTGGGAAGCCTTCCGCGGCTGACCATCCCATTTGTTTTCGCAACAGCCATCTTATGGTCACTCAAACAATGCTCCATTGGCCCTGAGATGCCCAGCTTAGTCCAAGCGGGGCTCTACAGTTTGATGGCGTTGATTGTCTATGTTGCGGGACTGCGGGCTTTGAGTTTTCGCTATGTGGCTCTTGAGTGGCCCGCGGCGCGCGCGATCTCAGCTGCTTGTGACCAACGATATCATCTGGGATTGGCAAAAATATGGAGTGCTTGGCAAAGCTTCCAACTTCGGCGGAGTTCAAAAAAAGCGCGCTGATGACGACGGCCAGGACGCGTCGGCTGTTGGCGGGACAGACGGCCCGGCCATATCCTTTGTATGACCAAACAGATGAAGCACCTGCACCCAAAGGTCGGGCATCAGCACGGAGCTTTTGTTGTGTGAATATGACATCAAGACCAGCATAACCCATACTGACAAGGCGACGACTGACAGCAATCCTGCGGTCAACATCGTCTTTCACTTGCTCATCAGGTACGTCTTTTCAGATGGTCCAAGCCCCGAGTAGACCTGCGAGATGGCCATTTATGGACCAATAAGAGCGCGTGTTTGCGGGCTTTCGAACCAAAGCTCATATCATCAATCCAGCCGGTTGCGATGCACGCGGGATGTCACAAAACGTCATCGATAAAAAATGAGGCTTTAACACGCATGAGATCGCCCCAAAGCCGCAGCAGGTCACAAGCGCTCAAGATCTTTATCGATCAAGCTAAGATCCAATTGCGCCGCCCTGGCAAAATATAGCGGACCGACCGCCAGATCCATCAGTCGCATGGCAGATGTCTTGCCCTGCGCGCCGGTTTGTCATACGCCCCCTGCAACACAAGAATAGGAGGGGACATGTCCGTCCTCGTGATGAAATTCGGCGGCACATCCGTCGCAAATCTGGACCGTATCAAACGCGCTGCAAAGCGCGTAGCGCTTGAGGTTGCCAGAGGCCACGACGTGATCGTAATCGTATCAGCCATGTCGGGCAAAACCAACGAGCTTGTCGGCTGGGTCGGAGAAACCTCGCCTCTATTTGATGCGCGCGAATACGACGCCGTCGTGTCTTCAGGCGAAAACGTGACGGCCGGGCTGATGGCGTTAACCTTGCAAGAAATGGATATCCCCGCACGCAGCTGGCAAGGCTGGCAGGTTCCGCTGAAGACAAATTCGGCGCATTCCAGTGCGCGCATCGACGAAATCCCAACCGATAATCTGACCGCCAAGTTCGGCGAAGGCATGCGTGTCGCAGTGGTCGCGGGCTTTCAAGGCATAAGCCCTGAGGGCCGGATCACCACATTGGGACGCGGCGGTTCTGATACCACCGCGGTCGCTTTTGCCGCCGCATTCGATGCGGCGCGCTGTGACATCTACACCGATGTGGATGGCGTTTACACCACCGACCCGCGGGTCGCCGACAAGGCGCGCAAACTTGATAAGATCGCCTATGAGGAAATGCTGGAATTGGCCAGCTTGGGCGCCAAAGTCCTACAAACCCGTTCTGTCGAACTGGCGATGCGGTATAACGTCAAACTGCGTGTGTTGTCATCATTTGAAGAGCCATCGGACGAGGCTGGAACGCTTGTCTGTGATGAGGAGGAAATCATGGAATCCAATATCGTCTCTGGTGTCGCGTTTTCGCGCGACGAAGCGAAAATGACTTTGTTGTCTGTGGCGGACCGACCTGGCATCGCGGCGGCCATATTCGGACCGCTTTCGGATGCGGGTGTGAACGTCGATATGATCGTTCAGAATATTTCCGAAGATGGTCGCACCGACATGACGTTTTCGTGCCCCACCGATCAGGTTAGACGTGCCGAAAAAGCAATGGAAGAAGCGCAGTCAACGGGCGAGATCAATTATTCCCGACTGGTCACCGATCCAGAGGTCGCCAAAGTCAGCGTGGTCGGCATTGGCATGCGCAGCCACGCCGGTGTCGCTGCAAAGATGTTCAAATCGCTGCGTGACGAAAATATCAATATCAAGGTGATCACCACGTCCGAAATCAAAGTTTCGGTCCTGATTGATCGCAAGTATATGGAGCTGGCAGTCCAAGCCCTGCATGACGCGTTCGAATTGGCCACAGCTTAATCTACCGCCGCACAATCCTCCTTATCGGAAGCTGCATCAGATTCCGAGGCGCCGGGCTCTCTTAATGAGGCAATGGCTCAAACATATGACCAAACGCGCGGAATCCCACACCCCGGTTGCAGCCCGGAAAGCCAACCAAGCGGCAGGCACCAAATTGATCCTGCGGCCCAACATTTGCGATGACATCTTACTGGATCAAGCGCATGCGCCTTGTCTGTTCGGTCAATTTTCCAAGAAATTCCTAATCGAACGCGGTTGGATACGGCCAAAGATATGGCATTACTCGGTCATGTGACCGCACGTTACCGCAAACAGCGCATAAGCTTCACAAAACACCGTTTCGCAAAGGGTTTTGTTGTGGTCTACCTTATGAATGCATCATTCAAAGGACGACCCACCGCGATGCCTGACCGATCCGAAACCAACTCACGAAAACTGCTCCGCCGACTGCAGGCGACCCTGGCCGAAGCAGGCGCTGGGCAAGAGAGGCTTGACCGGATCACCCACCTGATTGCAGACAGCATGCGAACAGAAGTTTGCTCGATTTATCTGTTTCGCGATGTCGACACGCTGGAGCTTTGCGCAACAGAAGGGCTCAATCCTGACTCTGTCCACCAGACCCGGATGCGCTTGGGTGAAGGTCTTGTCGGCCGGGTCGCTCGACGCAAGCAACCGATCAACACCGCCGACGCCCCCAACACACGCGGGTTCCGATACATGCCTGAAACGGGAGAAGAAGTCTTTTCCAGTTTTCTTGGCGTTCCAATCCAGCGGCTGGGCGACACGCTTGGCGTGCTTGTTGTCCAATCAAAAGATGCACGAGAATTCACGGAGGATGAGGTTTACGCCCTCGAAGTGGTCGCGATGGTGATCGCCGAGATGACAGAGCTGGGTGCCTTTGTCGGTGAGGGTGAAGCGCTGCGCCAACGCCATATGAATCAAGTCATGATGCGTGGATCAGTCGCCCAAGAGGGAGTCGCAGCAGGCCAAGTCTGGCTGCATGAACCGCGCGTGGTGGTCAGCAATCTGGTTGCTGACGACCCGGATTTCGAAACCAAACGTCTGAGAGAAGCCGTGGATGATTTGCGCATGTCTGTCGACGATATGCTGCATCACGCCAAAGACCGCGATCAAGTACAGGTCCTTGAGGCATACAAGATGTTTGCCAATTCGAAGGGTTGGATGCGCCGTATGGTGGCTGATATCGACAGTGGGCTCTCCGCCGAAGCGGCTGTGGAAAAAGAACAATCCCTGGCCCGCACGCGCCTTGGTATGGTGCCCGACGCTTATTTGCGTGAACGCCTGCAGGATCTGGACGATTTGTCCAACCGGTTGCTGCGCCGGTTGACCGGACAAGGCACCGAAACCGGGGCCGAGATGCCTGAAAATCCGATCCTTGTGGCCCGCTCTATTGGTCCTGCTGAGCTGCTCGATTATGGCCGCAGTCTCAAGGGCATCATCCTTGAGGAGGGCTCGGTTGGCAGCCATGCCAGCATTGTGGCCCGGGCACTGGCCATCCCGCTTGTGATCAATGTCGCCAAGATCTCGACTGAGGCGTTGAATGGCGATCCAGTGTTGGTTGATGGCGAACAAGGCATCGTTCATTTGCGCCCCGACGAGTCTGTCCGTACGGCGTTTCACGACAAGATGGAGATGCAGGCCAAAGCGCAAGAGCGTTATGCCTCGCTGCGCACCGAGCCTGCGGTGACCTTGTGCGGATGCAAAATTCGTCTCGATATGAACGCAGGCCTGATGGCGGACCTGCCGTCTTTGCACAATTCCGGTGCGTCGGGTGTAGGCTTGTTTCGTACCGAATTGCAGTTTTTGACACGTTCCAAAGTCCCACGCAGGGGCGAGCTGGCGGCGCTTTATGCCCGTGTGATCAGCGCTGCCGAAGGCCGACGGGTCTGCTTTCGGACGCTTGATATCGGATCCGATAAAGTGCTGCCCTACATGAAGCCTCAAGACGAACCCAACCCCGCCTTGGGCTGGCGCGCGATCCGGGTCGGTTTGGACAAATCCGGCGTCATGCGCATGCAGCTGCAAGCCTTGATCCGCGCGGCCAATGGCGGTCCGTTAACGATTATGTTTCCTTTTGTGGCCCAGCTCGAAGAATTCACCGAAGCGCGCGATATGCTGTTGCGCGAAATTGATCGTGAAGCATCGCTTGGCCATGTGCTGCCGTCGGCGTTGGAGATCGGTGCGATGTTAGAAACCCCTTCGCTGGCCTTCGCACCACGATATTTCTATGAAATAGCTGATTTTATTTCCATTGGCGGCAACGACCTGAAGCAGTTCTTTTTTGCAGCAGACCGCGAAAACGAGCGGGTTCGCCGCCGCTATGATACACTAAATGTCAGTTTTCTGAGCCTTATCGAACAAATCGTCGGCCGTTGCGCCGAAACGCAGACACCTCTCAGCTTTTGTGGAGAGGACGCCGGCCGTCCGCTTGAAGCCCTCGCTTTTGCTGCCATGGGCTTGCGTGCAATGTCGATGCGGCCGGCTTCGATTGGTCCGGTCAAGCATCTGTTACGCCAGGTTGACCTGCGTGAGGCCCGGGAAGTGATCACCGAGGCCCGGGCCGCAGGCGCAATGACCGTTCGGCCGGTTTTGCAAGATTGGCTGCGCCTGCAAGGGTGACCCGCGAGGCGCAACAACAACATCTTACAACCTGTCGCGTTGACAGGCGCACTAAGAGGTTCGCAATCTGAAATGCTTCAACTGCGCTGAGGCGGAGGTCCTTCGACCCGTTTGCGGAACTCCGCGATCACGCTGGTTCGTTCTTCGTTCAGCTCGTCAGCCAAAAGCCGCAGCCCGAACGTCACCCGCGCCATATCCTGGTAATAACTGGTGAACGCATAATTGATTGCTGCGCCTGAGACGGCCCCCAAGATCGGTACGGTTTGCGCCGCGAGTTTTTGGCCCAAAACGGCAGCCAAGCGCGGCGCAACGCGGCTGATCAATCCCTGCAATGTCGCACCGGTCAGCCCCAGCCGCATCGACAAAAAACTGGTGTCAATTCCGTCATCGCTTGCCAACGGTCCGGCTGCGGCAAAAACCTGTAAACAATCCAAACGCGTTGTCTCTTCATCCAGATCGAAGCCGTGTTCAGCAGCAATGCCCTGCACGGCGCGTAAAATTACCGTTGTCGTGACGGGCAGTTCAGCTACAGCGCTTGGCAATCCCGCCAATCCGCCGGCGGCTCCGGTGCCCATGGTGACGACCGTATTAAGCCAATCGCTTTGGTCTGGCAGTGCCGCGCGCGAGCGTGCGGCAACATTGAACGAAGTCTCAAGGGCTTTGAATGTCAGATTGTCCAATTGATCGCTGACCGGGTCTGGCAGGCGTTTGAGCACATTTTCAGCCTGTCCGCCGATCACCGCCAAAACTTGCATCCCAACACCGTTTGCCGCCCGGTAACGTGCGGCCAGTGCATCCAAAACGGCCTCGCGGTCCGGGGTGACTTTACTCAAAACAGGGGTTTGTTCAGAGGGCATGTTCATGATCACAAAGGGCCAGCATTTTTTTCCTATTGGATACATGGGTGCCGCATCACGGCGTTACAACCCGCCTGACCGCGCCGACAACGCCGGTCCAGGCTCCCTCTTGCAGCGAAAGCCCCAGAACACGCTCTGGATTTGTCGGAGGCGGCATCTCAACATCGACCTGTTTGCGGAACCCAAACCGGCGATAATACGGCGCATCTCCGACCAACAACACCCGCGCCCAGCCTTGATTCCGCGCACGATCAAGCGCGTCAATCATCAGATAGCCGCCCAAACCCTCGCCCTGCCGGGTCGGATGCACAGCAATCGGGCCCAGCAGCAACACATCAGCACCAGCGATCTGAACCGGCCAGAACCGAATGGCTCCGCCCAAAATGCCCAACGGGTCTCGTGCGATCAGACATAGGCTGGCCACAGGTGCGACGCCGTCGCGCAACCGATAAGATGAGAGCGCCTCGCGGCCCGGTGCAAAGCACAGATCATAGAGCGCCTCGACCTCTGCACGGTCCTGTTCGGTCTCAACCCGCAATTCCACCCAGGCGCTTTCCCTTGCCCTTTACCGCGTCACGGCCTAGCACAGCGGAACCCCGCCCGCCAAGAGGAGCCACTATGTTCTATCGCCCCGAGGATGGTCATGGCCTGCCTCACAATCCCTTCAACGCTGTTGTAACGCCGCGCCCGATTGGCTGGATCAGCACACGAGACCGCGATGGCGTTGACAATCTCGCGCCCTATTCGTTCTTCAACGCTGTCGCATATGTGCCGCCACAAGTGATGTTTGCCACCACCAGCGCGAAAGAGGATCGTGGGGACACCAAAGACAGTCTGGGCAATATACGCGAAACCGGCGTCTTTTGCGTCAATATGGTGGAATACGCGATGCGTGATGCAATGAACCTCACCTCTGGCCTTTACCCGCGTGAAACCGATGAATTTGAGCGTGCCGAGCTGCCCAAAGCATCGTGCCGCACCATCGACTGCGCCCGCGTCGCCGCTGCGCCAGCCAATCTGGAATGCAAACTCACACGGCTGGTCACATTGGAAGGCAGCTCAAATTTCGCAGTGTTCGGTGAAGTGACCGGCATCCATATGCGCGATGATTGCCTGCGCAATGGCCAATTCGATGTCACCAGTTTTCAACCCTTGGCACGGCTGGGATATCGCGACTATGCTCGGATCTCAGATTTGTTCACGCTGAAACGGCCGCATGACAAAGATGAGACGCCACAAAGCGGTGTTCCATCAGATCGTTCGGACATGACAACATAAAAATATCATCAGTGCCCTCCTAGGATTCCGGTCCGAACACCGTAATTTGCCGCGATCTGGTAATCGGGGTCGTCATCGCTGTCGACCATCAATTGACCTGCTTTGGTCAACAGATCGTGGCAGTCTCGGCTTAAGTGGCGCAGCTGGATCGTTTTTCCTGCTTTTTGATACTTTTCTGCAATGACTTCGATGGCTTGCAAAGCGGATTGGTCCGCAACGCGGCTGTCGTTAAAGTCAATGATCACCACCGCCGGATCCGTGTCCGGTGTGAAAAGTTCCAAAAACCCATCTGCTGACCCAAAGAACAAAGGACCTTGCACCTGGTAGACTTTGGCACCTTCCGGGGTCTCGTAGCCTTTTGCATGGATCCGCGTTGCATTCGACCACGCATAAGCCAGGGCCGAGATGATGACCCCCACAACGACAGCTGTTGCCAGATCCGTCATCACGGTGACAACGGTCACAAGCACGATCACCACCGCATCTGTGGTGGGGACTTTGCGCATGATCCGCAAAGAGTTCCAGGCGAAGGTTCCGATCACCACCATGAACATCACCCCAACCAAGGCCGCGAGAGGAATTTGCTCGATCAAAGGCGAGGCCACAACAATGAACAGCAATAAAAACAACGCCGCGGTGATGCCAGCGATCCGGGTACGCCCACCGGACTTTACGTTAATCATCGACTGACCAATCATTGCACATCCGCCCATGCCACCGAAAAAACCAGTGACAGTGTTTGCCACACCTTGCGCGACACATTCTTGCGACGCGCCTCCGCGCTTGTTGGTCATTTCACCAACCAAATTTAAGGTCAGCAGGCTCTCAATCAGGCCGATGGCTGACAAGATCAGCGCATAAGGCAAAATGATCCAGACGGTCTCAAGGTTCAACGGCACCGCGGGGATATGCAATGAGGGCAATCCGCCCTGGATCGAGGCCATGTCGCCGACCCGGGGCACATCAATACCAATCCCGATGACCAGGGCGGCGGTGACCAAAATTCCGGCCAAAGGCGCGGGTATGGCCGTCGTAATCTTGGGAATTGCATAAATGACTGCCATGGTCAGCGCGACCAAGGCCAGCATGATGACCAACGGCCAGCCAGACAGCCATTGGCCACCAGACATGCCATGACTAGACACCTCGGCTGTCCCAGGCACTTGAAATTGGCTCATCTGGGCCAGAAAAATCACGATTGCCAAGCCGTTTACAAAGCCCAGCATCACCGGGTGTGGCACCAAGCGAATGAATTTGCCCAACCCGAAAACTCCGGCGGCAATCTGGATTATCCCCATTAAGACGACCGTTGCGAACAGGTATTCGACGCCGTGCTGCGCCACAAGTGACACCATGACCACGGCCAATGCGCCTGTCGCCCCAGAGATCATCCCCGGCCGACCTCCAATGATCGCGGTAATCAAACCGACAATGAATGCCGCATAAAGGCCAACCAAAGGGTTGACGCCGGCCACGAACGAAAACGCGACAGCCTCAGGCACCAAGGCCAGCGCTACGGTGAGACCCGACAAAAGCTCAACGCGCCAGCGCTGCAAACTGATCCCACGCGGATCGAGTGTAGACAAATCAGGCGGGGCAATCCGGCGCGCGAAGGAGGCCAAAGTCGAACGGGGCATAAAATCGGGCTTTCGAAGGGAATGAGAGGGACTGTTTTGCGACGAGCTAACCCAAATAACATCGGAATGCACGGGATACATTCGTGTACCCAAACAGTTTTCCGACCTAGAGCCGCTGCGTAACCCATCGCAATCCAAGTGGGTTGCGCACAAGCCACGAATTCGACCCGCTTGTAAGCTCTCCCTTGCATTTCCCCGGATCAATGGGTGAATCTGTAAAAAAAACCCACAGAGGGACGAGCATGGAAACCTATCTTGGCGTCATCGGCGGATCTGGTGTTTACCAGATCGACGGATTGGAACAGCCCGCTTGGGTGTCGGTCGAAGGTCCTTGGGGCCTGCCATCGGATCAAATTTTGACAGGTGTCCTGGACGGCGTGAACATGGCGTTCTTACCGCGTCATGGTCGCGGCCATGTGCACACACCTAGCACGGTGCCCTACCGGGCGAATATTGACGCGCTGAAACGTCTTGGGGTCACCGATCTGATATCAGTCAGTGCTTGCGGATCGTTCCGCGAACATATGGCGCCTGGCGATTTCGTCATTGTCGACCAGTTCATCGACCGCACCTTTGCACGTGACACCAGCTTCTTCGGTCCCGGCTGTGTCGCTCATGTGTCTGTCGCTCACCCAACCTGCCCGCGTTTAAGCGCCGCGTGCATGGAGGCTGCGACCGCCCAAGGGGTGACAGTGCATATGGGTGGCACGTATTTGGCGATGGAGGGTCCACAGTTTTCTGCCATTGCTGAAAGCAAGATGTATCGCGACAGCTGGCGCTGCGATGTGATTGGCATGACCAATATGCCGGAGGCCAAACTCGCCCGCGAAGCAGAGCTGTGCTATGCCAGTGTCGCGATGATCACCGATTATGACAGCTGGCACCCGGATCACGGTGCTGTCGATATCTCGGATATCCTTGCCACTCTTGCGGGCAACTCAGCAGCTGCAAAAGGCGTGGTTGCCCGGCTGCCGGGACTTTTGGGAAAAGATCGAGCGCCCTGTCCTCACGGGTGCGACCGCGCTTTGGATCATGCCATCATGACGGCCCTGGACAAGCGTGATCCAGACCTGTTGGCCAAGCTTGATGCGGTCGCAGGCCGGGTGCTGGCATGAAGCTGGGCGCTGTCTTGATCGCTGCGATCCTGGGGGTGGGATCGGCGCATGCGGCCGAGTTTGTCGAAACCGAGGGCGCGTTAAGTGACACCGATTTTTACCGTGTTGTGGCCTGCGCCGCGCAGCCCGGTGCCCCCTGCCAAAAGAGCTTTGCCCGTTGGCCAGCTGCGCGCGCGTTGACCTTGACGGTTGCAATTGCGGATGTGGATCCGGATTTTCCAGCCTATAAAGTGGCGCCGGTCAAAATGGCGCTGATCGAGGCCATTTCAGAAATCAACACCGTCGGCGCAGCGGTCCGGATGCGGATATTGCCCCCCGGCTCTGAAGCCCAAATCCCGATTTACCTGACGGGCGCTGGGCGTGGTGAAAAGATCGAAGGCACCGGATTTCACGGGCTCGACGGCGCAATCATTCAAGCGGGCCTGGTCACGTTGTGGTGGCGTGATGGTGAAATCCGCTCGTCCGGCATTGCGCTCAGCCGCGATTTGCGCCGTCGTGCGATCCGATCAGTCCTGCTTGAAGAACTTGTCCAGGCGCTTGGCCTTGCCACCGATATGCGCAATCCAACCTATTCCAATCGCTCAATTTTCGACGAAGACAGCAATGCCGTTACTCGCTTGACGGGTCAAGATGCCCAAGCCATCCGGATGCATTATCCGCGCCAGGGATTTTCCAGCAATGCCAGCGAATGAGCAATATGCCGGGACCATTTTTATGAGGATCTTCAACCTATGAACCGTTCATCCCGCGCCCCGCGCTGTGTCGAGGACTACATTCGCACGATTCCTGATTTTCCACATGACGGGATCATGTTCCGCGATGTCACAACGCTGTTTTTGGATCCGCGCGGATTTCGGCTGGCGATTGATCAGCTGCTGTCGCCTTATGTTGGCGAGCGGATCGATAAAGTCGCAGGCCTTGAGGCGCGCGGCTTTATTTTGGGCGGAGCGGTGGCCCACCAATTGTCTGTGGGTTTTGTGCCAATCCGCAAAAAAGGCAAGCTGCCGGGCAAGACCATCGCCCAGAGCTACATCCTGGAATATGGCGAGGCGACAGTGGAAATCCATGACGATTGTTTACAGCCGGGCGAGAAGGTCTTGCTGGTTGACGATTTGCTCGCGACCGGCGGCACGGCGCAAGCAGGCATTTCATTGATTGAAAAACTGGGCGCCGAAGTCATCGGCTGCGCTTTTGTTGTCGATTTGCCCGATCTTGGTGGGCGCGCCGCGCTCGAAGCCATGGGCCAAGATGTGCATGCGCTTGTCGGATATGCCGGTGACTGAAGTACGGCGTTTGAGTTTTGGTGAAACTGTTGTCTTGCCTATAGATTACCCGACCAAGTTGGCGTGCTCTTGACATGCCAACTTGCAACATATTGATCCCGCGCAGCCCAGCCCTGCGCCCATAGACCATAGACAAACGCGCTTTACGCCGCGATCATGCGCGCCAGATGCGGCCCTCAACACTCATACACGTAAAATCGCACCTGGATTACAAATACCATGCGGGTCAAGTGCGGCCTTGATCGCGCGCATCGCAGCAAGCTTGGTCGGATCACCATATGTTTCCAAATCGTTGACCTTCAACCGCCCAATGCCGTGCTCGGCAGACATTGTGCCGCCCATGGACGTCGCAAGATCATGGATAATCTTTTTGATCGGCACGCGATCCTCTTCATGGTCGGCGCGGGTTTTGCCGGGGCTCGGAAAGATATTGAAATGCAAATTTCCATCACCGAGATGGCCAAAACAGTTGATCCGAAAAACCCCGTACCGGTCAATGGCGGCTGTGGCTTGGGTGATGAAGTCCGGGATCCGTGATAGTGGAACGGCGATATCGTGGCTGCTGACCGAACCGATCCGACGATTCGCCTCGGGAATGGTCTCACGGATTGACCACAGCTCGGCGGCTTGGGATTGGCTCTGAGCCACAACGCCATCGAACACCAGGCCTTGGTTGATCCCCTGTTCGAACAACGACACCAATGTCGCTGTCGGATCAAAGGATTCCGGCCCACCGAGATCGATCAGCACGCACCATTCTGGCGCGGTGTCAAAGGGGCAGCGCACCTGCGGCATCGTTTCAGCCAGAAAATCAAAGCCTTGGCGGTGGATCAGCTCGAATGCAGACACGGTGCCGCCAGCAATGCGGCCTGCCAATGACAACAGCGCAAGTGCGGCACGGGGACTGTCGACCGTCAGCAATGCGGTCGCGGTGTAAACCGGAGCAGGGCTGAGACGCAGGGCAGCTGCGGTAATCACACCAAGTGTGCCTTCAGCGCCGATCAGCAGGTGACGCAGATCATATCCAGTGTTGTTTTTTCGTAGCCGGGTCAGGGTGTTGAGGATTTGCCCATCTGGCAGGACCGCTTCGACCCCAAGGCACAAGTCTCGGGCATTGCCGTAGCGCAACACATTCACTCCCCCTGCATTGGTTGATAAGACACCGCCCACCCGGGCAGAACCCTCTGACGCCAGCGAAAGCGGGAACACTCGATCCATGGCAGCGGCGGCCGCCTGAACATCTGCAAGAATGGCACCGGCTTCGGCCACGATCACGTTTTCTTCGGCATGCACCGACCGGATCGCGCGCATTCGGTCAAACGACAAGATGACCGGACGCGGCAAATTTTGCGCCACTTGACCGCCAACCAGACCCGTCCCTCCTGAATAGGGAATGACCGGCACATGCGCCGCGTGAGCGGCCGCCATCACACGAGACACCTCGGCAGCGCTGGCTGGCGCGATCAAAAGCCCCGCTTGCGCGGCATATCGACCTCTTGGTTCTTCAAGATAGTTTTGCGTCAGTTCAGGGTAGGCTTGCGGCGGCAAGCCAAGCCCATTGGCGAAATCGGCGGTTGCAGCGTTTAGATTGGTCATCGCTGACAGGTGACTGATTTCATCAAACTGCGCAAGTCACTGGCGCGCAAAAAATGCCTTTGCAACAGGACGCTATCACCTGTGCTTCAGCTGGGCACGCGCCCGCGACGATCATGGCGTAGCGCCGCATACAGCACATGGTTGCGCCAGCGTCCGTTGATTTGCAGATAGCTCTGCGCAACGCCTTCATATTTGAAGCCTGCTTTTTCAAGCACACCGCGCGATGCGACGTTCTCTGGCAAACAAGCTGCTTGAATGCGGCTCAGATCCAAGTGCTGGAATGCGTAATCCGACACCGCCGAGATCGCTTCGCGCATATAACCCTGGCGGGCAAAAGGCGCGCCGATCCAATAGCCAATCGTCGCTGCCTGGGCAGGGCCCCGCCAGATATTGTCCAAAGTAATGGCGCCCACAAGCGTTTGGCTGTCGTCAACAAACATGAACAGCGGATAGGCTGAGCCTTGTTTGATCGAGCGGGCTGCCCAATGGACCCGATTGGTGAAGCTTTTGCGGCTTAGGTGATCGCCAGCCCAGGTTGGTTCCCAAGGGGTCAGAAAGTCCATCGATGTATTGCGCAAGGCCGCCCAGCACCGATAGTCGGCATGGGTTGGGGCACGCAATGTCAGGCGCTCGGAGTGCAGCCGAATAGGACGGCGGCGGCCCAGCATCATGCGGCAAGCCGCGCCTGAATTTCCGCCAAGCCAGGCGCCTGCTCCGCTGGCCCATAGACCGCCATCGCCGCTTCGCCGCCCGTGCAAAGCGAGGCCGCGAAATTGCGCACATCGTCACGGGTCACCGCATCAATTCGCGCGACAGTTTCCGACAAATCGGGAACCCGGTTCCAAATGCCAACCATACGGGCAATCCGTTCGGCTCGGCTCGACGGGCTTTCAAGCCCCATGATCAGCCCGGCTTTCAGCTGAGCACGAGCCCGGTCGATCTCGGCGACGCTCATTTCGTCTGCCGCGCGTTTTAGCTCGTCAATCGAAAGCGCTGCAAGGTCTGAGATCTGCTCTGCGCTGGTGCCTGCGTAAATTGTAATCAAACCCGTTTCAGCATAGGCACCCGCCTGAGCAAAAATCGAATAGCACAAGCCACGTTTTTCACGGATTTCCTGGAACAGTCGTGAAGACATACCGCCGCCAAAAGCAGTTGCAAAGATCTGGCTGACATAGACATCCGGTGCGGTATAGCCCGGACTTGGCATGGCAAGCGCAAAGTGAACCTGTTCAAGCGGCTTGATTTCGCTACGCTCGCCGCCCGTGAAGACGGCTTCCAACGCAGTCGATTGACGCGCGGTGGGCAAATCGCCGAACAGCTTTTCCGCCATACGGACGATTTGATCATGATCGACTGCGCCCGCAGCTGACAGGATCAACTGACCCGGGCCATAATGCTGACCGACAAAAGCCGCCAGGTCATCGCGGCTGAAGGCTTTGACCCGCGCTTCGGGCCCCAGAATTGTGCGGCCCAAAGGTTGATCCGCAAAAGCACAATCTTGCAGCCAGTCAAAAATTACATCGTCGGGCGTGTCGAGCGCCTGGCCGATTTCTTGCAAGATCACACCGCGTTCGACTTCGATTTCCGCAGGATCAAATACCGGATTGCGCAAAATATCCGCGATCACGTCCATCGCGAGTGCGACGTCATCTTGTAACACGCGCGCGTAATAGGCGGTGACTTCGCGCGAGGTGTAGGCATTGATATAACCACCTACATCTTCAATTTCTTCAGCGATCTGCAGCGCCGAGCGGCGCTTGGTGCCCTTGAATGCCATATGTTCAAGGAAATGTGCGATGCCGTTTTGGGCCTTTGTCTCGTGACGGCCCCCGGCGAGAACCCATATGCCAATGACGGCAGAGCCGAGGCTGGGCATGGATTCAGTCACAACGCGAAAGCCGTTGGATAGGGTATCTAGATGCAGGCTCACGCGCGACGGTTCTCTCTAATGTGGGTCTCTAGGGCGATCAGATCATTCGCGATCTCAGTGACCCTTTCTGGGCGCTCATAAAGCGTTTCCATGTGAGGGGGAAGGGGCGGATGGAGGCCACTTGCCGCTTGGACCGCGGTGGGGAATTTTGCGGGATGGGCGGTTGCCAGGGTGACCATCGGACTGTCACCATTCGACGCATCTCGGGCAATTTTGACCCCTATGGCTGAGTGTGGGCACAACAGTTCCGCAGACGCCTTCAGCGAATGTGCGATCTCAGCTCGTGTCTCGTCTTCAGAGACACGGCCGGAACTGTAAGTTTCCCGCAAGCTTTGCAACGCGCCTTGGCTGACGGTGAAACCGCCGGTTGATTTCAGCTCGTCCATCAGCTGGACCACCGCAGAACCGTCACGATCGTAAGCATCAAACAAAGCACGCTCGAAATTGCTAGAGACCTGGATGTCCATCGATGGGCTGATTGACGGATGGACCTCGCTGGTGTGGTAGCCGCCCGTGCTGAGGCATCGGTGCAAAATATCGTTTTGATTGGTGGCGACGATCAATTGATCGATCGGCAGGCCCATGCGTTTTGCAATCTGGCCTGCGTAAATATCGCCGAAATTGCCTGTGGGCACTGTAAAGCTGATCGCGCGGTCCGGCGCGCCAAGGCTTGTGGCGGCACTGAAGTAATAGACCACTTGCGCCAACACTCTGCCCCAATTGATCGAGTTCACGCCCGCAAGAGCGATTTCATCGCGAAACGCGAAATCGTTGAACATGTCTTTGACGCGCGCCTGACAATCATCAAAATGGCCGTGAACAGCCAGCGCATGAACGTTGCCTTCAGTCGGAGTGGTCATTTGGCGTCGCTGGACCTCGGACACCCGGCCATGGGGAAAGAGGATGAAAACATCCACAGCATCGAGCCCACGGAAAGCTTCGATCGCTGCCGACCCGGTGTCGCCCGAGGTCGCGCCCACGATCGTCACATGGCTGCCGCGCCGGGTCAGCTCACGTTGAAAAAGACAGCCGATCAATTGCATCGCGAAGTCTTTGAACGCCAGCGTTGGCCCGTGGAACAGCTCCAACAAGAATTGGTTGGGACCAAGTTGCTTGAGCGGAGCGCACGCGTCATGTGCAAAGCCCGAATATGCGCGGGCAATGTCTTCGCGAAATTCGTCATCCGTGAAACTGGTGCCCAGAAACGGACGCATCACCCGGAAAGCGATCTCTTGATAACGCAGTCCAGCCATTTCGCGAATCTGTTCGCTCGTGAACACTGGCACTTCGGATGGCACGTAAAGCCCCCCATCGCGCGCGAGACCGGTCAGCATCGCCTCATGAAAGGGCAGGTCAGGGGCGCTCCCCCGGGTTGAGACATAGCGCATGAAAACAGGGCCTTTAGTTCGCAGAGCGGCGCTGCCGCCACAATAAATATCCGGTCATCAGTGCCCAGATCGCGGCAAGGCTGAACCAGGTCACTGCATATTCAAGGTGATCGTTGGAAATGTTGGCGCTGTCTACAGGCATCGGCATCGCGGTTGTATCGGGGCCCGATCCGTTGCGCAGAACCACCAATACAGGCTCTGTGTTCAAAGCCGCGGCCATGGCCGGCAGATCCCGAGCAAACCATATGTTGCGATCCAGATCGGGCTTGGGCGTGAACCCGTCGACCTCGTCAGGCCATAGCAGGTTGCCGGTTACCACCGCCGGGCCTTCCCCGCGCGGTGTCATCTTCAAGGCTTCGGGCACAAAGCCGCGATCGACTAAGATCCGACGTCCACCCTCCGTCACAAACACTGTCACGGCGCGAAAACCCGGCCCACGTTCTTTGGTGGACACCAAGACATCAGCCGCGAAGGGCGCATATCGACCCGTTACCCGGACCGGCAGATACTCGTCCTGCGCTTCGGTTGGGGCCACAGGCAATGCCACTGGTGCGTCTATGATCCGGGCATCTATCTGGGCCAAGATCGCTTCTTTCACCGCAAGGCGTTGCAATTGCCAGACACCCAAACCAAGCAGAAGCGTCGTGCCGACAAGTCCGAACACCAATGGAAGCAAAACGCGCATGAAAACCTCTTCGCGATAGGAAACGGGCGCGGCCGATGCCGCGCCCGTTGGTTTGGTCATGAAGACGCAATGATCAAGCGTTAACTGCCCCAAATGTAGACAGCTGCGAACAAGAACAGCCACACCACGTCGACAAAGTGCCAGTACCAGGCCGCCGCTTCAAACCCGACGTGCCGCTCGGCGGTAAAATGCCCTTGGCGAATGCGCAGGTAGCAAATGAACAAAAAGATCGTGCCGATAATCACATGAGCGCCGTGAAACCCTGTGGCCATGAAAAAGTTCGCACCATAGATATTGCCCGAAAAGCCAAAGGCCGCATGGCTGTACTCATAGGCTTGAAACACCGTGAAGATCGCACCAAGACCGACAGCCAGCAGAAGTCCTGATTTGACATCCTGACGGTTGTCTTCGTGGACCAATGCGTGGTGGGCCCATGTTGCGGCAGCCCCGGAGCACAACAAGATCAGCGTATTGATCAATGGCAGGTGCCAAGGGTCAAATGTCTCAATCCCGGCGGGCGGCCAGACACCATCAACGGCCGGTGACAAAGGGCCCATCGGGTACATGGCGTGCTTGAAAAAGCTCCAGAACCACGCGGCGAAGAACATTACCTCAGACGTGATGAAGAAGATGAAGCCGTAACGCAACCCAATGCGGACCACTTTGGTGTGGT